>CAIYFY010000341.1 GCA_903925535.1 uncultured Bacteroidota bacterium | reverse complement strand
GTGGTAAAGCCGAAAGAGCTCAAATAAGGCTGTTGTAATATGCTATACTGTCGTCCAGATCAGATCTGGAGATATTCAGTATCTGCATGGAGCGGGGTGCGTCAGGCAATGTAATCCGTACATTGCCTGACGCGTTTTTTTTATCCTGCAGCATCAAAGCCCACAGTTTCTCTGTCGTTCCGTCTGTTATTCGGGGCAGATCATAAATTTTCAGGAGATAGCGGGAGAGCAGATCCATGTCGGGGACAGCGATATTATGCGATTGTGCGATATGCGACTCACAAATCATTCCCACGGCAATGGCCTCTCCGTGTGTCAGCGGCTGACTGGTGTTGAGGAATGTGCTTTCGATGGCATGGCCGATGGTGTGGCCCATATTCAGGAGCATTCGGATCCCTTTTTCATCCGGATCCTCCCTGACAATATCTGTTTTTACGGACACCGACCTGGTCAGAATTTCGATCCAGTCAGGCCCGGAGGATTCAAATTGCACCAGAGCGTCCACCCATCCCGACGAGAGTTCCCCGGATATAGCGGCGTGCTTTAAAACTTCTGCCATACCACTTCTGAGCTCCCTGTCGGGCAGTGTTTTCAGGAAAACCGGATCAATAAACACTGCGGCGGGCTGTTTGATGACGCCTATTGTATTTTTGATACCATCGAAGTCAATACCCGTCTTCCCTCCGATAGCGGCATCGGTCATAGCCAGCAAAGTGGTTGGAATCTGGATGAATTCAACCCCTCTTTTCCAGGCTGCTGCGCAAAATCCGCCCATATCACCGATTACACCACCGCCGAGGTTAACGATCAGCGATTTCCTGTCGAGGCCGGCATTTTTCATTTCCGACCAGATCAGAGAGCAGGTTTCGAGGTTTTTCCGGTGTTCTCCTGGTTCTATGACGAATGCGTGAACCGGAGCGTATTCTTCCAGTGATTTTTGCAGGTAACTATAGCACAGCCTGTTTGTATTGTTATCCGACAATACAAATATAGAGGAGAAATCCTTTGACCGGAGCCATACAGGAAGCAATTCGGAGATATGCCCTGTGAAAACGGGACTGTTGTCTATGTAGATACCGGCAGACATACTGGCTGGGTTTATTCGCCGAGCTCAGACAGCATTTTCTCAGCCCTGGCTTTTCTTTCGGGAATAACAGTGTTTGAGCGAGCCCGTTCGACGGCTTTTCGGGCGAGGCTTCGCTTGCCCGGTCTTTCGGCTGCAATTTTTACGAAAGCGAGGGCCTGATACCAGTACAAATCCTCGCCATATCGTTCGATGTCACTTATTTTGGACAAACACTCCAGCGAAAGCTCGGGGTTTTCCAGCTGGAGACCCGCTATAGCCATGTAAAAAAGCGCGTCGGATTTGCAGACATCATTTTCATTATCCGCCATCAGAATGAGCGTTCCGATAGCCTCTTCCCAGTTTTTCTGTTTGAAAAAAATATCAGCCTCCGTCAAAGTCTGTTCACATTCGGCGGGCAGAGAGATAGCTACAGAATCTCTGGCGGCCCTTTCTGCACGGTCTAGCAGGATACTTGCCGGGGGTGCGTAGTTTTCATTGAATATTGCTTCTGCCGATTTTGGTTCAGAAAAGTACGCCCAAACAGCGATGAGAGCAGCAGAGAGAAGAACCACGGCGGCGATAGTCCTGTTTTTCCTCCTCTCGGCCGGTTTGGTTGCGCTTTGATTGAGCGCCAGACTGGCTTCATGCCGATCAACAGTCAGTAAAATCCGGTTGAAGTCCTCGTTTGTCAGCGCGTAGACAGCCACATCAGGCAGGGCGGTCTGATTATCCGGGGGAAGGAGATCGGGTACAGACTTCAGGTAAACATTAATACAGGGGGTGGCAACGGAATAATCTCCGTTTTTTGAGGCCGACAGCACTTCTTCCCGGCATTTCTTGTCCAGTTTTTGCCACTGTCGTCTTGCGCGGATCAGTTTTCGTGTATGGACCCTGGAATTTTCATCGGGTAAAAATTCTTCTGCGGCGGGGTTTGCCAGACTGGTCTCCAGATTTCGTTCACTGGCCCAGTCGCGGAAGTGAGCTTCTGCCAGATTTGTCAGGAACACGCCCCAGTCCGGAGTCTCCGGCAGTTCATCCCGGCCGGCCAGAATACAGGCATGGATGACAGCTACCCTGAAGAAAGTGTTTCCGTCGGCATGAGATCCGCCGGCTCCTTCCACTGCCCTGCAGGCCGGTTTTCTGAACCGGGTATAAAGAAACTCCATGGTACCGGCTTCCGGCCGACGAAGTTCATCCAGAAGATTGCGATTGTCCGGTGTCATGGAGTTTCTTTTGAGCCTTACTGGCAGTAGGTATCGTACGCTGCGCGGAGGTTATCCGAGATAATCTGGGCGCTGCGGCCTTCGATATGGCGGCGTTCGAGAAAGTGTACCAGCTGCCCGTCTCTGAACAGGGCGATACTTGGCGAGGACGGGGGATAGGGCAGCAGATATTCGCGCATTTTGGCGGTCGCATCGGTATCTACGCCTGCAAACACGGTGTAAAGCTTGTCCGGGCGATTTTCGTTCTGGAGCGACAGTTTGGCACCGGGGCGAGCCATGGCGGCAGCGCATCCGCATACACTGTTGATAACTACCAGTGCGGTTCCCTTCTGATTTTCCATCAGACTTGTGACGGCATTTGCATCAGGCAGTGCTTCGAAGCCAGAATCGGTGAGATCCCTGGCCATTGGAGTTGTGAGAGCAATCGGGTACATATATGAGGTGTGGTTTGGTTGGTGAAACAAAAAGGTCGGAGTACGACGGCAAAATTAAACACGGTATATAAAAGTAAGGTTCAAGTTGTCCTGAAATATTAGTTAAAACACATCGTTTCTCTAATTTTGAGCCATGAAGTATCGGTTTTGTCATATCCTCGCATTCATTCTGGTTGTTTCGGTTCGGATACAGGCACAGTCTGGGAGAGCAGATTCGCTGAAGCTGTTATTGGGAAGTGCGCCCCGTGACACGCACCGTGTGTCGTTGCTTTCCGACTATGCCTGGGAGATTGTGGATGACAATCCTGAAGAGGCACTTTCACTGACACGGGAGGCCGTTCAACTGGCGCAGCAACTGGGTTACAGAAAAGGAGAGGCGGCAGCCTGGAATACGATGGGGGTTGCCGAGGAGGTGCGCGACAGTACAGAAAGAGCTGTTGAATACTACCTGAAAGCCAGGAGAATACGCGAGGAAACCGGCGACAGGCTTGGTGTGGCTTCTATCCACAACAACCTGGGTAATGTTTACGAGAATCAGGGAAAATTGATGGAAGCACTTGCCGAGCGGAAGGCGAGTCTCCGTATTGCCGAGGAGCTTGGAGATTCAATCCGCATTGCCCGGGCACATCTGAATCTGGGCAGCCTGTTTGAGAATATGGGACTTTTACCGGAGGCTTACGATCAGGCTTATGCTGCTCTGAGAATTTACGATACCCGTTCTGACAGTATTGCGCTGGCGCGTGTTTATACCAATATCGGGCATATTCGTATGGAGATGGAGCTTTATGACATGGCCGTGGAGAACTACCGCGATGCTTTGCGTATCAGGCAAAAAATAAATGATCCTGAATCACTGGCTACAGCCCTGAACGATCTGGCCAACGCCCTGGATGAGCTCAAGAGTGATGACTCCTCCCGGGTGGCCCTGGGCTACTTTGAGCAGGCTTTGAAAATCAGGGATTCGGCCGGTGATCTGGCTGGTGTTGCCGAGATATACAATAATATGGGGGTGGCGTACAAACACCTTAAAGACTATGAAAAAGCGATGGATTGCCTCCGGAGAGGTTTGAAAATACAGGAGGGTATGGATAATCCCCTGGAATTGATGCGCGTGTACAACAGTATCGGGGATGTGCTTTACGGACAGGGAAAGTACCGGGAAGCGTTAAAATACACATTTCGGTACGCAAAAATTGCGGAGGAAACCGGTGACAAAAAGTTCAGACAGCGGTCATTGAAAGACTTCGGCAAGTTGTATGCGGCGCTGGGCGACTGGAAGAAAGCCTATGATTACCGTGTTCAGTACGACGAATTGCGCTGGGAAATGCTTAATGAACGGCAGGCTGAAGATTTTGAACGCAAGGAGGCTTTGTTTACGGATGGCAGAAAGCAGCGGGAGATAGACCGGCAGAACCACGAGCTGGCTCAGGCGAAGACCCGTACATGGGCATTGATAGGAGGAGCACTGGCATTGGCGCTGCTTGTATTATTGTTATTCAACCGGAACAGGATACGCAAGCGCGCCAACAGAGACCTGGCGGCCAAGAACGAACAGATTGAACAGGAGCGGGAGCGGGCGGATGCCTTGCTGCGGAACATTCTCCCGGAAAAAACAGCTGCCGAGCTGAAGATAAACAACGCGGTGAAGCCCCAGCGCTATGAGTCGGTGACCGTTCTTTTCAGCGATTTCAAGGGTTTTACCCGGGTGGCGGAGTTGTTGTCGCCGGAAGAGCTTGTACAGGAGCTGGACGAATGTTTCCGTTGCTTCGACAGCATTGTGGACAAATACGGGCTTGAAAAAATCAAGACAATCGGGGATGCCTATATGTGTGCCGGTGGTCTTCCCGAGCCTTCGGAAACCCACGCACTGGACACCGTTCGCGCAGCGCTGGAGATGCAGCGGGAGATGAAGAGAATAATACAAAGTAAAATCAGCGAGGGGAAACCGTATTTCGAGATGAGAATAGGCGTGCACACTGGTCCAGTGGTAGCCGGCGTGGTGGGTTTCAGAAAGTTTGCCTACGATATCTGGGGAGACACAGTGAACACGGCCGCCCGTCTGGAGCAGGGGGGAGAACCCGGCAAAGTCAATATTTCAGAGACGACATGGGAAGCGGTTAAAGACCAGTTTAATTGCCATTACAGGGGAAAGCTGCCGGCGAAAAACAAGGGAGAGATAGCCATGTACTTTGTTGAGTGACCGCCACAGAACCGGCGTAATTAGATTTATTCAATTTTACAAATTATTTGTCGTTTTTTATTCTGATATATCGGAAAGTCGCATAAATTGAGCGCTGAAAACAGTAATTCATCACCAAAACAAACACATAATTCATGACCCGTTTACATTAACCGGCAGGTGAGCGGAGATTGCCAGCGCAATCCCCGGCCTCCTGCCGCAACGTTCACCCTTACTCAGTTCTTTGCTTATGGCAACCTATTTAACTGACAAGCTCCGGAATGTTGTCCTGTGCGGACATGCCGGAAGCGGCAAGACTACCCTTGCCGAGACCATGCTTTTTGAAGCAAAAGCCATTACCCGCCGCGGCACCACAACCGATGGCAACACCCAGAGCGATTATTCCGCGCTCGAACAGGAACGCGGTCATTCGCTGTTCGCCTCCGTTCTCCACGGAACATGGAAAGACACCAAGATCAACATCCTTGACACACCCGGACTCGACGATTTTTCGGGGGAAGTTGTGACGGCTCTCAAAGTAGCCGACACCGCCCTGATGATACTTAATGCCCGGAACGGCGTCGAAGTAGGTACAGAACTGATCTGGGAATACATTGAAAAAAACGAGACACCGACCATTCTTGTGATCAATCAGCTTGATCACGAGAAGGCCGACTATGAAACCACGCTGGAGCAGGCCAGAGCCCGTTTCGGGAACCGCGTCATACCGTTTCAGTTCCCGGTAAATCAGGGTCCGGGCTTCAATGCGATAGTGGATGCCCTCCGGATGGTTATGTACAAGTTTCCTGCCGGTGGGGGGAAGCCGGAAAAGCAGCCAGTGCCCCCGGAGTATCAGGCCCGGGCAAACGAGTTGCACGCTGCGCTGGTAGAGGCAGCCGCCGAGAACGACGATGCGCTGATGGAGCGCTTTTTTGAAGAGGGGACACTTAATGAGGAGGATCTTGCGAAGGGTCTCAAGACCGGATTGGCGCACCGCCAGTATTTTCCGGTATTCTGTGCTTCAGGCTTGCAGGACATGGGCAGCGGTCGTATCATGGGTTTCATTCACGATGTGTGCCCCAGTCCGGCAGACAGGCCTGCCGCGCCGCTTGAAGGAGGTGGCTCCAAGCCCTGTGATGCCGGAGCAAGGCCGTGCGTTTTCATATTCAAAACAGTTCAGGAGCCCAAGGTCGGAAATGTATCCTATTTCAAGGTATATTCAGGCACCCTCAAAGCCGGAGATGAGCTGGTCAATGCTGACAACGGAACGTCCGAGCGCTTTTCACAGTTATTCGAAAGTGAGGGAAAGAACCGGGATCAGGTGGTTGCCCTGATGGCCGGGGATATCGGTTGTACGGTCAAACTCAAAAACTCGCACACCAATCAGACGCTGAATCCGAAAGGCTCCGAGTTGAAAATTGAGCGCATTCACTTTCCGCCCTCCCGTATCCGTATGGCTGTAGTACCGCCGAGCAAGGCCGACATCGAAAAAATGGCGCATGCACTGCACACCATCCGGGAGGAAGATCCCACGCTGATTCTGGAGCAAAGTCTGGAGTTGAAGCAAAATATCATACACGGACAGGGAGAAATGCACCTTGATGTTATCAGACACAAGGCTGAACAGAATTTCGGAGTACAGCTTCAGTTTGCCGAGCCCCGTATTCCGTACCGTGAAACCATTACCAGGATGGTGAATCAGGACTATCGGCATAAAAAACAGTCGGGTGGAGCCGGGCAGTTTGCCGAGGTACACATGCGTATTGAGCCATATTATGATGGTATGCCCGATCCGGCAGGACTTACGGTAAAGAATACGGAAGTGGAAGAGCTCAAATGGGGTGGCAAGTTTGTATTTGTGTGGGCAATCGTGGGCGGCGTTATAGACACGCGTTTTTCCAACGCCATCAAGAAGGGAATCATGGCCAAGCTGGAGGAGGGTCCCTGTACCGGCTCTTATTGCCGGGATGTGCGGGTAAGCGTTTATGACGGAAAAATGCACGATGTGGATTCCAACGATATGGCTTTCCAGATTGCTTCCACGATTTGTTTCAAGGAGGCCTTCCACAAGGCTCATCCTCAGATACTGGAGCCCATTTACGATCTTGAGGTGATGTGTGATGCGGAGGTGATGGGCAATGTGATGGGTGATTTGCAGACACGCCGCGCCATCATCATGGGTATGGATACAGAGGGCCACTATCAGGTTATTCGCGCCCGTGTCCCGCTCAAAGAGCTTCATAAATACTCTTCTGCGCTGCGGTCAATCACCCAGGGCAAGGCAAAGTTCAGCATGTCCTATGCGGAGTATGCACCCGTGCCGGCAGATATCCAGACCAGACTGACCGCTGAATACGCCCAGTCAACGCATCACGAAGAGCATTAATTTCATTATTAAGCAGCAGACTGGCCGCTGCCTGTCAGTAACGTGGCGTTTTTATATTTTTTTAATAAAATGCTTGTTTTGAGTGTTTTATAAATTCAGAAATATAGAATCGTTTCTCACATACTGCAGGTGGCGGCCATTGTTTTTTACCTGATATTCCTGCGGGGTGTAAAATTATCTTTGATGTTTGTTTTGAAAACCGATAGAAAGCCTACCTTTATATCTTAACCCGAAACGGGACAACAGCAAACTCTACTTGGATGAAATTTTCCACTATCTGCGCAACACTGCTTGCGGCCTCTGTTTTTTTATTACCCCGGGTACTCAATGCGCAGTGCAGCACTACACAATGCAGCCTGCCGATGCCATCAGTTGATCCCACGCAGGCTTGTATCCTGCCCGGGCCTTCATCGCTTGACTGTTACTATGGCGAGACGACATCTGAATCGCCGGTTTCTTTCCCGCCCTGGTGTACCTCCATTCAGAACAACCAGTTCTTTGCTTTTACCGCGGATGCGGCTACAGCAACTTTTGACATATCCGTTTACGGGTGTGGTACAGGAAGTGCGCTCCAGGCGGCAGTGCTTTCCACTGCTGACTGTATTAACTTCAGTTGGGTGTCACCTTGTCTGGGTAATATTCCGGCCAACAGCACGGCATCACTTACTGCGACTGGCCTGGTTCCGGGTGAAGTGTATTATCTGTGTATTGATGGCAGTAGTGGCTCGCAGTGTGAGTATTCGATCAACGCGTCAAATCCTACAGTAAATGGTCCGGCGACGGGCATATGTGTTCCTTCTTCGCCGATTGGAACCTACACTACCACTGTTCCGTCCACCTGGGAAATCAATCCGCCTTCTGCGGGCAACTTTATCGGACCCAGTTCGGGTACACCGACGGTAACGGTTCAGTGGGTGGAAGCGGGAGCTGCCGAAGTTTGTGCGACGAGCGACCTGTGTCCGAATGCACCCGAATATTGCCTGCCGGTTACCGTTGGTGAAGATCTTGAGATGACCGAAGATGTTGACCTGTGTCAGGGCTACACGGTGGAGTGTGCCGGACAAACGTTCTCACAGGCCGGTACATTTCTTGTCAATCTGCCTTCATACCTGAATTGCGACAGTATTATTCGCTGCCAGATACGCCTTATTCCCACTGTTCGGGTGACGGAGACGGTATTTATGTGTCAGGGCGGTTCGGCAACCTGTGCGGGGGAGGAGTTTTTTGCTCCCGGCTCCTATCCGGTAATGTTCACCAATTATCAGGGTTGCGACAGTATTGTAACCTGCAAGGTCAACCTGATTCCCACGTATTTCGGTCCTGTACAATTTGTCAACCTGTGCGGACCTGCCCAGTTTCAGGTGTGTGACAATTTTTTTACTTCTTCTGGTATATACAGCGAGACCTGTACCAGTTTTCTCGGTTGCGACAGTATTGTCAATATTGACTTGGCCATACTTGAGCCTGATGCTATAGTTGCTCCTCCGGATACACTTAACTGCGATACAAATATCACCGTGACACTGGACGGCTCTGCGTCATCAGTTAATACAGCCAATGGCGGAGTGACACTTTACCAGTGGTCGGGTCCGGGTATAGTGGGTTTCAATAACAAGCCGACCGTGGTTGTGAATCAGCCCGGAGAATATTGTCTGGTACTTAAACACAGTCGCGGAGGACTGGCCTGCTATGATACTGCCTGTGTAAATGTTGCGGCAATCAGTGCCGTACCACAACTTCCACAAATTTCCGGCAATCAGCTTCCCTGCGGAGATTCCACAATTATCTACACAGCTACGGCCAATGGTCTGCCATCCCCAACATCATTCAACTGGACAGTTCCCGGCGGGGTAAACTTTACGTCACTTAACTCCGGTTCAATCAGAATAACATGGGATACCGTTGTAAGCGGACAAATTTGTGTAACGGCCAATAACTCCTGCGGAGCATCGCAGCCTGCATGTATTCCGGTTACCGTGCAGCCACCGGTACAGCAGCCGGTTATGACTGGTCCGCTGAGTGTTTGTGCGAACGGGGGAAGTTATCCGTTTATCCTGAACCTGGAACAAATCGGCGTGAACTATAACTGGAGCGTTCCGGCAGGTGCTGTATTCACCGGTGGTGGCGACACAATCCTGGTCAACTTCCAGAATGCAGTTTCCGGCAAGGTTTGTGTTTCACCGCAAAATATATGTGGCAGTATCCAGCCAGTTTGTCTTGATGTGGTTGTAAGGCCGGTGCCGGCTGCCGATCTCAGCCAAAGCAATCAGATATGTACAGGAGAGTCTGCAAGCCTGAACTTCAGCTTGTCGGGTAACGGTCCGTTTGATGTTACCTGGACGGATGGCAACCAGGCAACCACACTCAACGATATCAGCAACAATCATACTGTAACGGTAAGTCCGGTGCAGACAACCACCTACAAGCTGCTTGGCATTGCCGATAATTCGGCGCCGGTCTGCAGTGCTTCATTGCAGGACAGTGTAACCATCACGGTGAGACCCAACTTCAGTTTTTCGCGCAGTGCCCAGATCTGTGAAGGAGAATTTTTGGTTGCAGGGGGTGCATCGCAGACTCTTTCCGGAGTATACACCGACAGTTTGCAGACGGTTTACGGTTGCGACAGCGTGATAATCACAACCCTGACCGTTTTTGATATTGACACAACCACACTGAACACCTACACCTGTGATCCGTCACAGGCGGGATCACAGGTTCAGCACTTCACACAGTTGAATGGCTGCGACAGCGTGGTTATCCGGTCCGTGGTGCTCAATCCGTCCAATACTGTGTTGCTGTACGACAAGAGTTGCAACCCCAACAATGTTGGTGTTTTTACCCAGAATCTGACCAATCAGTATGGCTGTGACAGCACAGTGATTACCACTATTACTTTTTCCCTTTCAGATACCACCTATATCAGTCTGAAGTCCTGTGATCCTTCGGCGGTAGGAGTTTTTTATAATCCGCTGACTACGACTGACGGCTGCGACAGCCTTATTATTACCACGGTCACCCTTTTGCCGTCGAGTGCAACGGCACTTTCAGGATTGAGCTGTAATCCGGCCGAGGTGGGTGTCTTCACCAAGGTATTATCCAATCAATATGGTTGTGACAGTACAGTAACTACCACCATAGTATTTGATCCCCTGCCTGTAACCAACCTTTCCGGTTCGTCATGCAATACATCGGAGGTGGGTGTTTTCACCAATGTTTACACGACACCCGGTGGCTGCGACAGTACGGTGATTACGACTATTACTTTCGATCCGCTGGACAAAACATATCTGAGTGCCACGACTTGTAATCCGGCTCAGGTGGGTGTGTTTACAAATACGCTGACCACCGCGGGTGGTTGTGACAGTACGATAGTAACCACAGTGACGCTTTTGCCAAGCAACACCACGAATCTGAGTGCTACCACCTGCGATCCTTTGCAGGCGGGTGTATTTACACAGGTGCTGACCAATCAGTATGGATGCGACAGTACGGTAATAACTACGGTAAACCTGCTGCCCACCAATCAGAAGTCCATACAGACTTACACCTGTGATCCGTCTCTGGCAGGGGTGTTCACTTACCAACTTGTCAATCAGTATGGCTGCGACAGTATTGTTACAGAAACCCGGACGTTGCTTCCTTCGAGTGCCACCACTGTTAACCTGACCACTTGCAATCCGGCTCAGGTGGGTATGACCACGCAGGTGGTAACCAACCAGTATGGCTGCGACAGTACTGTTACAACAATCACAACCTTGCGCTCGCCGGATGCCTGTGCTGTTTCCGCTACCCTGCTCGGTTCCACCATACCTTGCGGGCAAAGCACGGGTTCACTTACGCTGACACCAACAGTAGGAACCGCACCATTCAGTTATACTGTTTTAAGTAATGGCACTCCGGTAAATACCGGATCTGTTCAGGCCCTTTACACGCCGGCCATTATCAGCGGACTTGCACCGGGATCATACACGGTTAATATCACATCGCCCAACGGGTTCAGTTTCTCCGTACAGGCCGTGATCAATCAACTGTTCCCACCTGACGCAGGTGCAACTGTGAGTTCCAGCTATTCGGGTTACAGTATCAGCTGTGACGGCGCTTCTGATGGTGCGGCTCTGGGATCTGCATCCGGTGGCCAGTCTCCTTACCAGTATGCGTGGTCGAGCGGTGCCACTACTCAGCAGGCGACTGGTCTGAGTGCCGGAACATATACTGTAACGGTTACTGGCAGTAACGGCTGTACAGATACATCTACCGTGACACTTTCATCGGCTGTGCCTATGAGCGTCTCTTTCGTTGTAAACAATCTGAATTGTTTTGGGCAGAATAATGGTGCTGTCAAAGTCAATGTAACCGGTGGCGCTCCCCCCTACAGGTACCGCCTGAATGACGGACCGGAACAGGCCGGCAACCTGTTCTCCAACCTCATGGCGGGTACATTTCTTGCTACCGTTTACGATGCCAACCGCTGTGAAAAGAAGGAGGTAATCGTTGTTAACGCCGCCACTCAGGTGGATGTAAGCCTCGGAGATGATCTTACAATCAGCCAGGGTGATGAGGCAGCAATACGGGCGATCATCAACATACCCATAGACAGTATTGAGAAAATTACCTGGACACCACCCTTCGACAGTACAGACTGTCCGCAGTGTCCGGATCAGATTGTGAGACCATTCATTTCCACGGTATATTCAATAGAGGTACAGGCATTGAATGGTTGCAAGGACAGAGATGACATAGCTGTACGGGTGGACAGGCGCCGGCAGCTTTATGTACCCAATATTTTCTCGCCGAATGAGGATGGCACGAATGACATACTAAGTGTCTTTGCCAAACCCGGCTCAGTGACCAGGATACTTCATTTCCGGATTTTTGACCGGTGGGGCAACGCCGTTTATGAAATCAATGATTTCCTGCCCAACAATCCCACTGTTGGCTGGGACGGAACATTTAACGGGGAGCCAATGAATCCGGGTGTGTTTGTATGGTCAGCAGAAGTAGAATTCATTGACGGAGAGCGCATACTTTACAAGGGTGATGTAACCGTTGTAAGGTGATTAAAATTAAGTTCTGTTTTTTGGTTAAACAATCCGTGGCTTTAGAACTATCTTTGCTCCGGCGATCAAAAAAACTCAAACGATGATTAAAATACTTGCAAACGACGGCATACATCCCGACGGAAAACTACTCCTGGAGGAGGCTAGTTACCTTGTGGATGAAAATAAAATTGCACAGGAAGATCTGGTATCCCGTATTTCAGAGTACGATGTGCTCATTGTGCGCAGTGCAACAAAAGTAACCCGGGCGGTGATTGATGCGGGGAAAAACCTGAAAGTTATTGCCCGTGGCGGGGTTGGTCTCGACAACATTGATGTGGAGTATGCACAAAGCAAGGGGATACAGGTATTCAATACCCCCCGCGCATCGTCGAGGGCTGTGGCCGAGCTCGCTATGGCTCACCTTTTCAGTTTATCGCGTATGTTGCAGCGCAGCAACCGAGAGCTTGCATCGGGCGGCGACTTTAAAAAACTGAAAAAGGCATACGAAACAGGCTTCCAGATCAAGGGAAAAACGCTTGGTATCATTGGCTTTGGCCGTATCGGACAAGAGGTAGCCCAGATTGCACTTGGTGCGGGTATGCGTGTACGCGCGCATGATCCTTACGTAGCAGAGGCCGAGGTGGGTATCAGTCTGGCCGACTTCAAGGATATCAAGACCTGCGTGAACATACGGACCGAGCCTTTCGAAAAAATTGTCAGGGAGTCGGACTTCATCACTATTCATATTCCGGGAGGAGGTAGTCCTTTATTCGGGGCTGCAGAATTCGAGAAAATGAAGTCTGGGGTGTTTCTGATCAATACGGCCCGCGGAGGCGTCATTGATGAAGAGGCGTTGCTTGTTGCTCTTTCGACTGGTAAAGTGGCCGGAGCCGGACTTGATGTATTTGAGCAGGAGCCCTCGCCAAGAGAGGCTTTGTTGAAGCACCCGCTTGTTTCCTGCACTCCGCACATCGGAGCCAGTACAGTAGAGGCACAGTCCTACATAGGTATGGAGCTCGCAGATAAAATCATTGCGTTTTTTGGCGACGACAAATAAATGCAGATAATTACCGCGGCTTGTTGCATTGTCTTACTTTTGGCTGATTTTTGATTCAATTACATTGCTATGAACAGCCGGCAGCCCAAAATCAGTATTGTCATTCCATGCAAGAATGAATCGGGTTATATAGCAGAAACACTGGCCCAGTTTGAGCCTTTAATGGAAAGATACAATCTGGAAATTATTGTTTCTGACGCTAACAGCGCTGACGGTACCGATGGTATCGTCAGCGCTTTTTCAGCTAAATTTCCGGGGCGCGTTGTTCTGGCACAGAAACCGGGAAAGCAAAATATTGCCATAGGCCGGAATTACGGTGCACAGCAGGCTACCGGAGACATACTGTTCCATACGGATGCCGACGTTAAAATTCCCGATCCGGACCACTTTTTTCCTGCAGTACTTCAGACATTTGACAACCCGCGCATTGTGGCAGCTACGGTTCCGATATGGGTTTATCCGGAGGAGGCCCGCCTTGACGACAAACTCTATCATGTTTTGATGAATGCCATCATCAGGCTGTCCTTTTATGCAAGAGTATATCTGGCCAAGGGAGAGTGTCAGCTTGTCCGCCGAAATATCTTTGAAAAAATTGGTGGCTATAGTGAGCACCTTATTGCCGGGGAGGACTGCAACCTGTTCTACCGTTTGCAGAGAGAAGGAAAAATTGCCTACCTGTGGCGCCTGAAAGTACATCACTCACCGAGGAGGTTCCGCGAGTACGGATACGTGAAGCTTACCCTCATCTACTTCCGCGAGGGATTGTGGATGTTGCTGGGCAAGAAATCTTACGTAAAGGAGTGGAAGGCTATTCGCTAGCTTTCACCGAGTTTTTCCAGAGCCAGCCAGCACCTGCAAGGCCTGTCATGAAGAGAATGACAGAGATAATTTCAGCCTGAGTGAGGTTTACTCCCAGTACTTCGTGGGATACATTCACCCTGATTTTTTCAATCAGGAACCGCTCTGCTGCGATCAGGCAGAGATAGATAAAAAACAGCATTCCTGTTACTTTTACCCTTGTTCTCAGCGCCCAGAGAATGGCGAAAATGGCGGCCATCATTACTATTTCGTAGAATGGTGTTGGGAAGACGGGCTGTCCGAGTTGCAGGCAGTAGTCCCAGGTACACCCGTCAATCGGCACACTTTTCACCGGATCGGTATTGGGTGAATTGAGCACATGGTGCGGGTACCGATAGCTCCATATCCAGTCGGGAAGAAATGACATCCATTCCGGTTTGGGAGCGGTATTTACGATGCCCCAGTCACCATCTCCGGATAGCTGGCAACCTATGCGCCCTACCCCGTAGCCTGTTACCAGAGCAGGCGCCACCGCGTCGGCAGTAGGGAGAAATGGTATATTATTTCGCCAGATGTAATATACCACGGCTATGAAACCGAGAATAAGTCCGCCGAGGAAAGCAAGTCCGCCGCCGGACGTCAGTGATCCTATCGGGTCGGCGAGGAAATCTTCCCAGTTATCGAACAGGTCGAAAATTTTTGCGCCGAGGATACCGCCGATGGCTGCGGCTACCGTCATTTCACTGATCCGGTCGTGAGGGAAAACCAGCAGATCCCGGGTTTCCGGGTTGTCTTTTTTGCGTTTTTGTCCGTCGAGATAAGTGAAACCGCCCAGCAGGGCTGCGCCGATGATACCTCCCAGCCAGTTCATTTTGAGAGAGAGAATAACCGATGCCGGATCGTGGCGGAAGTCGGCATAGTGCTGATAGGCGTACAGTCCCTTTCCGCCGATAATCAGTCCGGCGAGTGCATTGCTGATAATCTCGCTGCGACTTGCCGGCAGTCCGGTAGTTATTCTGACCTTGACAGGCGTATAAAACCCTTCTTTCGCCTTTCTTCTGAGTTCAATATGAAATACCAGAGCGCTGGCAAGGAAAGCTACAGCCAGAAAGAACCCGAACGTCTTGAACATGGCGAGCCCGTTATCGGGCTGAGTTCCAATCAGGTCGTGGAAGAGATAAGAGAGGTCCGGGTACATAATGGTGTATCGTTGAGCGTTGAGTTATTCTGAATCAGTGACCACCTCTGCCGAAAGACCGCGTTCCTGCAGCGCCTTACAGTAGGGAATCAGTTCAGTTCGGGTTCCGCTTTTGACAGTAGCTTTTCCCTTGTAATGTATGATGAGTGACAACTGTTCGGCCTGTTCCGACGAGTGGCCAAGTACTTCCATGAAACACTCGATTACCCATTCAAAAGTATTGACTTCGTCGTTGAAGACGATGAGTCTGGACGAGAATCCGGTACCGGTTTCATCGTCAACCAGAACTTCCTCATCCTCTTCCCACAGTGGTTTTTCGTACATACGGATATCCGGTTTGTTAACGAGAGACATGGTATTTAGCCGAGATTTTTGAGTATGGATTGAATAGCGTCGAAGTCGGGAAGTTCGCCTGCATTTTCCAGCACCTCCACAAATCTGAGCACACCTTCCCGGTCAATCACAAAAGCGGATCGCTTGGAAACACCTTTCAGGCCGAGGGCGAACTCTTTGTAGATGGTGTCGTATTTTTTGCTGACAGTTTTGTTGAAGTCGGAAAGCAGGGGAAAGTTGAATTGCTGCTCTTCCTTCCATTTTGCAAGGGTATAGGGACTGTCAACCGAGATAGCCAGAATTTGTGCATCGAGATTTTCATACTGAGCCAGACTATCGCGCATGTAGCAAAGTTCCTTGGTACATACACCTGTAAATGCGAAAGGGAAAAACAGTAATACGACATTCTTTCCGCGGTATTCGGATAGTTTTACGAGCGACTTGTCGGTAGCGCGGAGGGAGAAATCGGGGGCTTTTTCGCCAGGTTGTAGCATGATGGTCTTTTTGTGTCAAAGTTATGAGTTTCCGGTAATTAAACTGCCAGCTATTCCGGAAAGGCCGGACAAAAAACGCCGGGAGGTGATACATACCCATGGGTACACGTACCAGCCTCCCGGCGATGATTGTATCCGGGATTGGCGCCGGAGGTACTGGTAGTCCGGATCAGTTTCTGTTCAGGCAGTCCAGATCTTCAAAAGCTGATTTCAGGCGGGTGACAAAAGTTTTTTCGCCTTCACGCAGCCATACGCGCGGGTCATAGAATTTCTTGTTGGGCTTGTCGTCGCCATCCGGGTTTCCGATCTGGCTTTGCAGATATCCGCGTTTGGCATCGTGGTATGCGCGTACACCGTCCCAGAAGGCCCATTGCATATCGGTGTCAATATTCATCTTGACAGCTCCGTACTCGATGGCTTCGCGGATCTCCTCACGGCTTGAACCGGAACCCCCGTGGAAAACGAAATTGACGGGTGTTTTGCCCGCAATTCCGAATTTTTCGCGGATATACTCCTGAGAGTTCTTCAGGATGACGGGCTGAAGTTTCACGTTGCCGGGCTTGTAAACACCGTGTACATTGCCGAAAGCGGCAGCGATGGTGAAGTTCGGGCTTATCTTCAGGAGCTCCTCGTAGGAGTAAGCCACTTCGCCTGGCTGGGTATAAAGTTTGGATGAATCCACATCACTGTTATCCACACCGTCTTCTTCTCCTCCCGTTACGCCCAGTTCAATTTCGAGCGTCATGCCCATTTGAGCCATACGCTTGAAGTATCGGGCCGAGATTTCGATATTCTCGTGGAGAGGCTCTTCCGACAGGTCGAGCATGTGGCTGGAGTAAAGAGGGCGCCCCGTTTTTTCGAAGTATTTTTCTCCGGCATCGAGGAGGCCATCCACCCAGGAAATGATATTGAGAGCGCAATGATCTGTATGCAGAATCACGGGTACGCCGTAAGCCTCTGCAACGGCATGTACGTGCTGAGCGCCGGATACTGCGCCAAGCACAGCGGCTTTTTGTCCGTCGTTGGACAGAGATTTGCCGGCGAAGAAAGCGGCGCCACCATTTGAAAACTGTACGATGACGGGGCTGTTTACAGCTGCTGCTGTTTCGAGCACAGCATTGACCGAGTTGGTGCCGATGACATTGACGGCTGGCAGGGCAAAATTATTTTCATTTGCGTAGTTCAGCAAATCAGTGACTTCCTGTCCGTGCAGGACTCCAGGGCGAAAACGAGCCATTTTGTTGTAAGTTAAAGGACGAATAATGAAATTCGGTAAGGCGGTGCAAAGGTATGGATTTAAACTGAAAGACCCGGATCTTATGGCTTTTCAGCCAGCTGGCGTTTAAGTGCCAGCATTTCATCGCGGAGTTGGGCAGCAGTGATAAAGTCCAGTTCTTTGGCCGCAGCCTTCATTTTGCGTTCGGTTTCAGCAATCATTTTTTCCAGCTGCGGTTTACTGGCCATGGCTATAACAGGTTCTGCTGCTATGCCTGCACCTTCCGGTTCTACATAGTACTGTGGTGCATCGCCGCGTATATCGAGTACACTTTTTCCTGCCAGTATCTGTTCCCTTGATTTTCGGACGGTCGTGGGAGTGATTCCGTGTTTTTCGTTATACGCCATCTGAATATCCCTCCTGCGGTTTGTCTCCTCTATGGTATTCCGCATGGCATCTGTTACCTTGTCAGCGTAGAAAATAACCAGTCCGTTGGCATTTCGGGCTGCGCGACCGGCAGTTTGGGTGAGAGAGCGCATGTTTCTGAGGAATCCTTCCTTGTCGGCGTCAAGAATGGCAACTAGAGACACCTCTGGAAGGTCAAGGCCTTCACGGAGCAGGTTTACGCCTATGAGTGCATCGAATTCCCCGAGCCGGAGGTCGCGCAGAATCTCCACGCGCTCGAGGGTTTCCACCTCCGAGTGGATATACCGGCACTTGATACCTGCGCGGGCCATGTAATCGGCCAGTTCTTCCGCCATACGCTTGGTGAGTGTTGTTACCAGCGTTCTTTCACCGATATCAATCCGTTTGTGGACCTCCTCAAGCAGATCGTCAATCTGGTTGAGTGTGGGTCGCACTTCGATAGGCGGATCAAGGAGGCCCGTGGGTCTGACGAGTTGCTCCACCACTACCCCTTCTGTTTGTTCCAGTTCGTAGTCGGCGGGGGTGGCACTTACAAACACGACCTGATTGATGAGTCCTTCGAACTCGCTGAAGTTGAGCGGCCTGTTATCCATGGCAGAAGGCAGCCTGAAACCCCAGTTTACAAGCGACTGCTTTCTGGCGCGGTCGCCGCCCCACATCCCGCGCACCTGCGGGAGTGTAACGTGACTTTCATCAACAATCATGAGATAGTCGTCGGGGAAATAATCCAGCAGACAGAACGGGCGGGTTCCGGGATTCCGGCGGTCGAAAAACCGGGAGTAGTTTTCGATGCCGGAGCAGTAGCCCAGTTCTTTGATCATCTCCAGATCGAAAGTGGTCCGTTCTACTACCCTTCGCGCCTCCTGCATACGACCTTCGCTGATGAAGAATTTTTCCTGAGCCGTCATTTCTGCCTTGATATCCTCCATGATTTGGCCCAGACGATCCTTGGGGGCTACATAGAGGTTGGCCGGGAAAATGGCGGTTATTTCGGTGGTAGCAATTCTTTTGCCTGTTTCGAGGCTGATTGTTTCAATACTTTCAATTTCATCGCCCCAGAAAACAACCCTGACTCCCCAGTCGGCATAAGGAAGATTGACATCCACGGTGTCGCCCCGAACCCGGAAAGTACCCCGGATGAAATCTGTTTCCGAGCGGGAGTACAGACTGTTGGTCAGTGCAAACAGAAAATCGGTTTTACTTTTTTTCTCGCCTCGCTGAAGCCTGATGATGCCGGTTTTGTAGTCTTCCGGATTACCCATACCATAGATACAGGATACGGAAGCGACAATAATAATATCGCGTCTGCCGGAGAGCAGCGAAGATGTGGCTTTCAGGCGCAGCTTGTCCACCAGATCGTTAATCTGCAGGTCTTTCTCGATATAGGTATCAGTTACGGAAAGGTATGCTTCTGGCTGATAGTAGTCGTAGTAACTGACGAAGTACTCAACGGCGTTGTCCGGGAAAAAAGACTGGAATTCTCCGTAGAGCTGGGCGGTCAGTGTCTTGTTGTGCGTGAGAATCAGCGTAGGTCGGTTCACCCTGGTAATCACGTTAGCCATAGTGAAGGTTTTACCCGAGCCTGTGACGCCGAGCAGCACCTGAGCGCGTTCGCCTTTCAGGATCCCGTCAACGAGTTGCTCGATGGCCTGGGGCTGGTCACCCGTGGGTGTGTAGGTTGAAGAGAGATTGAACTCCATGATTTCGGGATGCAAAGATATGTCTGCGCTTATATTTGTGCGTCATATTATCTTTACGGCATGTCAAACCGAACCCTGATACTGGTCATTTCGCTGGTTGTGCTCCTGCTTGCAGGGGTGTTCTACTGGCTGCGCAGTGGCAATCGCAGCCGTTACGACTGGTCTGAAGACAGTATGGACAAGGAGCGGGGGTATTCCGAGAAAAGCGTTGAGCCCTACGGAACACATATTATACACGAGGTGCTGGCCGACTATTTCCCCAATTACAGGCTGAGGGATATAAAAAAGGGGGTAAGCGAAGATCTTCCTGACTCGAGTAACACCCGCGACAACTACGTTTTTATTGGCGAGGCCCTGTTTCTTGACTCCACAGACAATGAACGTTTGCTGGAGTTCGTCTATCGGGGTAATACAGCATTTATTTCCAGCAAGACAATTCCACAAGAGCTTGTGTCCCGCATCACAGACTTGTCATGCGGGGATTATTTCTGGCACGATTATGATTACATAACGGATACTACGGGTTTTTTGTCACTGTCGCTGCCGGACTCCGGTGGTGATGCCAGATGCTTTTTTGCCCGAAAAAATGTTGTTACAGGTTATAACTGGCATTATCTTGATCCGGAGACAGTGTGTGAACAGGACGACTTGTACCCGCTCGGACTGTTGAACGGGGAATATCTGAACTTTGTACTTTTAAACTACGGGGAGGGCCGCTTTTTACTTCATACTACCCCCATTGCGTTCAGCAACTACTCCCTGTTACGGACAGACACCCGGTTGTATGCGGAGCGTGCCATGTCATTTTTATCGGAAGGAAATATTTACTGGGATGCCTCTTCCCGGGTGCCCGAGTCGGTAGGTCGCATGCGGAACAATACCAATAATCGCGAAGATGCCGGTATTTTGACGTATATTCTGAAACAGAAGTCGCTTGCCTGGGCCTGGTACCTGTTGCTGGGCACCTCACTGCTGTGGATTATCTTCAGAGCAAAGCGCCGGCAGAGAGTCATTCCTGTACTGAAGCCTGCTGAAAATGCATCTTATGAATTTATCAGCACGATTGCGGATATGCATTTTCAGGAAAAAAGCTACAGGAGCGTCAGCAAACAGGCCTTCCGGCATTTTTTACAGCATCTCCGCGACCGTTACGGTGTGGTGATACATCTTAATCAAAACGGATTGCTTTCGGACGGCAGTACATCTGCTGCCAGACTGAGTTATCTCTCCGGGGTTCCGGAGTCGGAAATACATCATATATTTGATCAGTATACTGCTATTGCCCGGTATGAGCCGACAGAGCAGATGATGACAGAATTTTATCAGGCCCTTGAGGCTTTCATGAAAAATACCACCTGAAAAAAGATGGAGAACGAACTCAATCCACAAACCCAGTCAGAGCCGGTTCAGCAAGCCGCAAGAGAAAATACGTACGCAGGTGTCAACGTAGATCCTGTGATGTTACGGGCCGATACCGTCCGGTCAGAAATAAGCAGGGTAATTGTCGGTCAGCACGAAATGCTTGAGCTATTGCTGGCGGCACTGTTCACCGGCGGACATGTACTTCTTGAGGGAGTGCCCGGTATTGCCAAAACCCTCACTGCCAAGCTGCTGGCCAAAACTGTCAGGGCTGGTTTCAGTCGTATTCAGTTTACGCCGGATCTGATGCCGTCTGACGTGGTTGGCACCTCGGTATTCAATATGAAGACGTCGGATTTCTCCTTTCGTGAGGGGCCGATTTTTAGCAATATTGTACTGATAGACGAGATAAACCGGGCGCCGGCCAAGACACAATCGGCTCTTTTTGAAGTAATGGAAGAGCGTCAGGTAACCGTTGATGGTGTCACCCGGCAAATGAGCAATCCGTTTTTTGTAGTAGCCACGCAAAATCCTGTTGAGCAGGAGGGTACCTACAAGCTGCCGGAGGCACAGCTCGACCGATTTCTCTTCAGAATTATACTTTCGTATCCTGGTCTGGAGGAGGAGCAACAGATACTCCGCAGATTCCGCGATGATTTTCACGGAGCAATCAGGGAATCGGTCAATGCAGTACTTTCACCTGCCGACATAGCAGAGTCCCAGCGTATTATTGAACAGGTTTATATCAGAGAGGAGCTGCTGACCTATATTGCGACTATTGTACACAATACCCGCAACAATCCCGACATATTCCTGGGTGCCAGTCCGCGTGCATCGTTGTCGCTGCTGAAATCAGCCAAAGCTGTTGCTGCCATGTCCGGGCGCAATTTTGTTACGCCGGATGATATACGCTTTGTTGCTTATCCTGTACTTAATCACCGGATCATCCTTACGCCCGAGAGAGAAATGGAAGGGTATTCGTCCCGGGAGGTACTGGAGGAGATCATAAAAAATGTGGAGGTTCCCCGCTGATTGTCTGGTAACAGCGTTCGACGATATTATACTTCATCCTGTTCGTTCGAACCATTCGCGAGAATGGCAGCCGACATGATGAACAGGGATCCTATTTTGTCAGTTTCCACAAAATCATTCATCAGCATCAGGAGGTTGGTGAGCACGAAACAGAGCAACGCAGCCATGAGCATGTTTCTGCGCCAAAGTATGCGTGTACTGTGGTAGAGGCTCTCTCCCCTGAGCATGACAACCACGCAGAAAAGCAGGTAGAAAAACAGTCCCGGAATACCTTGCTCCACCGTTACCATCAGGAAATAATTGTGTATTCCCGATCGCTCGGGATTGTCGCTTACGTACGTCCTGAAGCTTGATACCGTATAGTTTTTATAGAAAGTATAAAAGCAACCGGGGCCGAATCCCGTCAGCGGCCTGTCCTTTATCATATATGAAGCTGCCACCCAGCGATAAACCCGCTCCATGGTGGATATATCTTCGAGCTTGACAGTTGCTTCCAGCAGGTTATCAAAGCTTGTGTGAGAAATAGTTTTCTCGTAGTCGGGAGCGAAGGCGAGCCAGTTATCCTGCGTGCCCAGATAGGCCACTATGGCAGTGAAGAATAGCGCCACGGCAACGAGTGTCGCCTTCATCAGCCGGAAACGAACAACCCATACCACACCAACGGCAGCCACCAGTGCCACATAGGCAGCGCGTGTGTATGCGAAATTGATGGCGAACAGGAGGTACAGAATGCCGCCGGCGAGAATCAGCCACTTCCAGCTGAATCGCTTGTACCAATAAGTCCCGTACCAGATGTAGGGCAGAAAAATAGCCAGTAAACAGGCGTACATGACGTGATTTCTGAAGTGGGGCCACATCACGTAACCTACCTCTTCGAAGGTGAATCCTTTGGCTGCATGTCGCACCACCACCGTAGTTATTGCATATGCGAGCGGGATGAAAAACCACCAGAGAAAATCCTTGAAATCGCGTTCCTCCTTCAGAAGCCGGGCGGCGAGGAAGTAGAAAACGATGAAGTACCAGCCCTTGGCCAGTGTGTATTTCAGGGATATGAAAAACACCTGAGAGCTCGCCATGGTCACAATAATCCAGAACAAATGAGCGAGCAAGGCTATGGTGACGGGGTTTTTCAGAAACTTTCCGTCCACTTTGCGCCAGTTTAGCAGAAACCAACCTGTGGCCACGAGTGTGAGCAGCCACATGAACTGCTCGGAGGGCAGGTCGGTGGCGAATCCGCCCGGCAATGCCTGTTCTACCGAGAGCGGTATGGCACCCATCATCAGGTAAAACACCTTTCTTATGTCAACCAGTACAAGCCAGGCGATGAGCAGTGCGGCCGGGGCCAGTACAAGCCACAACGCACCGAGGGCAATTCCGGCCCAGACGGAAACGAGGGATACAAGCATACACACAGCTACCAGCCATCCTTGCGGGTGTTTCCCTGAAACGGCGGTGAGCTGCTGAATAATGCGCGGGAGAGACATAGTCCTGGGCTGCTTGATCAGTTTTCGCTGTCGGCAGCCAGTTTTTTCCAGTTTACATCTCTGTAGGCGTCAGCGAGCAGTGCTGCGAGGAGCGTAAAAAGGAATACAGCTACAGTAGAAGCGACAACCAGCACTGTTCTCTTCGGTCTGATTTTCATGATGGGCCTTTCGGCAACAGAAATCAGCTGAATAGCCGGTATGTCAGTATTGTAGGCAGACCTGATCTGGTGGTAGCGTTCGACATCGTAGCTCAGCTGTCGCCTTGCCTGATAGTGCAAATCGTTCACCAGCGCCACCTGCGGGAGGCCTTCATTATAGTTGGATACGGAGAAGTTGTCGCCATAGTTGCCAGCTTTGTAGAGGCGCTGGAGCGTGCGTTCGCCTGCGCGAAGGTTGGCGCGTATGTATTCGACAGTATCTTTGGGGATAAGCGGATTGTCGGAGAGTACTTCGAGGCGTCCGCGGTTCCGCATCACTTCGCCCTGGGCGAGGGCCAGCTCACTGGCAAACACCTCTCCCTGCTGGGTGACACTGTAGATTCCGTACTTGTTCTGGAGGGTTCTTACGCTGTCGGCCAGCTTTTCAAGCTCTTTTTGTTTCACTTTGATATTTTCCTCGAATGAGGCGAGGAACCGTGCCTGGGTGTTTTTCACCAGTCGCTGGGATATCTCATTGACTTTCTCACGGGCTGCGTTGGCCATATCTGCAGCCAGTTGCGGGTCCGTATCCTCGATGCTGAGCTCGATGGCATCGTTCTTGTTTTTCTGAACCGAGTAATGGCTCCTGAAGTTTTCGCGGACCCAGAACAATCCTTCGCTGCTGGCAGAGTCAACATCGTAGTGGCGGTACAGACCGAATTTGCTGACGAGGTAGTCCGTGACTTCATCGCTGGTGGCCACTTCGAGAATCCTGTCCAGATCCTTGTCGGTACCGAAGTACTCAATCATCTTGGCAGATGACCCGAAGATAAGTTCCGGTTTGGATACCTCCGGGCTGGCCGGGTAGAATACGGTGGTTGACTGGTAGTAATTGGGCAGCCAGAGAGCAAATGCTGCACTTCCGGCAAGCGCCAGTGCTGTTGCGTTTCGGAGGGCTTTTCTCCAGCGGTAAATGGTTCCAATTAATCCGAGGAGGTTGTCGCGGTGACTCATACAGGTTGTCGTTCAAATCCAGAAGGGCCGCAAAGTTACAAAAATAAGCGGGTACGGCCCGGTGTATGAACGAATCGCGGCGCTGTTTTGCTGCCTGCCGGAATAGTTAAACCATTTTTTGGCATTCAGCGAGCAGGAACTCGGCCTTTGCCTTGAATCTAATATTCGGATCGTTTTCCTGAAACTTGCGCTGGAGGAAGAACTTGAGTTCCGGAATGGCCTCTGCGTAGCGTTTGGCGTGATACAGGCTGTCGCCCTTGCGCAGGCGCGCGAGCCAGTGCATGGGCTGCACAGCCAGCGATTTTTTGATAGCCTGATCAAAATCGGCAGCAGCAGCTTCCCATTCGTTTTTGATCATATGTACTTTTCCCCTGCCATAGAATGGCTCCGGAGCGATGGGGTTGATTGAAATACTTTTGGAGAAATCGTAGTGCGCGTCGTTGAAATTTTTGAGCTTGTAGTTTACATAGCCCCTGCGCTCGAAAGCTGCAGCGTGGCGCTCGTACTTTTCAATTGCATTGCTGAGGGCTATGCTGGCCTCTTCCATACCACCCTGCTGTACCAGTTCGCGGCCGCGCAGATATTCCGACACCGCAACTTTGTCACTGTTCGGTTCAATCTGACATTCAGCCAGTACCTGACCATTCTGAACCCACCAGGCGCCAACATTTCCGGCAAGAGCGTACTGCGCCACCTCCTTGAGCAAAGAGGTCGTATTGCGCCAGTGCTTTTCAGTACTCATCAGTGTCTGCTGGGGCACGTTGATAGCCAGTTCTTCGGGAACAAAGATTTGCTCTGCCTTGAACAGTACCTCCGTCCTGAAATAGTTTTCAAGACGTGTCTGCCAGTGCTTGACGACGAGGTCGTAAGTGCGCTGGTTTCCGAAATCGAGGCGGCCTCTGAAGACCAGTTTGAGCGGTTGTTGTGTGATAGTACTCATCCTGCCAATTGTGTTGCGTTACTCACAGTCTGTTCGGTGCTGAAGAAAAACTTCAGGGGTTCCGGAGAACGGGTTAGATTAAAGGGCCGTACGGGACAAATTGCCTGGGGCGAAAAATAGCCAGTTCACGCTTTCGTGTGAATGTGGCCAGGTCAATAAAAAAACGATATGCCTCCTCGAGAAGGAAAACCAGCCTTTCAGGCCGGCGTAAAAGAGGCACTTTCCCAAAAAAATAGCCTACAAAGATGCAATGTTAATTTTATGCAAACAAGTGATTATCAATAGTTTTT
>CAIYFY010000340.1 GCA_903925535.1 uncultured Bacteroidota bacterium | reverse complement strand
GCTCTCGTACAGATGCTGCTCTTCCGTGGATAGCGGGGCTACCGGCGCCACCGGAATAGGTGTTTTCCGGTCTTCGTCCAGTGCAACGAAGGTAAAATAGGCGTGATTGCAACGCCGTGCATTTTGTCCCTTCAGATCATTCGCAAATACCTCCACAAATATTTCAACGGAAGTATTGAAAGCCCTGGTTACACGGGCTTCCAGGGTGATCACGTCTCCGAGACGGATCGGATTCTGGAAGGAGATGTGGTCAACAGCTGCTGTTACTACATGTGCTTCACAGTGCCTGCCCGCGCATATCGCACATGCGATGTCCATCCAGCGCATCAGATAGCCACCCATGAGGTTGTTCATCGGGTTGGTATCGTTGGGCATAATCATCTCTGTCATGACCGTACGGCTCTCTGACACTTTTTTGGGCGACAAGTCTCTTGTTGGCATTGATCAGGCTTTTTGGGCGGCGTATTTCCGGTTCAGTACCCAGAACCAGGCACCGAAAAGGACTCCGTTGAAAAACAGGTCGCCCAGAATTGTATTTCCCAAAAAAGGCAGTCCGGCCGTGTAGCATGCGAGCAAACCAGCGATATTTTGAGGATAGAACGTACTTCCGTACCAAACCGAGAAGTTGGTCACCAGGAAGAAAATCAGTGAACCACCGAGACTGGCTGCTGCTATGGTGCCCGGCTTCATGCTGTTTCGCACAAAGACAAGTCCGAGCAGAACAACCATGCCAAAGGCTGCGTAAATCCAGCTGGAAGTGAAAAAGGTGAAACCGGAGTAATATTCGCTGTAAATGACGTTATTCAGGAACAGGTCGCTCAGGAAAAGCGCTGCGAATGGAACAGCCAGCGCCAGGAATTTCCGGCTGAATGCTGCTGCACCAAACAGTCCGATCGCACCTATCGGCGAGAAGTTATAAGGCGGAGCCGGGAGCAGGTTGAGTGTCAGTCTGGTCAGGACGGCAATGGCTATGAGAGAGAGGGCGAGTCGAAGTTTCATCGTACGTTATTTTCCGATTTCGGGACAAAGATAGGGCGAACAGGTGTCGCTTTGAGCTGTTTTTCCAAAAAACAGTTAACAATGCTTATTGTTGGCGTATTATTGCACTCTTTTCGCACATTTCTGAAGCAAACCGACATACTTATGAGATTTTACAGCTTGTTTTTTCTGCTGCTCTCCGCGTTTCCGACGGTCCTTTTGTCGCAGCCCGACCGCTGGCAGCAGCGCGCCAATTATCAGATGAATATTGATATGGATGCCGCAAAAAACCAGTATCACGGCACTATGAAGCTCGACTACACCAACAACAGTCCGGATGTACTCGACAAGGCTTTTTTCCATCTGTACTTTAATGCCTTCAAACCGGGCAGCATGATGGATGTACGCTCCAGAACAATCGCCGATGCCGATCCGAGGGTAGGAAGCCGTATTTCCAAACTCAAGCCAGACGAAACCGGATGGATACGGGTTGCATCGCTGAAAATCAACGGAAAACCGGTGCCGTACCTTGAAAATGAAACTATTCTCGAAGTGGATTTATCGGGTTCTCCGATTGCTGCCGGTTCGACGGTTACTTTCGAGGTGGAATGGGATGCTCAGGTTCCGCTGCAAATAAGAAGGAGCGGTCGCGACAGCAAGGAGGGTATCGAACTTTCCATGACGCAGTGGTATCCCAAACTTTGTGAATACGACTATCAGGGTTGGCATGCCAATCCGTATGTTGCCCGCGAGTTTTACGGTGTATGGGGCGATTTTGACGTTAAAATCGCTATTGACAGGAACTATGTGGTGGCCGCCGGCGGTTATCTGCAAAACCCTGAACAGATTGGCTATGGTTACGAGACACCCGGCATGACGGTGAACAGGCCTGCCGGCGAGAAGCTGACCTGGCATTTCAAAACGCCCAATGTACACGATTTTGCCTGGGCTGCCGATCCGGATTACACGCAGTCGGTGCTCAAGGCCGACGACGGCAGTATCATGCGCTTTTTCTGGCAGAAGGGAAAAGGATACGATGAGGCCTGGAGCCAGCTGCCCGCTGTTATGAACAGGGCCCGGACAATTATGAACGAGCGTTTTGGCAAATACCCCTACAACGAGTACTCCTTTATTCAGGGCGGTGACGGCGGTATGGAATACCCGCTTGCTACGCTGATTACCGGCGACCGCCCGCTGAATTCACTCGCCGGCGTGGCTATTCACGAGCAACTGCATTCCTGGTATCAGATGATACTGGGCACCAACGAGAGCCTCTACGCCTGGATGGATGAAGGTTTCACCTCCTACGGGGAAACGGTGGTTGAAAATGAACTCTTGAAAGAAGGTCTCCTGCCCGGCAGGGAGCCGGATCCATATCCGTTTGAAGGGAACTATGCCACTTATTTCCGGCTGGTAGCCAGCGGTAAGGAGGAGCCGCTTACCACGCATGCGGATCATTTCAACACCAATTTTGCCTATTCCATTGCCTCCTATGTGAAGGGTGCTGTGTTCCTGCACCAGTTGGAGTATGTTATCGGAAAACCCGCTTTTGACCGTGGACTGCTGTCCTATTTCAACACATGGAAGTTCAAACATCCGAATGTGAATGATTGCATCCGCGTCTTTGAAAAGGAGAGCGGACTGGAGCTCGACTGGTACAAGGAAGACTGGGTAAACACCCTGAACACGGTTGATTACGGTATAAAATCTGTTGAAACCGGAGAGGGCAAGAGTACCCGGGTGGTGATTGAACGCGCCGGAAGGATGGGTATGCCCCTGGATATTCTGGTTACCTATAATAATGGAGATCAGGAGATGTTCTATGCACCGCTGGAGAGTATGCGGGGAGAAAAGCCGAAAGAGGGTGCACTGGAGCGTACGCTGCTGCCCGACCATCGCTGGGTAGATCCGGAGTATGTGTTTGAAATACCGTCCAAAATGAAAAAAATTGCCAGAATTGAAATTGATCCCTCGGGCCGGATGGCAGATATTAACAGAGACAGCAATATCTGGGAGAAAAAATGAGCAAGGTCCGGGTAGATAAATGGCTCTGGAGTGTGAGAATTTTCAAGAGCCGTACTGTTGCTACCGACGCCTGCAAGGGTGGGAAGGTGCGAATCGGCGATGTGCCGGTCAAGCCTTCCCATCTTGTTGCCGAAGGGGATGTGATAGTGGTGAAGAAGGAGGGCTTCAGTTTTGAGTTCAGGGTGCTCGCGCTGATTGAGAAGCGTGTGGGGGCTCCCATTGCTGTTACCTGTTATGAGGATATTACTCCGTCAGAGGAGAAAAACAAGTATAACGCCTGGTTCCAGAACGGCGCACCTGCTGCCGAGAAGCGCGAGCGGGGAAGTGGCCGTCCCACCAAGAAGGAGCGCCGGGAGCTCGATACATTCAAGGATGTGTATGACTGGGAGGACTAACTCCCTGTTGTCAGAACCTGACAAGCAAAACGGTGCCGGAAAACATGATAACTTTTATGAGCACACTCGCGTATGCGTAGTGCGCAGAGGTACGCGCGAAGGCAAGCAGAACGGTTACAACTGCTGCCGGCAGCAGCAGTGCCGCTACTCCTGCCTGTATTTGCCAAAGCGGCGCTGAAGTATCAATCCAGTATTCTATCAGAACACCCGTCAGGGCTGTCACCAGAACGGCTGTAATTACTGCCGGTTTTCGGGCGAATGTTCTGCCTTTGATGACGGCCAGTGTTCTGCACCCGCAGGCTGCATCGCCCGGGAAATCTTCCAGGTCCTTCACCTGCTCGCGCAGATAATTGAAAATAAAAGCGAAAAAACCGTAAATCCAGACCAGTGACTCGGCAGATTCCATCAATTCCGGGGCATTGAATCCGGTTATCAGTCGTGCACGCTCTTCAGTCAGAAGTGTAATCACCGGCACCAGTGCACAGAGAAAAGAAACCAGCAAATTGCCCGCAACAGGGGTACACTTCAGCTTCCATGCGTAAATAAAAAGCAGAAATGAAACGCCGGGAAACAGCCACAAGGGCCAGTGATTATCCGGATGCAAGGCCTGGTCAATGAAAATAGCTATGACGTGTACGGCAGTTACCAGTGCCGCATAGAACAGCAGAGCGAGCCCGGATGAGAGGTATTTTCCCCAGAATACCCTGCGTGGCTTGTTTATCAGGTCAATCTCCCGGTCGAACCAGTCGTTCAGTACATAACCCGCCAGGGTGGTAATCACGGTTGCCGCAGCTATCAGATTAAATACCGGTTCTGTAAGGAGTGGTATGCCTCCACCCCTCAGTATGGCAGGTCTGAGTATGTACCAGTATGGCAGGTGCATGGTTACCCATACCATTAAAAGGTTGGGAATCCTGAAAGCTCTCAGAAATGCCGACAGAAAGTTCATGATGCCAAGATAAGGCGTTCCTGACTAAGGGTGTGTCTGAAAAATACATGCCGGCACGAAAATGCAACTTTTGTAACCTGTCCGGCAGTTCTTTTTCGGGCAATATAACCCGATATTACCCTCAAAAGCACCTATGACCGGAACCCGTAATCTGCTGTTTTCAACCTCGCCGGTATTTTTCAGACACACCCTGATTTACTCTCCCCAGCGATAGGTGCTCAGATCGAAGCCTGCCAGATCGAGTACTCTGTCCACTACGGTGGCAGCAACTTCCTCCACCGTGGAAGGCTGCGAGTAGAACGACGGACAGGCCGGTGCAATGATTCCGCCCGCTTCTGTTACGGTCTTCATATTGTTTATGTGTATCAGGCTGAGGGGCGTATCTCTTGTAACCAGAATGAGCTTGCGCCTTTCCTTCAGCACGACATCTGCCGCACGTGTAATGAGATCGTTGCTGATACCGGTGGCAATACGCCCGAGCATTCCCATGGAGCACGGGCAAACCAGCATGACGCCGTACCGGGCCGAGCCGGAAGCGAAAGGCGCATAAAAATCCCGGTTGCTGTAGAATGTGAAAGGGTAGGCTTCCGAATCGAAGGGGCCGACTTCGAGTTCCCAGTTAACACGGGCGTTCTCTGACATCACCACGCCAACAGCTTCAGTTTGTGTCCTGAGTGCCAGCAACTTGTCGAGCAGTACTTTGGCATAAACGGCGCCGGAAGATCCACTGATTGCAACTACAACTTTCATTTCAAGGCAAGTGGTTATTCCACCATCATTTCGTCAACAAAAATCCAGCATTTCTCGCCCTTGCCCGGGTGCCATGAGGGATTTTTAAGCAGGCTTTCCACTTTTACCCTGACATACCGGGCGTTTGTGGCAGCTGGCAGAGTAAAACCAAGCAGGTGCACTTTTTGTTCGCCCATTCCGGTATTTTGGCTGTATTTCTGTGATCCCTGCGCGGCAAACTGTTTGCCGTCGGAAGAGGTGAACACCTGTATTCCTGTGGGTTTGAATATCCACGAGGGGTTGTTCTCCAGACAATGTACAAACACTTTTTCCACACTTTTTACCACACCCAGATCGAGAGTGGCTGTGAGGTGTTCACCTTCGTACCCCAGCCACGTGTCGGCACTCTGTACGTCGGAAATTTTCCCGTCAACCAGTGAAGTACCGCCTTTCGCAGGATATTTGGGCGACGGGGGCGATTGTATGGATGAACCGGTCAGGGTGTATTTCTTTTTCACCAGAACGGCATCCACAACCGGGGAGTTCTTCCACCCCTCGCGCGCAGCGAATGCGCGCACGTGCGTGGTTTTATCCACTATGATTGTTCCTGTGTATTTGGGTGACTGCAGCGATGGTGTATCAGCCTCCTCCAGGGTATAATGTATGTCAACCCCCTTGAACGGGAATTCCAGTTCGATATGGGCGGTATCGTCAAAAAAGGATCTTCCGAATTT
>CAIYFY010000339.1 GCA_903925535.1 uncultured Bacteroidota bacterium | reverse complement strand
TTGTCAAGAATCGAGGCGCGAAGGTACATGAATTTCCCTGGAGGAGTTTCCAGTTTGTGGGCCAAGACTGTTGAACGGACGCATTTCCTCTCCGAGCCAGTTGCTCCATTCGTCTATCTGAATAATTTTTCTTGCCTGGCGGGTAGTCTTCCGACGCAGGTAATTCATTAAAGTACGTGGAGATCTGCTCCAGAAGGTACGCTTTTTTTCAGTATTGCGGTTTGTCATGGCGGATACATTTTTAAGGTGAATGGGATGTTTGTCAAGTGACTGATTACAAATAACTTAACGGGATTACACAGCAAATAGTTCGCCAATTTGAACCGGTTTTGGTTAAACTTTGTCAAAATGTCGAAAAAAGTGATTATTTTTGAAAAGGCAGGATATACGCTACCTTTGCGGCCGCCAGCATTAACAAGTAATTGTCAAAAATCCCGGATACCGGTCACAAGTCATGAGCGAAATACTTTCCATCGTCATTCCAGCCTATAATGAGGAGCGCACTATTCACCTGATTCTCGACAAGGTGAAGCAGGTAGAACTGATCGGAGGCCTTCAGAAAGAGATTATCATCACCAACGATTGCTCCAAAGACGATACGGAAGGCGCCATCCGGCGGTATATGGATGCCAACCCCGGGCTGAATATCCGATATCTGAAGCACGAGGTGAATCAGGGCAAGGGCGCTGCGCTCCATACCGGTATCAAACACGCTTCAGGTAAATATACGGTTATTCAGGACGCAGACCTGGAGTACGATCCTGCCGAATACAATATCCTCATCAAACCCATTCTGGATGGCTATGCCGATGTGGTGTTTGGTTCCCGTTTTATGGGCGGAAAACCGCACCGTATCCTGTTCTTCTGGCACAGCATCGGCAATAAAATGCTCACTTTCGTATCCAATATGTTCACCAACCTGAACCTGACGGATATGGAAACCTGCTACAAGATGTTCCGCTCCGACATGCTCAAATCGCTGACGTTGCAGGAGAAAAGGTTCGGTTTTGAGCCGGAAGTGACAGCTAAAATCAGCCGAATACCCAATGTACGCATTTATGAGGTGGGTATCTCCTACTATGGCCGCACATATGCAGAAGGCAAGAAAATTGGCATGAAGGACGCCTTCAGGGCTATTTACTGCATTATGAAATACAATATTTGGGCCCGTTAATGCTGCAACCTGCCCTCATTGACCTTATAAGACGGGAAGTTGAAAACATCGGTGGTTCTGCCCGCGAACAGACGCTGGCGCTGGCAGTGCTCATGGAGCGCGCTTTCATAGAGGCCACCCGACAGGAGCAAATCGCCTTCAGCACGCTTTTTGCCCGTATTTCGTATGTAGGACAGCGTTTCGGATTCCCCGCACACACCATTGAAAAAGTACACCAGTTCAGGCTGGCCGCCCGGAAGGCCCGAAACGGCGGATTTGTTTCTGCGGAAACGGTGCAGCTGGGCAAAGAAGCCATTTCCATGGCACTCGACGCCCTCTCGTCGGCGGAAGAAGTCAATCAGGTATCGGAGCCTCTTCCACCGGCCGGACATACCCTCCGGTACGAGCCGGGCTTCAATCTTCGGGTACTGGCGCTTCGGGATATCCCGGAGCAGCACATCATGGTGATAGCCGAGGAAGAAAACCCGGGTCGTGAAATGGCACTCCGCTACAATGTGCCCTCCCGGAACGAGAATTTCATGCCCACCATACGCACGATCCGGCAGGTATTCGGTTTCCCGGTCACCCTTCAGCTGCTCGATGTGGAGGAGGACGAGTCGGGAGCACTGGTGCCGGCAGGAATCGTGGTGGAACCCGACTATCTGATGGATGTATCAGCCATTTCCGAATGCTTCTCGGATAGCGGTCCTGATCCCTACACCTTTCTGGTCAAAAAATTCATGCCGAGGGAAACAACAGAACCAATTCTGCTGGGGAATATTGCCAACCTTTTTCTGGATCGCCTGCTGAACGACCCTGATGCCGGGTGGCAGAATCTGTTCACCGAGTCGTTCAGGCAATACCCCTTTGTGTATGCGCCCATGCCGGATTCGCAGGTAAAGGAAATTGCCAACAAGTCGCAAAAGCACTATGTTAACCTCAAAGCCATGGCAACGGGAGGTTTTGCCCGCCAGGATATAGATCCCGCCGCCTGTTTTCTGGAGCCCGCCTTTTTCAGCAACCTGTATGGAATTCAGGGCCGTCTCGATCTTTTTTACCGCAGTGGCAATCAGTCGGCTATTGTCGAGCTGAAAAGCGGAAAGCCCTTCAAGCCCAACAGTTACGGGATCGCGCGGAGCCACTTTACCCAGACCCTGCTCTACGATTTGCTGGTGAGGTCTGTTTTTGGCAAGCGGACCGATCCGGTGAAGTACATCCTGTACTCCGGAGAGGATACAAACCTGCTCCGCTTTGCTCCCACCATCGGTCCTGAACAGATGGAGGCGGTACAAATACGCAATCAGCTGGTGGCCATTGAGCGCATGCTGACGAAAATAGTGTCCGGTGATGTGACGGTTCCGTTATTCGGCAAATTGAAAAGTGCGGGCAGGGCCGGATTCACTGACCGCGATTACGGCCGTTTTGAACGGGCATACGGTCAGTTAAACAATACGGAAAAAAAGTACTTCAATGCCTTTTGCGGGTTCATCGCGCGGGAGCAGTGGCTCGCGCGCGTGGGCGAGGAAAGCAGCGACACCCTGAACGGAAATGCCAGTCTGTGGAGAAACTCCATGGACGAGAAAACGCAGCAGTTCAGCATGCTGAGCCACCTGGAAATTCTGGAAAACCGGGCTGATCAGGAAGAGCCCTCCATTATTTTCAAAAAAACACCCCGGACCAGCGACCTGTCGAACTTCAGAACGGGCGACATAGCTGTTTTGTACCCGGCAGTGAACGAGAAGGACACTGTTCTGCAGCATCAGGTTATCCGCTGTACCATTGTGAGACTTGAAAAGGATCAGATAGAAGTACAGCTGCGCTACCGTCAGAAAAACCTGAAGACATTCGAGACCCGGGGTTTCTGGTGCCTGGAGCCGGATATGATGGACTTCGGGTTCCTTGCGATGTACAGAAATTTGCTGGAGTGGGCAGAGGCGCCGCCGAAGGTCAGATCGCGCGTGACGGGAATCACGGTAGAAATGCCTTCTGAAGACCGGAAATCGCCCGTCGGCATTGTACAGAAAATAGTGGAAGCCCCGGGCTTTTTCCTGTTGTGGGGGCCTCCCGGCACCGGCAAGACCAGCGTTGTGCTGCGCGACCTCTCCGAGTGGATCCTGAATCACACAGAGGAGAATTTGCTGTTGCTGGCATATACCAACCGGGCGGTGGATGAAATCTGCGAGGCGCTGGAAAGTATTGGTCCGGACGTGCGCCATCACTATTTGCGCATAGGGAGCCGCCATGCGGCATCTGCGCGTTTTGGAGATCAGTTGCTGAGTGTTAAAACGGCGAACTGCAAGAGCCGGGCGGAGTTGCTGAAGGTACTGGAAAGCCACCGGATATTTGTGAGTACCGTGGCCTCGTTCGGACAGCAGGAGGCATTGCTGAAACTGAAAAAATTTCACCGGCTGGTGATAGACGAGGCATCCCAGATACTGGAGCCTCAACTGACAGGTCTGCTCACCCATTTTGAGCATTTCACCCTGATTGGTGATCACCGCCAGTTGCCGGCTGTTACGGCGCAGCGCCCCGAAAATACCGTTGTGAACGATACCGACCTGAATGAAATGGGACTCACTGATCTGCGCGACTCCTATTTTGAGCGGCTGTACAGACTCTGTCTGCGCAACAACTGGCACTGGGCATACGACCAGCTGGACAAACAGGGCCGGATGCACGACGAGATTATGCAGTTTCCCGGGAAATGGTTTTATGACGGAAACCTGCGCGTATTTGATCCGCAGAAACAGCAGACCGGATTGCAGGTGCCCGCGCACGAAATGTCAGACCACGTACTGGGTGACCTGCTGGGTAGTCGAAGGGTGGTTTTTCTGCCTGTGAAACCGGATGGCAGAACGACTGCCGTGCAGAAGACAAGCCGGGAAGAGGCCGATTTGTGTGCGCGCATCGTGGTGTTCTTCAAAGACTGGTGGAAGGCGGAGAAGCGCGTATGGCATGCCGATAAAACCCTGGGGATTATAACGCCCTGGAGAGCACAGATAGCGCAGATACAGTCGGCCCTGGCCGAAGCAGGCATCCGGCCGGGCGATGTTACGATAGACACTGTGGAGCGCTATCAGGGAGGGGCCCGGGATGTGATTATTGTGTCCACTTGTGCGAACAGCGAGTGGCAACTCGCCTCGCTGGTCAGCCTGAGCACAGAGGGCGTTGACCGCAAGCTGAACGTGGCGCTTACACGTGCGCGCGAACATCTTGTCATGATAGGCAATCCGGAAATACTGAAAAAAGACGAGCGTTACAGAGCATTCATGGAGTTGTACGGGGTGGACAAGATCTGACCAGAAAGCTCTGCGAACAGATGACGCATGCATTGAAACACAATATAAAATCACTCAACAATGGACACGACAAAAATCACGATTCAGGCGGTCGTTGCTGCTGACAGGCAGAAAGTCTGGAACTGCTACACGCAGCCCGAACACATCACGAAGTGGAATTTCGCAACAGACACATGGCATTGCCCTGCAGCGTCAAACGACATGCGGGTTGGCGGAAAGTATCTGGCGAGAATGGAGGCGAAAGACGGCAGTTTCGCGTTTGACTTCGAGGCGGTTTACAACGAAATTGTTGACGGTGAAAAATTTACCTATACCATGCCGGACAACAGAGAGATTCAGGTGTCTTTTGAAAAAATGGACGACAAAACCCGGGTAATCGTGACCTTCGATCCGGAAAACGAAAATCCTGTGGATCTGCAGCGCAGCGGGTGGCAGTCAATACTCGACAATTTCAGAAAATACGCGGAAGGGAACTAGAATTTGCCGGGTGCATTACAAATTGTCGCTTACCTGTACCCCCCCCGACCAACCGCATCTTGCCTCGTATTTTTGGTATGTATCGAACCAGCTTTATTTAACCGCAGAGTTCGACGCAGAGAAAGATACCTCTGCGGTTAAAAAAACAGCACTCCGGGTTTATGCCGAACTCGCAGAAAGGGGCTTCGGGCAATGCTCCCGAAAAGGAGCCGGAAAAACCAGGGAGAAAAGATGAGTAAAATGCGCGTGTACAGGCTATACAAGGACGCCGGACTGAGCTTGCACCTTACGCCAAAGACACTCCGGCTCAAGCGTGTTTTTCAGGAATAACTGCCACCCGGGCAAATAAACTAGGGTTGGGCCATGGATTTCCTGAGCGAATGGGTGATTGGCGAAAAGCAACAAAGTATCCGGATTATCAACGTAGTGGATGAGTGTTCACGCAATGACTTGTGGATCGAAGCTGCTCAGATTTGTCAGGCAGCCGGAAAGCAGGCCTCTCACAGGGATGCCCTTGCTAATCAGCAGACTCTTCTTCTACTGCAAATTCCTGTCCCCACTGATGAAGCGACCGGATACTGGGAAGCAGTTTTTCGCCTTTGGCTGTGAGGGTGTATTCCACAGTGGGGGGCACCGTTGCGAATACCTCGCGGGTGACTATTCCGTTAGCTTCCAGGTTTTTCAATTCCTTGACCAGCATTCTGGTGTTGATGCCCTCCACCGTCCGCTCAATTTCCCTGAAACGCATCTTGCCTTTCGAGAGG
>CAIYFY010000338.1 GCA_903925535.1 uncultured Bacteroidota bacterium | reverse complement strand
GATCTTCCAATGTCTGTCCTGATTTTTCTGATTGTCCTCTATATACTGCTGGGTATCACGCTCATGAAGCTGTTTGAAAAGGCTGGTATCAGCCCGACCAAAGCCCTCATACCCGGTGTAGCCGCCGCTGAATGGTGCAAGCTGATTGGCAGGAAGCCCGTTTATGCGCTGTGGCTGCTTTTCCCCGTGGTCAACCTGTTTATCTACGCAGGAATGGTTATTGACACGATCAGATCATTCGGACGCTTCGGATTTGGCGATGCCGTGATGGCGGTCGTTTTTGCTCCGTTCCCTTTTTTCAGGATTGGAAAGGATGACAAGGCAGTGTATGAAGGTCCTGTTCTTGAAAAAGAACACAAATATCACTTTCAGTACAACGAGGCAGTCGAGAAAAAGGATACGCTTGCCGTCAAAAAACTGGAGAGCCAGTATCCCTTTATGAAAAAGTCGGGCACGCGCGAGTGGGCTGAAGCCATCATTTTCGCCGTTTTCGCTGCCTCTTTCATCCGTATGTTCCTGATCGAAGCATACGTCATACCAACCTCTTCCATGGAGGGCTCTCTGAAAGTGGGCGATTTCCTGTTCGTCAGCAAGGCACACTACGGTATTCGTACGCCTATGACGGTGCTGCAGTTTCCCCTGATGCACAACAGACTGCCACTTAATATGGGTGAATCGTATCTCGATGAGCCCAGTCTGCCCTACTACAGGCTCCCGGCCCTGGAGGAAATCAAACGAAATGACCCGATAGTTTTCAACTGGCCGGCCGGCGACAGTGTCATTCTCGCGCCCGACCGTAGTTGGGATATGAATCAGGCACGCCTCAAATGGGGCGCCAGCGCCATGTCAAGAGCCAAAATCATTACCCGGCCAATAGACAAGAAAGATCATTATATCAAACGCTGTATCGCTGTTGCAGGTGATTCTCTGCAGATTCGCGGCGGACAGGTTTATGTGAACGGTCAGGCAGCCCAGAATCCGACTCATATGCAGTTTTCCTATATCCTGTCGGCTCCCCAGGGTGTTTCGGTAAGGCCGGAACAACTGGAGGCATTGAATATCAATCTCCCGGAAGCGCGCGGCAACGTGGTTCAACTCGACGAAAAACAGCTCCAGGGGGTGAAAGCCCTCGGCCTGAATGCCGAAAGGGAAAAATCGCCGGCAGCACCAGGGTATATGTTCCCGAACGACCGCAAACTGTACGCCAACTGGACAGTTGACGATTTCGGACCAATCTGGGTACCTAAAAAAGGCGCTACCACGCCGCTGACCCTGGAAAATCTGCCGTTCTACAAAAGGGTAATTACGCTGTATGAAGGCAACAAACTGGAGGTAAAACAGGGCAAAATATTTATCAACGACCAGGAGGCCTCCTCTTACACGTTCAAACAGAACTACTACTGGATGCAGGGCGATAACCGCCACAATTCCGAGGATTCCAGATTCTGGGGTTATGTGCCCGAAGATCATATTGTGGGTAAGCCGCTCTTCATCTGGTTCAGCACGAAATACGGCAGCATCAGCAACGGCATCAACTGGAACCGTATTTTCAAATCGGCTACAAGCATGTAATAATGAGGTTGCCGCTGTTTTTACTGACCGGTATCGCCGGACTGCTCTGCCTGAATCTTGCCGCCCAAACCACCCCCACCCTGTTCAAAGGTGCAGATTTATCCTATGTCAATGAGATGGAGGACTGCGGAGTGGTTTACCGCGAAAATGGCACAGCCAGAGATGTTTACCGGATTTTCAGCGACAACGGATGCAACCTGGTCAGGCTCCGGCTCTGGCACACCCCGTCGTGGTACGATACCCTGAATACAGGCAAACGGTACAGCGACTATAACGACGTCAAAAAGTCTGTGCTGAGGTCAAAGGCCGCCGGAATGAAGGTCCTGCTCGATTTTCACCTCTCCGATTTCTGGGCCGACCCCGGCCGTCAGCTCTGCCCCGCTGCCTGGCTGAATGTGGTGGACAATCTGCCTGTGCTGGAAGATTCTCTGTATCATTATGTGTACAGCACACTGCTGAACCTGAATACGGCAGGTGCACTGCCCGACATGGTACAGATTGGCAATGAGACCAACAAGGGTATCATGTTGTCGCCAGCAGTTGATGCCGGCGGCTGGTCACTCGACTGGTACCGGAACAGCCGCCTGTTCAGGATGGCCATACGCGCAGTCAGGGATGTCGAAACGGTGACCGGAAAACCCGTGAAAGTGGCGCTGCACATAGCCGGCCCCGCCGATGCAGGCTGGCTCATGCAGGGATTCCAGAACAGTGGTGTCACCGACTTTGACATTATTGGCCTCTCCTACTACTGGGCATGGCATCAGCCAACATCCATAGAAGACGCGGGCAATGTGGTGGCCCAACTCAAATCGCAGTACCCCGGCAAAGAGGTAATGATCTTTGAAACAGGGTATATCTGGACCACCCAGTTCAATGACAATGCCGCCAATATTATCTCCTCGGTTCACCCCGACTACGCCCCTGCCAGTCCCGAAAGTCAGCGCCGCTGGCTGGTGGATATGACACAGGAGGTATTCAGCAAGGGTGCCACAGGCGTTATCTACTGGGAACCGGCCTGGGTGTCTTCCCCGTGCTTTACGCCCTGGGGACAAGGTTCGCACCAGGAACACGCCGCTTTTTTTGATTTTCAGAATAATCTGATAACGGATGGCGGTATCAGAATGTACGATTTTCAGTACACACTCGAAGAGCAATCACCCGTCTCCCGGGGGGTAGATATGAACGTAGTGGCCAATTATTCCGAATCGCGTTTACTGGTGAGTTTCCCGCTGCTGGACAACGGAACGGATATTTCTGTACGGATACTTTCTGCTTCCGGCAAACAGGTAAGGACGGTCACGGTAGCCCCCGGGGCACGTGAGACCATCATTCCGCTGCAGGAAATGAGTCGCGGAGTGTATTACGCAGCGCTGTACGACGGAGCACGACTGCTGGGAGTACGCGGCTTTTTATTCTGATCTGACCATTCTGCCGTTGCCAACACCCGTAATCCGGAGCAGATAAATACCGGAAGGCATATCACCCGGATTCAACGGAATTTGGTTCTCGCCCGCGCTCACATGTACAGGCGTGTGAAAAACCAGACGACCCGTCAAATCGGTTATGTACAGCCGTGTTTCCAGGCTTTTTTCGCTCTTCAGGTATATGGTGGCGGTGCCAGCCGACGGATTGGGACGAACCTGCAAAACATCCGGTTCAGCCAGCGGCTCCAGGGTATTATCAGGTGTAACCGGACAAATCTGATCGAGGAGGGCCTGATACTTGGGGGCTGTCTGCAAGAAGGGAGGCGCCACGTCAATATCGTTCAGTACACCCCATGAGCCGTAAATACTCTCCTGTCTGCCCGACAAAATAAAGTTGCCGAACATACTGCTGCCCCAGTTCCTGACCGTATCCAGCATATCGCTGTATAAATGGTAAATTTCCTGCGAGTATTGTGCGTCATACATCGCCTGCTGGTACGGATAGGTGGTACCGAATACATCACCCACAAAATGCTGGCCGCCTTCGTAATTGACGATTCCCTTTCCGAAGAGCCGCACATTTCCGTAATCCTGACGCAGTGCCGGAATAAACAGCAGCCAGTTGTTCCGGGCATTTTCTACAATATCCTGCGGGGTTGAGGCAGCATTCAAAACAGGATTCCCGGTGCTGCCGTGGTCCAGACCAATATAGGATGCCGGCGAGGCGAGGTCCCATTCGGATGGGTGCAACTGGGAGAGAATCTGCTCGTTCAGGTAATTGTACCCTGCCTGCAGTCCCAGTACCCGCCTGATTCTGGTTTTCTGGTCTCCGAAAACGTGTTGCCAGATCCGGAAAGTACGGGCCGCTTTTTCAGCCATGGCCCTGCCGTAATTCAGGTTGGAAGGAGCAGTCTGTGCATTATAGTGGGCCTGGGCAAATATCCAGTTCCACACTTCGTTACTGTATTCCAGATATACCACCAGTTCCGGATCGAGCTGGTCGCGAAAAAGGTGCGCCATCTGTGCCACATAATTGCTGTCTGCCTGATGGGGTACGCACAGCCACACCGATGAACGGGTCTGATTGGCCAGTTGTATCATGATCTCGTAAGGGATACCGCCAGAAACGGCATACGTGAGGCGCGATGTGCGCGTGCGATCTGTCCATTTCACATTTGGATTGCTGTTGGTGGCACCCAGATCCATGAAACGCAACACCCTGAACGGAGCCATTTTCTCCAGGAATCCGGTGTAAAACGGCTCTGATTCAATATCCTCATTCTCATCTTCCTGGCGCAGCAGGCGGAAATTTCTGATGTAATTGCCTGCGGCCGACTGTTCGATGTTTATCCAGATATTTCCATCACTCACAACGGAAAAAAGTATGCGGCCCGGGGTGGAGGAAACAGTATTTATACTGCCGGCCACGTTCAGCGAGCCGCTGCCATCGAACAGCAGCACGTATGTTTTACCTGCCTGCAGATTTCCGCCTCCGGCAGATATAACATACCTGACCTTGTTCTCCACGCCATTGTACAGTTGCGGAATCTGAAGCGGATATCCGTTGGTGTCCGTTTGAATACCTGCGAGATTTCCGTTGTCCCAGCACCAGCAGGCGTCGTTATAAACAACAGGATCCGGTCTGACGTGCTTCATCAGGTTTCGCAGAGGACGCTCGGGCGACCAGTCGGCCAGTCCCGACAGGTTGGTACCGATAAGCATGTGGCAGATATCCTGTTCCCAGCCCGGGCAGGTGGTGCTGTCAACGGGAATTACGAGTGGAAACTCGTCGAAGCAGCCGCTGCTCCCCTGTGCCGTGAACAAATAATTGCCCGCGGACAGATTGTTGTATATTTGCTGATCAGGTGTGAGGAGTTGTCCGGCACTGTTTTTCAGAGTAAACGACGATGCCGGATTGTTAATGCGCAGCGAACCGCCCGTTCCGTCACAGGAAGCTTGCCGGAGCAGTGTAAAGGAAGTCTGGCAGGGAAATGTACCATCCGGTTTTCGGACAGTAATTTTTTTCAGTGCCACACTCTCCAGTCCGCCAGAGTCGCGCACGGTCATTTTTGCGGTGAGCTGGCCCGGAGAATAGTAGGTGTGGCTTACAGCGACTCCGGTCATTTCCGGCGAGCCATCGCCGGTATTCCACACGAAAGAGAGAGGTCCGCCGTCGGTATCGTAGCTGCTCAGTCCGTTGAACTGAACGGTAAAAGGTATTGTTCCGTCTTCTGCGGAGGCATTTATGATGGCTACCGGCGCCAGATCCACGGCTATGGAAGCATCGGGCGCCGCGCATGCGTACGTGCGCGCGACCCTGACTTCATCGAGATAACCGTTTTCGGGATCATTGCCGAGGTAGGCAACAGCGCTCCTGAAGTGCATGGCGCCCGCAGTTGCCGTCAGCGCCGGAGCAGGCTGATTGTTGCCCAGCTCCGCCGGATTGACAAAGAAGTCAAAGACCGTACTGTCGTCGTTAAAAGCGATGCGCATAACCAGGAAAGCTGTTTGTCCGGTTGATACTGCCACCTGCGACGGGTAGTACTGATTCCCGACCCTGAGTGCCCACCGTTTTTCTCCGTTCACCTCCGAGTCGGTGCCGAAATAACCGACTTCCACCTTGCCGTTCGTACAGTTGTCGCACCAGGGGATATTGCTGTCGTGCAATCCGGTAAATACGGCACTGTTGTTATTCTTGTTCTTCCGGATCAGTGCGCTCACCCAGAGTACCGTACCTTTTTGATCGCCTACAAAGTCGCCGTTATCGCCCACAAAATCGGAAAAAACGCCATCAGAATTTGTATTAAGCAGGCGACCGGCGGTGAGATATGCCTTCCCGCCGCCGATACTTGTGCCGGGCGCCTGCAAACCGGGCCAGAAAAGAGATCCGCCCGACTGCGTCTGATAACCGGGGATGGACTGATTGGCTACCTGAACCTCCCACGGGCCGGCCCATCCGCTGCCTCCTGAAAGTCCGTGCAGCGGTAGCCCTGCCGGGTAATCGAAGCCGTCGTAAGCGAGGTACTGACAGGGCTGAGCCGGCAATGTTGATATCAGGAAGAGCAGGAGTGCCAGCGTATGCGTAAATTTGTGCTTCACGTTGATTTTTTTGACAAAATTAAGCCATGAGGGCAATACTGACCACTTTTTTGATACTGACATTCATCATGGCCGCCACGGGCCAGTCAACGGCAGACGACTACAGCGCCGAATTCGGGAAATGGCATCAGGAGCGCATGGAAAACCTCCGTTCTGCCACAGGCTGGCTGAATCTCGCAGGGATATTCTGGCTTCGGGAAGGAGAAAACACCTTCGGGTCCTCCGGCGACAACAATATTGTTTTTCCGGCGGGAAAATGTCCGGAAAAACTGGGCGTCTTCATCCTTGAGAACGGGAAAATCAGTCTGCTGCCTGCAGCCGGACAGGAAATACGTACAGGCGGTGTGGCCATTAGCGGGAAAACGAGCGTTTTTCCAGCGGACAAACAGATAACAATGGAGCATGGACCGCTGCGCTGGTTCATCATAAAGCGGGGCGACCGCTTTGCTGTACGTCTGCGCGACCTCGAGCATCCGTCGCTGGCGACTTTCCGGGGAGTTGAAACCTATCCTCCCGATACGGGCTGGATATTCAGGGCAAAAATGGAGCGCACTGACGGGAAGAAAATCCCCATCACCAACGTACTGGGACAAGTGAACATGATGGACAGTCCGGGCACGCTTGTTTTCACTTACCAAGGCACACCATACCGGCTCGATGCCGTGGAAGACGACGGCAAACTGTTCATACTGTTTTCGGATGAAACAAGTGGCACAGACACATACGGTACCGGGCGTTTCCTGTATGCGGAAAAACCGGGAGGCGACGGGCTCACTGTGCTGGACTTCAACAGAGCCATCAATCCGCCCTGTGCTTTTACCGTTTTTGCCACCTGTCCGCTCCCGCCCGCGCAAAATTCACTGCCGTTTGCAGTAACAGCCGGAGAAAAAAGATACGGAGAACATTGAGTGGATTCAGAACAAGGCGGGCATTCTGGTGTTTATGAGTCATAATTGAACAAACAGATGAAAAACCTGCTATCCATTCCGTTCATCATGCTGTTGTGCATATCATGCAACTCGGCACAAAACACATCACAGAAAATGCAGACTGCAGTCAGTACAGAAAGCAGCCCGTCGGGCCAGACAGAAATTGCCACCCTTGGAGGCGGTTGCTTCTGGTGTGTGGAGGCCGTTTATCAGGAGCTGAAGGGCGTCCTCAAAGTAGAGAGTGGCTACACAGGCGGCAGAATAACAGATCCCACATACAAGGAAGTGTGTTCGGGTATGACAGGCCATGCGGAAGTGGTACAGGTCACCTTCGATCCCGTTCAGGTGAGTTACGCCGATGTTTTGAGGGTATTCTTTTCCGTACACGACCCCACCACCCTCAACAGGCAGGGCAATGACGTGGGTACGCAGTACCGCTCGGTCATCTATTACCACAGCGAACAGCAGCGAGATATGGCAGAGACGATAAAGAAAGAAGCTGCAGAGGCCTGGGACAACCCTGTTGTGACAGAAATATCGGCTGCAGAGAAGTTCTACAAGGCAGAAGACTATCACCAGAATTACTACCGCGAAAACCCGAATCAGGGGTACTGCTCATTCATCATCACGCCCAAGCTGAAAAAATTCAGGGAGAAATTTGCTGACAAACTGAAGCAGTAACATTGAGCTACCTGACCAGCGAGAAGCCGCCCTGGTTCTGAAAAATGGTACCGTCGTACCGCTCCAGTTCAGCAAAGAACAGGTAGGTGTCGGGCATCATGGCTTTACCCCGGAAATATCCGTCCCAGCCATATTCGGGGTTATTGGGCTGAATGTTGGTAGCCTCATACAGGATTTCGCCCCAACGGTCGGCCACGATAAATCGCCTGATGTTCACAACTGCCCCGTCGGTACTCAGCCAGAAATAATTGTCGGGCCAGTAGGCGTTCGGGCTGAAAACATTGGGAGCATACACCCGGTTTCTTTTGGAGATGAGTACGCGTATATCGTCTATAAGTACGCAGCCATCGGGATCTGTGGCGATGAGCGTGAAGACAATCGGATCAGTTACCCGGAAACAGGAGTCAATACAACTGCTGTCGGCACAGGGAGCAAAGGGCATCCATTCCACTTTGACGGGTTCGAAACCATACAATGGCGAAATACAGGCGAAATCGCCCTTAATTATCTCCATATCTTCCCCGGCATAAATCCAGGAGTTTCTGAATTCGAGGTCAATGGCAACGATAGAGTCACAGCCGAGCCAGGAGCCATTTTTGATGATTTCATACCCGGCTCGCCGGTTTTTGTCATAAATGGTGCCGTTAATCATCAAAAAATCGCCGGGACAGAGCGTGTCGCGGACATAACTGAATGGAGCGGGCAGGGCATCTACCTTCACCCTGAAAATAGAGTCGCAGGGCATACCGGGAAAAACTTCCGTGCCAGACTTCATGAAAGCATGGTAGGCGTGCCCATTAAAATAAACAGTATCACCTTCGCACAGCGTGATGGTATAGTCAATCTCGACCGGTTTGGTGTAAAACAGATCAACCAGAACGGTACTGTCGCCACCGTTTGACGCAGCTCCGGGCAGCACCACTGTACCTGACGGACGAGCGGCATTAAAAATCTGTCCGGCTACCACTACATTCTGATCCGAGCAGAAAGTGTCTCTCAGAACACCCTGACCGGTTTGAGCAGCCAGAGGAAATGAGGATACTGCAAAAGAAAAACCGAAGAGCGGTACAATGAATCTGAAGTTCATGATTGAAATCGTCGAGTGCTCATGGAATAACGCTGAAACAGAACAAAAAGCGTGCCTCGTACGTTATGAGCGCAAAATAACAAATCTTGTTTTTTCCCCATGTTGAAAAAAATCAGTCTAATCTTCATTTGGGCGGTTATGATACCCGCATTTCACGCAGCAGCACAAACCCGCCGCAGCGATCAGGTGTTGTCTGCAGAGCTTACCCGCTTTCGCCTGATGACAGAGCGCGACACCCTGCATTTGCGTGAATATCTGTCGGGAGAACTGGTGTATATCCACTCCAATGCACTCACAGAAAACGCGGAGGAGCATATCAGGGCTATTTCAAACGGAAAAATTATTTACCAGCGAATGGACAGGAAACAGGCGAAAGTCAGACTTTACGGGCGGACAGCCATTGTAAACGGTGAAATTCAGGTATCCGGACTTCTAAACAACACACCATTTGATGTGTTCATGCTCTACACGGCCGTTTACAGGAAAAAAAAGGGAAACTGGCAACTGATCAACTGGCAAAGCACCCGTCGCACAGCATGACCGAGAAGAAACCAACCGATCCGGAG
>CAIYFY010000337.1 GCA_903925535.1 uncultured Bacteroidota bacterium | reverse complement strand
GATGCTGCCAGAGGCGGAATGAAGAAAAACGGCACCTTCGAACCGGGGCCATTCATATCTACCAATATTTTTCTGCATACGCTGAACAGCGTACTGGTCTTTTTTCTCGCCTGGCTGCTCACCGGAAGGAATATGTTTGCTTCCCTGTTTTCAGGACTGCTCTTTGCCGTTCACCCCATGCACGTGGAGTCGGTAGCGTGGATTTCAGAGCGAAAGGACGTGTTGTACACTTTTTTCTTTCTGCTCTCCCTGCTCACCTGGCTGCACTTTTCGCAGGTAAAGAAACCGGGCTGGTACGCAGCTTCACTGATACTGTTCGTTCTCTCTTGTCTGTCCAAGGCCATGGCAGTATCATTGGTACCGGTACTTTTTCTGCTCGACTGGTGGAACGGGCGTTCGCTTCGTACAGCCGGTGTCTGGTTGGAAAAACTTCCCTTTATAGGTGTGGCCGTCCTGTTTGGGCTCATGGCCATGGATGTGCAGGCGGGTGGTAACTTTCACGGCTGGCTGTCAAACGTGGAAGGAGCCAAAGACGCCATAGCCAGTACGTTCAGTCTTGCACAACGCGCGCAGTTCGCCGGTTTCGGCATGATGCAGTACCTCATCAGATTCTTTGCTCCGTTCGGCCTCTCGCCGTTCTACCCTTATCCAGACCAGTCGCTGCTGGGGGGTGGATTACCTGCGTCGTTTGCCGTTTATTCCGCCATGTTTCTGGCAGTAGCCGGTGTAGCTGTCTGGAGCTTGAGAAAGACCACACTGCCCCTGTGGTCGCTTGCATTTTATTTTTTCACTGTTATACTGGTATCCCAGATTATATCGGTGGGTGTGGTAGTAATGGCCGACCGGTACACTTATGTACCCTATATCGGTCTCGGTATCGGGTTGTCGTACGGAATATGGCAGCTTTCCTCGCGCAGCGCAGGTGCACGTACGGTTGCATGGGCGGGCATGACCCTGTTTTGTCTGTTCCTTGCTGTGCGCACGGCCAGTCAGCGCGGCATTTGGAAAGACACTGAGTCGCTTTGGACTGCCGCGCTGGCGCAATTCCCCGGCGACGGGCAAATTCTGACCAATCTGGGTAACTATTACGGCAAGATGAACAACCTGGACAAGGCAGCAACCTGTTTTGAAGAGGCCTTGAAACACGGCGTCAAGAATGCAAAAATCTATGAGGGGCTAGGGAACGTATATGGTTTCCGCGGACAGCCTCAAAAGGCTGCGGAGATGTTCTCCGAAGCCATCAAGCTCGATCCGCGGGTAGGCAACTACTATTACAACAGAGGTACAGCCTATGCGCTGTTCGATCCGAAACTAGCTATTCCTGATCTGGACAAGGCCATAGAGCTGGTGCCGCAGATCAGGCAGGGTACTGTTTACGGACGCCGCGCCTACTGTTATATGCAACTGAAGCAATACGAGGCAGCCATCCGCGATTATGACAAGGCCATATCCATGAAGGAGAGTCGCCCTGATCTGGTGCACGACCGGGGTGTAGCAAAATTTCAACTGGGTGACAAAGCCGGTGCACTGGCTGACTTCAGGCTCGCATTGAGCATGAACCCGAATTTTGAGCCTGCCAAAAGATCATTGAGTCAGATGGGGGCTGGACAGTAGTAGCGTATCATGAACGTGACTGCCGATGGCAAAAACACGCCTGTTTTTACCATCGGCAGCGTATCCGGATCATGGCACTCTACTTGCCGCCCTGTTCAGTGTCAAATTCCGCCGAAAAAGGCTGCCTGTAGAATCTTTTCCCGGTTGTTTTGTAGAGCGCATTCGCCACGGCCCCAAATACCGGCGGAAAAGGCGGTTCGCCGAGTCCGGTGGGATCAATGTCATTTCTGACAAAGTGGGCTTCCACTTTTTTGGGCACCTCGTGCATACGTATCATCTTGTATGTGTTGAAGTTGCGCTGTTGCGGAGCACCATCCTTAATCCGGAGTTCACCATAGAGTGCATTCCCGATCCCGTCTACAACGGCACCTTCCACCATGTTTGATGCGGCGTCCGGGTTCACCACGATACCGCAATCAACTGCACTGAACACCTGTTCCACATACGGCTGACCGTCGCGCATGCGCATGTCTATCACGTGAGCAGCATAAGAGTTGTGGCAGAAATAGGCGGCAACACCCCGGTGCAAACCATTTGCAGTGTTGTTCCCCCAGCCCGATTTTTCCCTGACCAGTTTCAGTACGCCGGCATAGCGGTCGGCATCATAGTCGTTGCTGGTGCCGACCGGGCGGTCTTTTGCCCGCTGCAGGAGCTCAAGGCGAAGGTCAATAGGATCCTTTCCCATCATTTCGGCCAGTTCGTCGAGGAATGACTGCTCGGCGCAGGCGATGAAATTGGAGCGAGGTGCCCGGAAGGCGCCTATGGTTATATTGGAAGGCATTTCCCAGCCTTCGGCCAGATAATTATCCACGGCACCGGCCGGGAAACGGTTGGCAGCCACGGGATGCTCGGGGAAACCCCCGCCCTTTACATGAAAGGCGATGAGATTATTTTTGGCATCAAGAGCGGCGCGGTATGTAGCGGTATAAGCAGGCCGGTAGATACCATAAGTCATATCATCTTCCCGGGAATAGACCAGCTTGACAGCAGTTTTGGTCTTTTGAGAGATGAGTGCAGCTTCAATCAGGTAGTGACCGTAAGCCCGGCGACCAAAACCACCGCCCATGCGTGTCATGCGGATATCAATTTTATCGGCCGGAATGCCGAGGCGTTTCGAGAGCGAGCGTTCGGCAAACTCGGGAGCCTGCAGGGGGGCAACAAAAAGTGCCTCTGTATCGGTCACCCGCGCGAAGCAGTTCATGGGTTCCATGGTGTTGTGAGCCAGAAAAGGAGCCGTGTAGGTTCTTTCGAGCATACGGGCGGCCTCACTGAAGGCCTTTTCAGGGTCGCCGTCCCTGCGGAGCTGACGTGCTGGCTTT
>CAIYFY010000336.1 GCA_903925535.1 uncultured Bacteroidota bacterium | reverse complement strand
TAACAATCGTTTTTGAAATGTGGGCGGCAAAAATGGTGTTTTTTTTGCAAATAATCAGGATTGAAACTGTTAAAAGTTTGAACACAATCAAAAATCAGAATGTTTTAACCAAGTATCGTACAAAATGCTTATTTTTGCTCTCAAACTCTTTTCAGGGAAAAATGTTAAGGCACTGGCTAAAAGATATGGTTGAGCGGCACGCTTTCGGAGTGTGTCAGCATCTGGGCGAAAGGATGAAGATTGCTCCCGGCGAGGTGAGGAAATACTTCATCTATACTTCTTTCATCGGGATGGGCTCGCCGCTGATTCTTTACCTTATATTTGCGTTCTGGTTCAATTTGCGCAAGAGTTTGCGCAAGGGCAGGAGCGTGCTGTACGAGTAGCAGTATGCCACGCTGCCGGTTCCCGGTTGCGAATAACCTCTAAACTGTTTTTGTGTTTTTCCGAGATATTATTGGTCAGTCGAAGGCTAAACCTGTCCTTGCCGGGCTTGCATCGGGTGGAAGAATGCCCCATGCCATGATGCTGCTGGGCCCTTCGGGCGGCGGCAGTCTGGCCATTGCTCTGGCTTTTGCCCAATTCCTTCAATGCGAGCACAGGCAGCCTGATGACACCGAACCATGCGGAGAGTGCCCGGCCTGCAGAAAAGCGGCCGTATTCTCGCACCCGGACATTCATTTTTCGTTTCCGGCCATTGGTTCCGGTGTTGTCAGTACCGATTTTCTGAAGCAATGGAGGTCTTTCCTTTCCGGTAACCCTTACGCCGGAGTCAACGACTGGCTTCAGCAGCTTGGCGCCGAAAACAAACAGGGTAATATTACCAAGGATGAGTGCCATGCCATTATCAAAAAGCTCAGTCTGAAAAAGTTCGAGGGTCGCTACAAGATCCTGCTGATGTGGCTTCCCGAGTATCTGGGCAAAGAGGGCAACCGTTTGCTGAAACTCATTGAGGAGCCACCGGAAGACACCGTTTTTCTGCTTGTTGCCGAAAATGCCGAACTAATTTTACCTACTGTATTGTCACGCTGTCAGCTCGTAAGACTTGATCCGCTTAGTGATGAAGAGATTTCGGCGGCGCTGACCGACAGGTTGAAACTCGATCCTGAGCGCGCTGACGAGGTTGCCTTCCTTGCAGGAGGCGACTATGGGGAAGCGACGCGCATTGCTTCCTCACAGGAAAACAGCCATACCGCCATGTTCGTTGACTGGCTGCGCAAATGCTGGAAGGGGAATGCCGTTGAACTGGTACACTGGACAGAGGTGTTCGCGCGCGCAGGCAGGGAAACACAAAAGCAATTCCTCCTGTACGGCCTGCACTTCATGCGCGAACTGATGGCTTTGTCGGCAACAGGCATCACCACGCTTCGCCTGAAGCCGGATGAGCTGGCTACTGCGCAAAATATGGCCAAAGTGCTCGATTTCGATAAAATCACGAAACTGGTAGCCGTTTTTAATGAAAATATTTTTCATATTGAGCGCAATGCAAATCCCAAAATTCTGATGCTGGATACGTCAATTGGCGTCAATGCTATCATGAAAGGTTAACCTTCCTGCAAAAAATTATCCCTACTCCGCTTTTTTGCTGTTTCTTTGCGCTAAGAGTATGTACATGTTGCTCTGAAACCTGAAAACGACTTCAACGAACAATAACCATGGGATGTATAGGATGCTCCTGTTCTACAGGCAAAGATAACGATGCGCCAGGCTGCAAAAGCAATGGCGGCTGCGCATCGGGCGGATGTAACCGCCACAATACATATGACTGGATTACCGCACTTGGTATCCAGGACAGCAAGCCATTCGATGTGGTCGAAGTGAGCTTCAAGAACGGCTCACGCAAGGAGTTCTTCAAAAATCCGCCATTCACCCGGGTTACCACCGGCGACTGGGTGGTGGTTGAGGCGCCCTCGGGCGGCTTTGATGTAGGGAAGATTTCTCTCAGCGGGGAACTGGTGCGCCTTCAGATGAAGAGAAAAAGGGTGCGCAATGATGCCAGACTTGTTTCGGTGGTGCGCAAGGCACACGAACGCGATCTGGAGCGGCTCGACGAGGTGCGCAAGGAGGAAAAAGAGGTTTTGGTGAAGGCCCGGGTCATCGCCCGGAGCCTCGGCCTGAACATGAAGATCGGCGATGTGGAGTTTCAGGGCGATGGCAGAAAGGCCACCTTCTTCTACACTGCAGATGGCCGTGTTGACTTTCGCGAACTGATCCGCCATTATGCCCGCGACTTCAGAATCAGAATTGAAATGCGACAGATTGGCGCCCGTCAGGAGTCGGCCCGTATCGGCGGACTCGGTAACTGCGGACGGGAACTCTGCTGCTCTACGTGACTTGCCGAGTTCAAGAGTGTGAATACCGCTGCTGCCAGATATCAGAACCTCGCTATCAACCAGACCAAGCTTTCGGGTATGTGCGGCCGCCTGAAATGCTGCCTTAACTATGAGCTCGATACCTATATTGATGCACTGGAGGACTTTCCCGATCGCGCCGAAAAAATCAGAACCAAGGCCGGGCTGGCTATTCTGATCAAAACAGATGTGTTCAGAAGGCTGATGTACTACACCTATGCCGAAGACCGCAGCAAGTTTCTGGCTATTCACGTGGATCAGATCTGGGAAGCACTGGCTATGGTCAAGTCCGGAACAATGCCAAACAGTCTGGAAGATATCCTGGCCATGGCTCCGCCACCAGAAACAGATGAGGGCGATGAAGTTGAACCGGATTTCGAGAGTGTAAATGATGTGATACAGCTCCCGCTTGAACAGCGCAAGAAGCGGAAGAAGAAGAAAAAACAAAACCGGGATCGCTCCCAGTCGGCTGCCGCAGCTGTCGAAAAGGCAGCCCTCAGCGAGGCCGGCCATGGACGTCCGCAGCGCCCGCAACAAGGCAGGCCCGATAACCGCGGCCCCCGACCTGACAACCGCGGTCCTCAGCAGGGACGCCCTGAAAACAGGACCCAGCAACAGGGCAGGCCCAATCAGCCCCGACAGGGCGACAATCGTCCGCCCCGCCCCGACTCAAGGCCTCCTCAGCAGCAGAACAAACCCGTTGCTCCGCCGGGCGCAGATAAACAGGAGCCGCCAACGCCCGGACAGGGTGGGCCGGGAAACAATAAATCCCGCTGGAAGAACAACAAGAACAGGAACAATAAAGGACCTAAACAAGATTAACACAAAATGTCTTACGACGTAGCAGTCATTGGCTCAGGCCCCGGCGGGTATGTAGCCGCTATCCGTTGCGCCCAGCTGGGCTTCAGAACAGCCATTATCGAACGTTACTCTGTGCTCGGAGGCACCTGCCTGAATGTAGGCTGTATCCCCTCCAAGGCACTGCTCGACTCTTCAGAGCACTATCACAATGCCGCGCACACTTTCAAGACCCACGGAATTAACCTGAAGGATCTGAAAGTGGATCTCCCGCAGATGGTGCGCAGAAAGAACGAGGTCGTGCTGGAGAACAACAAGGGTGTGGAATTTCTGATGAAAAAGAACAAGGTGGATGTGTTCAACGGACACGGCTCTTTCATCACCAAAAACAAACTTAAAATTACCGGACAGGACGGTTCTTCACAGGAAATAGAGGCAGCACGCGTTATTATTGCTACCGGCTCCAAACCGATAACGCCAGCAGCCTTCAATTACGACAAAAAAAGGGTCATCACCAGTACGGAGGCCCTGAACATAGATAAACTCCCTGCTTCCATGGTTGTTATCGGGGGCGGTGTGATCGGCCTTGAGCTGGGTAGTGTTTATGCCCGCCTGGGCACGCAGGTGCATGTGGTGGAATACCTCGACCGTATTATTGCAGGTATGGATGCCGACTGCAGTCGCGAGCTGATGAAGAGCATGAAGGCACTTGGTGTGCAGTTTCACCTGCGCCATGCTGTTACCGAGGTCACCCCGGGAAAAAGCAGCGTGAAAGTGATAGCGCAGCACCGCGACGATGACTCCAAAAAACTGACGCTGGAAGCCGACTATTGCCTGCTTTCCATGGGAAGAAGGCCCTATACGGATAGTCTGGGACTGGATAATATCGGTATCACCACCGACGAAAAGGGCCGTATTCCGGTGAATGATCATCTGGAAACCGCTGTGCCCGGTATCTATGCTATCGGTGATGTGGTCAAAGGCGCCATGTTGGCCCACAAGGCAGAAGAGGAGGGGGTATTCGTGGCTGAGGTGCTGGCCGGACAAAAACCGCATATCAACTACAACCTGATACCCGGTGTGGTTTACACCTGGCCTGAAGTGGCTTCGGTTGGCTACACAGAAGAACAACTCAAGGAAGCCGGCGTTCCTTACAAACCGGGCAAGTTCCCCTTCCGCGCGCTCGGCCGCGCCCGCGCGAGCATGGACCTCGACGGCATGGTCAAGGTGCTGGCTCACAAGGAAACAGACGAGATTCTGGGAGTGCATATCGTGGGAGCCCGTGCAGCAGATATGATTGCCGAAGCAGTGGCACTCATGGAGTTCAGGGCGTCAGCCGAGGATGCAGCGCGTATGAGCCACGCGCACCCGACCTATACGGAAGCATTCAAGGAGGCCTGTCTGGCTGCTACAGCCAACAGGGCGCTGCACGTTTGATTAAAGCACGTCCGGGATTCTCTTGCTGCGAGTCATTTTTGATGTCGGCAGGGAATCCCGGACATACACCTACTTCCTGTGCAGCACAGCCCGCTGAAATACACTGAAAGGGTAGGTTTTCACTTCCGGTATATTTTCTCCGCCCGAGGTGGTATTGCCGGAGGTACTGATGCTGGCCTCAATGCCTGACAACACTTCAAAAATCATGGTGCTGTCGTCCACCTTCTCATACGTACACAGCACCCTGCTCTGCTGTACAACGAACCAGCACAGAAACTTGGGGCCCATGAGGAAACTCTCCATCATGATAGAATTCTTTTCATCCACCTTCCAGATGCCTGTTTCAGGAGAAACCGGTACGAGTTCGTAGGGCCGCCAGTCTTTCTCCCGGGAGCCGTAAATCAGTCCGAAAGTATATCTCCCCTGCGTGGAGGTGTCCATTTTATGTATTTCAATAGTCATTTCCACGGACTGAATCTTTCCGGCTCCGTTGAAAATATCGAGAGTGCCCGTCCAGTCGCCCTGCCACGTATCGGGAAACTGCGCAGTTGCTGTTGAAAGACAGGATATGAATGCAAGCGTGGTTAGTATGAACTTCATGATGGAGGAATGTTTGAATTGCAAAGCTACTTCACCACCTGCTCTTGAACCGTCGGATCCGGTAAAAAATAAAGCAGGTTATGACTGATACTGTACAGCGCGCCTGATGACAGTTTTCACTTTGCGCATCAGGCGGTAATACAGCGGTTTCTTCCCGGTTGCTTTTTGGTACAGGGTATGAACCTGTTTAGCCACCTTTTTTGCCGCCAGTTCGCCGGATACAGGCGTTACCGGCCTGGCATTTATCTGAGCAGCCAGCCAGTTCAGTGAATCCGGGGAGAAATTGAACATATCGGATTCTGATTTTATGGTATGTTCATCGTTATCATATTTGGAAACATCCTCTTCCATGGAAACACCGCCTATTTTCTGCTCCAGCCACGGACGTTCCTGTGCGATCAGTTCAGCCATGGGATCCAGCAGCGAGGAATGAAGCCTTAATGGCGGCCCTTCCAGTGCAGCAAGTGCACCTATCAGCAGGTAATTATTTTTTATGGCCGGGCCGTATCCCCGCATTGGTCCATAGCGATTATAGGCGTACAAAAACCTGATAGCCGGAAGTCGTAGGCTGCTGTTTTGGCTATAGAGCCGGGTTGCTTTATAAGGCAGTTCTGTTTGCTGGCAAAAGTGACCCACTACATCACCGTTTTCAAACAATCCGGTATCATATTTGAGTAAACGAACGGCCTGAGGCCCGAATACCTCTTCAATAGGAACAATCCTGTTTTTTAGCCCCTGATTCAAATGTGGGGGCACAGGAATGAATGAATCCAGTCTCAATCCTTTGATACGCTGTTGGAATCCGCTTTGGATAGTATCTTTCCAGTTACGTACATAGATAATTACTTCCACTTCAAATCCACGGGACTCCAGCCGGTTGCGAAACTGAAGCAGCTCGTCTGTACTAAAAAAACTGAAGCATCCTTCCCAGGAAAACAGGAGGATTTTATTATTTTCAAGAGCGTTATTTATTTTTTGGGCAATATAATCTTCTGTTATTGCTTGATATTCTGCCAGCTTTTCAGGAATCAGATTGCCGATGGTATATTCCACGTAGGTGGTTGGCCGGGAGTGTACCCAGTGTATAAGGTCGAAAGCGCTGTCTATACCATACTGGCACACATACACAAAGTGGTCACTCGCATCGGCATTGTCATACAGGTATTGCTGGATGGAAGTGGTACCCGTTTTGGGCATGCCGGCATGAAGAATGCACTTTGGTTTATTCTTTGTCATGTTGGATTCAAAGCTGCGTATTCATGACGTCCAGTATGCGCGGAAGAATTCCCCTGTTATCCACCAGAATACTGGCATTTCCACCGAGCCTTTGTTCGAAGCGGATTTCCTTGCCCAGACTGGTAGGGATTCTGTTGTTTTTTGCCTCTGTCAGGTTGATAGTTACCGAATAACTTTTCTCTTTGGGCATCAGCGCTTTGGAGACGACGCTACCCTCTACGGTTCCGAAAACGCTGGACGGATATCCGGCCACTTTCATCACTACTCTTTGTCCGGGTTGTATGCGTTCGCCGTCTGCCACGGGTACAGTGGCCCTTCCGATGATGGCATCCGGGCTTCCGGGTGGCAAAATAGTCATGAGTGATATACCCACGCGCACGAAACTGCCTGTTTTCAGGTCGTTGAGTGATACTTTCCCGCTAGCCGGAGCAACAATCAGATAGGTTTGTTTCCAGCGATCGAGTGCGGTACTCAGCAGACTCAGGCTGTTCTGCAGGAGTGTCCGGGTGGCCCCTGCTTCGGGAGTGGCATCGTCGGTAGACTGAAAATCGGAGAGCAGGCGCGAAAAACTGGAGTAATCGGCCAGCAAATCGCCCAGATTCAGTGAGTCAGGGGCTTCCAGTGCCCTGAAATCGAGGGATGCATACGATTTCCACACGGCGATACAGGAGTCGAGCAGCAGCATATCCCGGTAGTCTGCGGTGCTTTGCAAAACAGCGAGGGGCTGGTTTTCGCGTACCAGCGAGGTGTCTTTCACCAATATGGCCTGCAAACGCCCATCCGTCCGGGCAACTGCATCGGCAGGTGGTGTGGTGGATGTGATTTCCACATCGGCCTGAATCACATCCGGATATTTTACGAACCATGCGACCAGGAGAAGCAGAACGATGCTGAGCAGCACAATAGTGGTTCCCCACCTGACCAGCAGGCCGGGTGGGGAACCGAGAATTTCCTGAACTTCCTCGGATCTTAAATCAATGAAATCTTTGGGAGGCATGTTTCAGATCAGTGACCGCAGACACATTTGGTTTCCGAGCAGGTATGCCCTGTTCCGGCTGCTCCGGTTTCTCCGCCGGGCATTTCAAACCAGAATTTGTTGCGCTTCTTGTCATTATTTCCAGTTTCGTTCATGGTGTCAGGGTTGTACAGACGACCGTTTACCATGACATAACGAATTTGTTCGCTGTTTCTGATATTGTCGAGCGGATTGGCGTCGAGTACAATCAAATCAGCCAGTTTTCCGGCCTTGAGCGAGCCAATTTCAGCATCCATACCCAGACTTTTTGCGCCGTTTATTGTGGCACAACGGATTGCCTGGAGGTTGCTCATGCCTCCCTGCTGAAGCATCCAGAGCTCCCAGTGAGCTCCCAGGCCCTGCAACTGTCCATGCGCACCCAGGTTGATATTTACGCCGGCATCCTGCAGTTTTTTACAGGTTCTTGACACCAGAATATGTCCGTTCTGGTATTCTTCATCGGGGGCCTTGGTAATATGCCGGCTGCGCTCCATGATAATATGTCGGGGTGTGAAGCTGAGCAGCCTTTTCTTGGCCCAGACATCGGTATTCTGGTACCAGTAATATTCACCGTTCAGTCCGCCATAGCACACAATCAGGGTAGGGGTATTGTGCGTACCGGTTTTGCTCCACAGGTTCACGACATCCTGATACATGGGTGCCACGGGCAGGTTGTGTTCAACGGTAGTATGTCCGTCAACAATCTGGGTCATATTGTGAGCGAAGAAGGAGCCACCTTCCGGTACCACCTGCATGCCGAGTTCATTGGCCGCGGCCATCACCTGCTGACGCTGTTCGCGGCGCGGCTGGTTATAGCTTTTAACCGAAAAAGCGCCCCAGGCTTTTGTTCTGCGCAGGGCAGCCCGTGCGTCGTCGAGCGAGTTGACCGGTGCCTTGAAGTCACCATCGGCGCCGTAGAGAATCGTTCCTGTGCTAAACAGGCGGGGAGCCACCATCCGCCCCGACTTGATCATTTCAGACTGACTGAACACCATTTCCGAATTGGAGGAAGGATCGTGCATGGTGGTAACGCCATATGCCAGATTGGCGTAATACTCCCATTGTTTCTGCGGGCTCAGTCCGTACCGGAAATTCCCGCTGTGCGCGTGTGCGTCAATCATTCCCGGCATGATTGTTTTGCCCGAGCAGTCAATTACTTTGTCAGGACGAGCCAGTCCGGCACGCTGGTACTCCGCCTTTGTTCCCGCGAAAGCGATTTTATTATCCTGAACGAGCAGTACGCCTTTTTCGATGACCTGATCTCCTTCGCAGGTGATGATGCGTGCGTTATCGAACTGGATGGAGCCTGAAGGTTTGTCGCCTTTCAGCTGCAGGCCGATTTTGATACCGGTTGTATCGAGTGCTGGCAGCGAGTCGGGGGCTCCGGGCAGAAACGAAAATCTTTCATTGAGATTAATGGTAAAATACTCTTCACCGAGCGTGTAGTGAATCTGTTTTGAGTCTGCAGACCAGTGCAGGTTGTAACCGGCATCCCGGCTGACCAGCGTAGCCGGCACAGATCCCATATCGCCACTTACATCCAGTGTTTGTCCGGGCATGGGCATGGCGCACACAAAAGCCTTGTGGAGTTCAGTAAAGGCGAGCCACTTTCCGTCGGGAGAAGGCGTCCACTGGGCAGCATATCTGCTTTTGGCCAGCACTTTTTCATCGTTTCCGTTCAGATCAAAAGAACGGAGCGACTTGTCAAATCCGCCAAAAAGCTGTCCGCCGGTTGACACAAAAATCCGTTTTCCGTCGGGAGAGAAACGCGGATTTTCACCTGTAGCTGTTACAAATGTGGTTTTGCCGGTTGAGAGCGACAGGATATAGATACCCGGCTTGTTGGAGTGTGTGAAACCGAGTTCATCGTCGCCACCCTGCTTTCTGTACACCACCGATTGCCCGTCGGGGGAGAAAGAGGGTGTCCTGAATATTCCCTTTTCTGTGGAGATCACGCGTGCGCCCGAGCCATCGGTTGCCGCCAGAATAATCCGGCCCAGCGATTCATCGTTCCAGTCAACGAAAACCACCCGTTTCCCGTCGGGAGAAACGGAGGGCTCAAACTGGTTGTTTTCCTCTGCGATTACGTCATTTTTGGCAGGGAAAGTAGTCACAGAGCCACTTTTCAGGTCTTTTTTATACAGTTTTCCGGCGGCATTGAAAAAGAGATACTTCCCGTCGGGAGAAGTGACAGCCTGGCGGATTGCGCGGGCATTGAACTGCTCTTCGAATACTTTCTGCGGAGTACGCTGCGTTTCGGCCACCTTCGTTTTTACCTGACAGGAGAACGGGATATTCGTTTTGAGCGATGAGCCGGGCTTTTGGCCGCTCTTCACAGCCTCGGCTGTTTTCAGTGCGTTGATTTTGAATATCTTTCCCTGTTGCCAGATGACAATATTCTCTGCGTCGGCCCATGAGAAGCCGGGATAGCATCCGAAGATCGTCCAGGCTTCCTGCTGATCTTTATCGAGCTGATCGTCAACAGGATATTCTTCGCCTGTCTCCAGGTTCAGCAGAAACAGCACAGTTTTAACCTCCTGTCTTCTGACAAATGCCAGCCATTTCCCGTCGTTGCTGATTTGCGGGCGACAGGCGCCGCCCGAGCCACCGGTGATATCTTCCACGATACCCTTTTCGCGGTTATAGCGTCTGACTGCGAATATTTGAGTGTTGGGGTTCTTGTTGTACTGGAAGTAACCACCGCCGTACATATCTTCACTGAAGTAAATATACTTTCCGTCGGATGAAACGGATGGTTCGTTCAGATCCTGCTGGTCATTCTTGCGTTTGGTGAGTTGTATGCCATCGCCGCCGCTGATATGGTACATCCACAGTTCGCCGGCACCGAGAGACCGGGTGGAAGTGAAGTGCTTCCGGGCAACAAAATAGTCCTGATCAATCCATTCTGCGTTATTCAGCAGCCTGAAATTTTCCTTCGTAATCTGGCGTGGCTGACTGCCATCGGCATTCATTACCCAGATATTATCGCCTCCGCCTGCATCGCTGGTGAAGAGAATTTTGCTTCCATCGGGGGAGAACCGTGGCTGAACCTCCCAGGCAAGTCCGGAGCGCAGGCAAGTGGCTGTGCCACCGGTAGCCGGCATGGAGTAAATATCGCCGAGAAGATCAAAAACGATAGTCTGTCCGTTGGGTGAAACATCGAGGCACATCCAGGTGCCCTCAGAGGTAGTGAACTCGACATCCTTGTAGCGGATACCTGTTTCGGGATTATTGACATCCCATTTTTTCTTGTTCTGGGCCTGAACCGGGAGCGCACTGATGACCAGCAGCGCAATAACAGAGATATATTTCATAGCTTCAACATGATTTGGCCTGCATAATTACGGCAATGCAGAGAAATCGCGTTGAAAAAATCTTCCAAAGTTGTCGTAACACGCCTATTCGACCGGAGCTTTGCGGCCCGGCAGCAATTTTTGTAGTATCAGATTCCAGAGTGCTGAAAGATCCGGGGATATGTTCAGCCGAAGGACAAGAAAGGAAAACGACAGGGCGTAAGCGCCTCCCCGGATGATGATATCAGCTGCAGGTATTCCGGTATCCGGTATCAGCAGCACAAGGAGCAGTGTTGCGAGGGCCAGTAATATGGATACGAGGGTGTTCCGGGTAAACGGAAACAGGCGGTAAATGCGCCAGATCAGCCAGACACTGAATGAATTGTACAGCGTTACTGATATAAGTGTGGATATGGCGGCTCCGTAGAAGCCAATTGTGGGAATGAGCCACAGATTCAGTCCGACCGTCAGCACAGCACAGGCACTCAGCGAAAACAGTGCATACCTGTAGTGCGGGGAGTAGTAAACCAGGTAATTGTTCAGTCCGGTGGTCATTTCCACCAGTCTGGTGAGTCCGACGAAGAAAAACACCCAGATGCCAGCTTCCATTTCACCCGAGTGATCGGCAGGGAAGAGCTGAAAAATGGGTCGGATAGCCACCCACATTCCGCCAAACAGGAGAGCTCCTGCCACTAACAGATTGATAGAAACACTTTTGTAAAGTTTTTCCAGCTCTTCCATGTCGTTCCTGGCCAGATATTCTGCCACTGAGGACGCGCTGGCCGAGTACAGGCTCTTGACTGGAATTTCTATAATCGCAGCCAGTGCTGTGGCGATGGCAAAAGTCCCCGCCGCGCTCTCTGCACTCAGCGAGCCAACCGCAAAAATATCAGATTTGGAAGCCACCAGCAGGGCAAATCCGCCCAGCGACCAAAAAGCTATGTAGGCGCCCATTTCCCTGCGCAGTTCGGGCGTCAGAAATTGCCAGTTTGGTTTCCAGTGCCACACCCCCAGTTTCTTCAGGTAAAAAATCATGGCGACAGCCACCAGACTGGAGTGAATAATCATACCCCAAACGGCGACGTACAGTGTTGTCCACTCTTTCCAGACTGCAATCATGAGGGCTGGCAGCACCAGTTTCTGAGAGAAGTCGAGCAGCAGCGAAGGGATGACTATCCGCTTGAAGTTGGCAGAATAAGTGTAGAGTACCGTACTGATGGTGAAAAAGAATGCAATGGGGATTGCAGCCGGAAGATAGGTGGCTATGAGCGGGGACCGACCGGAGATGCTGTTGGTGTATGGTCCCCAGAAGATGGCTGTGAGGCCCAGGCTCAGGGTGAAGCCCAGGCCGCACAGCAACATAAGAAGTGGTAAGAAACCGTTATTTCCGACCGATTCATCCCTGAATTTCGGAAAAAACCGGATAGCAACAGTATTGGCTCCCAGCGAGAGCAGTGGCAGTCCCAGGAGTCCTGCCTGAAGGAGTACCTGAATAACGCCGTATTCCTGTCTGACATGCGGGTACACCAGAAATGTGCTGAGTGCTCCCACGCTCAGGCCGATCAGATTGACGGCCGAGTGTTTGATGGATTGACGGCGAATTACTCCCATTTCATTATTCCGTCACGGCGAGCTTTTTCAGGATAGTGCCGAGTTCATTTTGCAGCAGTACAAAGTAGATACCTGCATTGAGATTTGCCGTGGGAATCTCGATCAGGTTTTCACCGGGATGCAGTTTTACAGATTCGAAGTGACAGCGGCGGCCTGCGGCGTCGGAAACAGAGATGATGGCCTCCATATTATCATCGGCAGTAAGCTGCATTACGGCCGGCAGACCTGCCGGAACCGGATTTGGAGTGAGCGTAGCAAGCAGGTTGCGCTCCAGGTCGTTGGTGGCGGCAAAGTTGTACGTTCTGAATACACCCACCTGCTGGGGGGCCAGCTGTTTGCTCAAATCCCACTCGCTGTACGGGCGCACGCGCCAGTACAGAAGGCGGTTGTTCGGTATATTTTTGGTAACAGTAAGCGTCGTGGTGTTGTAAACAGTGTGCCAGATGAAACGGGGCAGCATGTTTTCTTTCAGACCCACCTCCACGGTGTACAGCGAGGCGTTCGGTACCGGATTCCAGGAAAAAGTTACGTTGTTGTACTGCACATACTGGGTATCGAGCGGAGCTACCAGCTCAACCGGCTCGTCGTCTGATATTTCCTGGAGCGGATCTGTTATCTGCAGGTAGTCGGAGTGCTCGGTCATCAGGTTGTTTCGCATGGCAGCAATCTGCTCGGATGTAAACCTGTTGGCACATGCATCGAGTGCATATCCCATGATCAGGGTTGCATCGGAGCGGAAAGCCACACTGTCAGGGTCGTGCTGAACGGTCACACTTTCGCCGTTTTGATTGCAGTTCCAGCGATAATTGAGATAATCGGGACGCGTATCGCAGAAGCGGTCGCCAGACTGGTAGCAGTTACTGCCGTCGGTTTTTTCAACAGGACGCCCACCTATGGAAGCAGGGGCGGGCTGTGAGTAATCCCAGGATTCACCTTCCCATCCGAAGAAGGGGTGGGGGAGCGACAGGTGGTGACCTGCTTCGTGTGCCCAGGTTGTATTATTCACTCCGGAGCAGCTTTTTCCCAGAACAATTGCATCCTGCCAGGAGTAGCCGCAGTTACCCGCCGGATTTTTCACGACATAGGCATTCAGTCTGTTGGGCAGGCGGTTGCTGTTAATCAGGTCGGAGCCGCCACCCCAGTCATGATCGTGCCAGTAGGTATTGTTCAGGTAGCGGAACGGATCGCCCGGCATCATGTAGAACCTGATGCGGGCAGCCTCGAATTGCTGATTCATGTTGTTCAATGCCCCGATGGCCAGTTCGAGGTTGTAATACTCGGCGCCGGCATCGGTGCCTGTAATCTGAACTGTCACGGGCACATAAAGCCAGGTGGTATCTTCACCACGCTCGTCAATGAGCTGGTCGCGGTGATCTGCGTACCATTTGAACCAGTCGGTCATGCCAACGGTACCACAACCGCCGGGATTGGTGACCTGCGCATGCAGCGAGTTTACAGTGAGCAGG
>CAIYFY010000335.1 GCA_903925535.1 uncultured Bacteroidota bacterium | reverse complement strand
ATTCCTTTTTTGCACAAAAAGGCCCGCAAAGATAGGATTGAAAACCTTTAAAAGCCAAGAAAAACCGGCTTTTTTTCATTAAAATGATTATTCCTCTGCTTTTTTGGGTGCGGCTTTGGCCTGCCTGATGCGGTAGTTAAAGGTCAGATTGATCTGACGGCGGCGCCACTGGAATGAACTATCGGTATAAAAACTCGCGCCCTCCGTGATTCCTCTCCATTTGCGGGTGTTGAATACATCAGAGATATTCAGTGTCAGGGTGCCATTCTTGTTCAGCACATCCTGACTGGCAGCCAGATCGAGGTAGTACAAAGCCTTGCGTTTCCCCTGTGCGGTATTCTGGGGCGCTTCGTAATTACCCCTTAACTGAAAGTCGAAATCGCGGGGCAGGGTAAATCTGGACGTCAGACGTGCAAACCAGCTGTTGGTGGTGGTAATAAAGGAGGCATCGAGGTTGCTTCCGTCAATACGGGCGTGAAACAGGTTGAAATTGGCATCAAGCTTGCACCATTTTACGGGAGAATACCCGGTGGTAAATTCAAATCCGAGTGCATTTTCGAAGTTCAGGTTCTCCGGACGGGTATTTGCGTACCCCTGCGCATCGAGCAACCGGATATGTTCAATCTTGGCTTCTGTATGCCTGTAATACACGGAGGAGGCCATGGAACCCTTGTCAAAATACTTCACGTGCCCCACCTCAACCACATCACTGAATTCGGGGTTCAGGTTGGGATTGCCGCTCCAGTAATTGCGCTTGTCGGTGTAAGTGAAGAAGGGCGACAAATCAAAATAAACCGGTCTCCTTACCCGGCGACTGTAGCTCCACTGGATGGCATGACCACCCGGCAACTCATAAGTGAGGTGTGCGCTGGGGAAAAAGTTGAAATATTGGCGCGGATTCGACTCGCCGGTTTCCCGCAGTATGGTCTCTATGTCGGTATGTTCGGCCCTGACCCCTCCCTGCCAGGAGAACTTGTTACGCTTATTGCCGTAAATCAGGTAGGCAGCATTGATATTCTCGTTGTAAATGAAGTAGTTATCGAGTCCTGGAATGACTTCGAATACTCCATTGGCCTTTCTGCTGGTCACCTCGTAATCATTCACCATATCGCGGAAGCTGCTTCTCATACCGGTCTCAAATTTCCCGTCCCTGCCCAGCGGACGCACGTAATCGAGCTGAAGCAGGTACTGGTTTTCATATTCGTCGTTCAGCGACTTCTCGTAAAGTGCTTTGGAAACATCCTCCGTGCCGCCCGGAGAAAAAGTCTGCTGCGGAAACGACTGGTCGGAGTGCTCCCAGTAATTCAGGTATTTGACCTCGGCAGTAAATTCGTGACCCTCTTCCGAAAATTTCCGGCGGTAAATCAGCGAGTATTCCGAATTGGGCTCATCTTCCATTTCATCCTGCTGCCGCAGGGTGTATCCGAGCGGCGTATCGGTACTGAACAGATAATCCTCGTATCGGATAGAAGTAAGCCGGTTGGCATCGCTCCTTCTCCAGAGATACGATGCAGTTAGTACACTGTTTTCTGTGAAGAAATAGTCGAGCCCGCCCCTGATATTGTTATTCAGGCTTTTCATACTGTTTTCGGTGGTCTGGAGCAGGATAAAGGTCGTATCGCCCGACGTGCGGCGCTGGTACAAATCGCCTCCTCCCGGCGATTTCCGGTGAGCTATTCCGTAATTGATGAAAAAGTTGATCTTCTTGTGCCGGTAATTCAGGTTGGCAGAGGCACCGAAGTTATACGGATAGCCGCTGATGAGTTCAAAGGAGCCATTGAAACCCTGTTTCTGGTCTTTTTTCAGCACGATATTGATGATGCCACCCGATCCCTCCGCTTCGTAGCGGGCCGAAGGATTTGTGATAATTTCCACCCGGTCTATCATACTGGCCTGCAGTTGCTGCAAGCCGGCACTTCCCTTGAAGCTGACGAGTCCGGAAGGTTTTCCATCAATGAGAATCCTTACGTTGTCGCTGCCCCTCAGTTTCACCGTTCCGTCAGGATCAACACTGACCGATGGAATATTGGTGAGTATTTCGGTAGCGGAGCCACCCGCGTTGGCAAGGTCTTTTCCCACATTGAAGATTTTCTTGTCGAGGGAGAGCACCATACTGCTCTTCTCAGCCACAATTTCTACCTCTCCGAGTGACCGGGAGGCCGCCGTTATCGGCAGAATACCGACATCGTGAACGGACTGTAATTCTGACAAACTGAAGGTATCGGTTTTAACTGTCTCAAAACCGATGTATTCCACCTCGGCGCGGTAAGTTCCGAACAGCAACTGAACAGAAAACAATCCATTTTCTGTGGAAAGTGCTCCGCCAGCCAGTTCATCGCCCGGGACCCTGTACACTCTTATATTCGCATAGGAAAGCGGTGTGGCGGCAGCAGCATCCTGTAACTGTCCCCTGAAAGTCCCCGTTTGAGCATGCAGGGACACGCACGCGCACAGGAGTGCGTAAATGATGAATAAAATGCGGGAAGGCGGGCAAGGTGTCATGCGAAAATCAAACAAAGTACAGAACGCAGGGGTGTTTCCTGCGCAAATGTCAGCAACTGTGCGGTTGTTTGCAAACAACTATCGGCAAACGGACGGATTGTGCCGGTAAAGGTTGACTACCCCACAGACTCGGGTGTCACTGTTTTTGCATTTTTCTGGCCGGGAACGATGTTAATCCCGCCCCGGAAGTGGAGCCCGCCACCTGCATCGGGAATGAAGAACGGAATGATATCATCTGAAATAAGGAAAAGCTGCACCGGGCCAAGTTTGACAACCGCGCTCGCACCAGCCTGAAAACCGGACAAGGTGTTGAATCCTGCCATCGCACCCAGACTGAATACGCGGCCAGCCTGACGCTGTACCTGTGCGCTGATTCCCGCTCCGGAAACACCGTTCCAGCTGATATACTGCAGGACAGCTCCGTAAGACAGGTTGTTGCCGGCCGAATATCGGGCTGTTGCCAGCGCACGCACGGGCAGGACAGCGCTGAACGCTGCTGTGGCAGTTTTAAGGCCCAGTACGCCAAAGACAGAATCCTGGAGTGAAATACCGGTGAACTCACCCTCCTGATTGTCGAAGGGATTGATTGTGACGCCTTCAAAAGTTCGTATCCCGCTACTGCTCTGGCTGAGGGCGTTCCCGCTCCAGGCAATGCCGCCCAGACCGGAGACCGACAGTCCCAGCTCGACAGTTTCCACGGGCTTCAGGGTAATACCCAGGTCAAGCGACAAACCGGGATTGGTCCAGCTGAAGGCATTACTCCTGATTTCCTCCGTGCGGATATCACGGATACCCTCTTTGGTGAAATCAGGCATGCCAACGGTTTGCAGCTGCAGGTCAGATTCCACAGTCAACTGATAATTTTCGCCACTGGTGCGCATTTTCAGCTGGCCGGATACTGTTTGCATGCAGGCCATGCCACTCAGGATGTTGAGCCTTGCACCAAGAGTCAGTTTGTCATTCAACCTTCTTGCAACACCAAGCCCGATATTATTGTACGCAATCACGCTGGCTACGGATGAAAGATCGAGGGTCTGATCAAGATAGGCGGCATTCCCGTACCAGGTCATGCCTGCCAGCGATGCGGGATATTTCATTTGAAAACCCGACCTGAAAGACTGGGAGATGGAAAACTGCGTCCGCTCCCCTGCCCTCACTACCAGTGCAAGTCCTGCCACATCGAAAAAAGAACGGTGTTTATTGCCGGTTTCATCCATTTTCGAGATGGCCTTCTCCAGATTGAAAAACTCTCCCTGATTGGTTTTGACAAACATATCGCCCAGATGAAACGAGCCGTTCTGTACACCAAGATGCAAATCAGGCAGGGCCACAGCGACTTTACCGGCACTCATACCGGCCGGATTGCCGGTTGTGATGGACTGTATCAGGTTATTCTGAAGGAAAATACTCATGTCCTGCTGCGCCGACAAGGTAGCAGGCAGGGAAAGCAGCATGGCGCACACGCGCAGGAAAGAGGTTTGTACAGTGCGGAGGTGCATGGAGTCAATCAAGGCAATCAGAATTTCAGGATGAGTTTTATACCTGTTTTGATATCCATCCGGTAACTGGAATACATTCTGGCAAGTTTGGTGCCGTTATCGGGCGATTGAAAATGTACTTCCAGAATCAGTTTGTCGGCTTCATCGAGACGCAATAACTGATCATAGGACAAAGCGACAAAGACATCTCCCTGCGCTTCACCACCGGCCGAAACAGCGCCTGTATTGTCAACAGATGCTGCCGGCATGGCAATATCGCTGGCAATAGCACTTTCTGAGCCGTTTTTGGCAAGAGCAATCAGATTAACAGTACTCCGGAGCGGAAGTCCGTTGATATAGGCTATTTTCAGTTCGGCCGTATCTATATCCTCCAGCGTCAGATATTCGCCAAAATCGAGGTCTATGCCATTGGCCGTGTCGCGGAATACCAGGTCTTGTATCCGGAAGGCAAACGGCAGATCGAAAGTTGCTGAAGCAGTCAGGCGACTGTCCTGACGAACAAAATTGATCTCCTGCTGATTGTCGTCAGGATTTACAATGGCCGAGCCGCTGTAAGTAAGTTCCTCGGGATAAACCGACAGGAAATTCACGATATCCGAGTTGGACTTGTTGAGCAGAATCTGTGTCTGTTTCGACTGTCCGGCTTCCTGAACGCCGGGATAACTGAAGTTCAGTACGGGCGGGTTCAGCGATGCCTGTGCTCCATTCAGTCCTTTGGCCTGCATGTCGAAATCTGCCTGAAATGGCATGCCAAACGAGTTGTTTACCTCAATACTGGCCGTTGGATTGTCGAAAAGTATGGGCGTACTCTGAGGATTGATGAACGAGAAGTTCAGATCCAGATCCAGCGCACCTGCATCGAGCGGCTCCACACGGCGACCGAAGTAACCTCTTGCCTCTTCCACATCAAAATTGTGTACGCGCATGGATACAGCCACCTTGTCGGTCGAAGCGAACTGTATGTAGTCATCACTACTGCCCTCCGGATAGGTTTCGTAGTATACTTTCATCTTGTTCCACGGCTGGCCCGGATCCTGATCGAAATGCCAGGAAGTAGATGAAAAGTCAAAATTCTTTTTAAAAGGGGCACCGGGAGTGGTGGGATTCAGTGTAAACTCATCGGTAAAATTGGCATTATTCCTGTAAATACCCGGGAAGTAAAGCCTTACTCTCATGGGCGTGTTGATGGTGGAAACAATGTCAGCCTCTGCCAGCACGGAATTTACCTTCACCAGCGAAATTTTTTCGCCCCCGTCGGGCTGAAGATCGAGCAACAGGGTGTCTCTGCTGATGCTGTTATTGCCAATTTTTGACTCACCCGCGCTCGCGTACGCATCTGTGACCTCCAGGGTGACATCAATCTGTTTGGTCAGATCTATCAGTACGGGCACACTTCCCGAACCGGGCGAACCAAAAGAGTTGAGAAATACCTTGAAGGATTTCCCTATGGTAAGTCCGGATAGTGTCAGTTCGCGGGTAACCGGGGTGTTTTTCGGAACACTGTCGAAATACAGGCTGCCAATGGTCTGATTGAAGGTGGCATCAATAATCGTGACCGTGATATTATTGGCATCCACAAATACATTGTGCTGGAAAGTGAGTTTCACTTTGGCCGTTTCAATATTCAGCCAGTTGAACTCCTCGAAACTCACGGTGGTGAGTTCACTGTTCAGATTGAACTGAAAGCCGGGCACTGTTTCAAAAGAGCCGTTATTCTGAATAAACAGGTTGCGGATACTGGTGTCCTGAAAATCCTCCACGAATTCGTCGAGCGCAACAGAAAGCGTTTCTTCGATGTCATCAAGGCGAACGATCCCCCTGGTGGATTCAAAAGAAACAGTTTCATCAATATCGCCGGTTATTTTGTCGAGATAGTCTGTTGCGCTGATATCAATCAGGTTTTCCTGCCTGACCGACAGCCCGATTGCGTTATCGGCACCGATTTCGAGAAGGGTGTCTCCTTTCAGTGCATCACCCAGGGTGAAGGCCACCTTGGCTACGGGGGCAGCAAAGGCACCATTATACGCCAGCTGCGCGTTCAGTTTGTCCTTGATACACGCTGTAAACGAACCCAGCAGCAGAAGTAACACAGCGGCCAGGAGTGTATTTCGTACGGGCTGATGACAAACAGACGAGGTATTGTTGAATAATGCAGGCATATCAGTTTACGGGTAACGGGATGATATCAGCCGCAAATGTACCGATAAAACTGCGCTGTTATTCAAAAAAGACCTTGGTTGCCGCTATTTTCTGGCCAATTTCACAGTTCCGGCTATTTTTCCGTCAACGGATACCCGGGCTACATAGTTCCCTCGGGGCAGGAATCCGAGATGCAGGGGTATCTGCTGCCTTCCAGCTGCGAGTTTACGATCGTTCACTTGCAGGAGTTGTCGGCCAAAACTGTCTGTTACCAATACACTCACCCTGGAATTACTGACCAGTTCAACGCCAATAACTGCCTCATCGGCAAGCGGATTGGGCGATACAGTCAGTGAAATACCTGCTGATGTGTCCCCGGACAGCTGCACACCCGTAGCTGCTCCCCTGACCATAAATATCTTGTACAGTTTTGCAGATGCTGTACTCTCGGTACCCGTATTGGTAAAAAATATATTTGGAGCCGTACTCCGGATTCCGCCGGTAATATATCCTATGTGTGTGCTGTCGGAAGACAATTGCTGAAAACGGAGAATACCGTTGTCGTCAAACAAATTTGTCCCGAAAACAGGGATAAACTCGGCACCCGAGCCCATCAGATCCGGCATGTCACCAATCTTTACCTCGTCCATGGCCCCGTCGCTGAGCCGGGTAACACGGCTGATGGTGCGTACAAACGGAACATTGGGGTCATCTTTCAGCAGACCGGTGGCCGCATCCACGTAATAACGGCCTATACCGCCGAAAAAGACTGTATGCATCGCGTTGGCCGACTCGTCAAAAACAGGCAAATGTGCTGTGTGGTACTGGTTCAGCAGCTGACTGAACTGATTATTGGGCGTATATCCGGCACTGTCCACATCAACTGTATTAAGCCAGGGCAAGTCAATATCGGGTTGAAAAACGCCTGTAAACATGGTGAAGCCCTCGCGACCGTCCGGAAAAACCTGGGGAACGGCGTTGTAGTCGCGGCGATGCAGATGCTGTGCACTGACCCACTCGCCAAAACCGCTGACGGAAAGAGCGGTGCCGCTGTCCACAATCCTGAAGCGCCGTATGGCATCGGTGTAAACCTGCTCAAATCCGGGGCCATGGGTGGGGCCCATCGGATTATACCTGCCCATAAATTTCTGTCCGCCAGCCAGATACAGATCGCCGTGCAGTTCAATCAATACACCACCCGTTACCCTCATCCGCTCGTCGGTACCCGACTGTCTGATAAAAGGCGCCGGCGAATTGCCGTTCTGAACAGCCTGAATGGCACCGGGCAAATCTATGGCTGTGATGTATGGAAACGTGATGTGATCACCTTCCAGCGAAGAATAGCCATATCCGCCAATCAGATACAGTGTGGTATCGCGCTGTATGAACTGCATATTGGTAGCTGCCAGCTGCTCGGCCACGGATACCGGCAGGGAGGCAGTGGCGACACTCCATACCTGACCAGTTTCCGGATTGACCACCTGCAGTTTGTTATTGCCTCCTGCCGCATCAAATGAAGCAAATGGCTGTCTGCGGTGTAGTCCGTCGGTACGCCCTCCGACAACCATCCACAGCCCGGCGTGTTCACCCACGGCGAAGGACTGTACCCCCTGAAAGCCCGATAGCGGCACTTCCTGCAGATGAAACCTGAAATCAGACTGGGCAAACGAAATGCCGGTCATTGAAATGCTGGCGACAAGCAGTATTGCACGGATAAAACTGTTGCTCATGGCAGAATATTTTTGGCAAAGGTCGGAGATGAGTGAACCAAATTAAGTAACATTTATTACAAAGGGGTACCTGCTGATACGAATCATTTCCGCAGAGGGACAGAAATCACTGCCATGTTCAACAAAATGCCCGAACCTTTGCAGTATCAAATTTCACCAAACAATAATTACCATGCAAACCGAAGAAATTATGAAAGAAGCACGGGCGAGATTCGCCGAATTTCGCAACGAAATGCAGGAAATTTCCATGAAGGCAGCACTGGGAGCCGGCGAGGCGCGCGATGTCTTTGAGCGCGAGTGGGGAAACTTTTCCTCATTTGTGGATGAGCAGGGCAACCGGATCAGGCGCCAGGGAGCGTGGGCAGCCCGCATGACCGAAAGACTGGATCAGCGGCTCAGGAGGCTGAGTGAGCTGGTTACGAAAGGAAAGCCGGCAGCTGAAGGTGACTTCTCACCATGGCGCGACGAGGTGGTTGGTGTCATTTATGAAATTGAGTTCATTATACACGAGTTATACCCGCTGTTGAAAGATGGCGAACGCGACCTGTTCAGTATGCTCCGTGTAAAAATGGAGATATTCAGAACCAATCTGGTGCTGAAAACCTGGCAGAATTTTGCAGAAACCGATTCTCTGGCAGAAGCCATGATCATTAAAGCCGAAGAGGTGATGCGCTGGCACGCTGACTTCAGCGTCACCAACGAGGAAAAACTGGAGAAGTTCAGAACGGAACTGCAGACTTCCCTGAAGCATTTCAAGGGAGCCTTTGGTGAGTTGTTCAAGTAGAAGAAAGCGTATATTCTGCGAAAACAGGCAGGGTAATGAGGGCCTTATGTCGGATTGCTGGTCAGGATTTGTCAGACGGACAGGTTCTGACCAGTTTTTTTGCCCTGATTAAGCTTCATACAGCCCGGTCAAGATGGGTATAGCCCCCATCTACATATATTATTTGTCCGGTGGTATGCGACGATTTTTCAGAAAGGAGAAAGGCTGCCATATTCGCGATTTCATTCGGGGTAGTCATCCTGCGTCCGAGGGGTATCTGGTTGTTGATTCTTTCCAGTGCCGCTTCCGGGTCGGGAAGTGTTTTTATCCATCGTTCGTACAGCGGCGTGTAACACTCTGCGACGGCGACGGCATTCACTCTTATTCCGTAAGGCAACAGTTCTACCGCCCACTCCCGGGTAAGGGCATTCCTTCCGCCGTTGGAGGCTGCATATCCGGAGGTACCGCCCTGTCCTGTTTCTGCTGTTTTGGATGTGATATTGACAATGGCGCCTTTACTTTCCTTCAAACACGGCAGTGCATAGTGGGCCATCAGGTAATAGTGTACGAGATTGCGGCCCAGTGACTGTAGAAATGCCTCTGGTGATCCGTTTTCCAGTCCCACTCCGTCGTTGGCGCCTGCATTGTTCACTAGTCCGTCTATCTGGCCATAATGGGCCACAATCTGGCTGATCGCGCTCCTGCACGCGTCTGCGTGGGAGAGTTCGGCCTCAAAGGCGCATGCATGTCCACCGGCACCGGCTATTTTCTCTACAGCTGCCAGATTGTCGTTCATGTTCCTGCCCACGATCGCCACATGTGCACCCTCCGCTGCAAGAACCATCGAGATGGCCTCACCAATGCCCTTGGCACCTCCTGTTACTACAAATATCTTCCCGGAAAGATTCAGTTCCATATATCAGACTAACTGGTAAAAATCCATGGCATTCAATCCCTCGATGCGCCTGCGCTCGCCCGCGGAAAGCCGGCTGAAAAATGACTCAACTACTTCCAGCTGCTGCTCGTAGCCGGCTGCGAGCAAACAAACCGGCCAGTCGGAGCCGTACATGAGCCTGTCTGGCCCGAAAGTATCCAGTACGACTTCCAGATAAGGGTATATATCCTCCGGCTTCCAGTCCGTCAGACTGGCCTCCGTGACGAGTCCCGACACTTTGCAGTACACATTCGGGAACTGAGCTACTTTTCTGATATCGCGTTCCCAGTCTTCAATCAGCCCGGCCCTGATATATGGCTTTGCAATGTGATCAATCACAAAAAGTTGATTATCAAGCATTCCGAGCATTTTTTCCACAGCATTCAGATGACGCGGAAAAACCAGAATATCGTAGGTATAGCCGGCCTTTCCCAGTATGCTTAAACCCCGCAGAAAATGCCGCTCCAGCATAAATTCAGGTTCTTCTCCCTGAAGGATATGCCTGAAGCCGCACAGCTTCCGTTCATCCGACCATTTCTCCAGTCGCGCCTCCAGATCGTTCGCCCGGAGGTCAATCCAGCCAACTACTCCCCTGACAAACGCATTCCGGGCAGCGTGGCCGAGCAAAAAAACGGTCTCTTCCTCCGACTGGTCTGCCTGGACAGCCACACAGCCGTCGAAGCCGTTTGCCTGCAACAGCGGCTGCAAATCGGTCGGGAGGAAATCGCGTCGCAACACGGCCATATCGTTTGTTATCCATGCGTCGCGGATCGGATCGAATTCCCAGAAATGCTGGTGTGCGTCAATCTTCATGGGTTCAGTGCGGTTGCCAGGAAATGGCTGTCTGTCGCTGGGTACCGAGTCCCTCTACACCCAGTTCCACCACATCGCCCGCCTGCAGAAAGCGCTGGGGGTTCAGCCCCAGTCCGACGCCGAACGGAGTGCCTGTTGACACGATATCTCCCGGCAGCAGAGTCATGAACTGACTGATGTAGTGCACCAGAAATGGAATTTTATACACAAGGTCGCTGGTATTGGAGTCCTGCATACGCTGTCCGTTCAGATCCAGCCAAAGATGCAGGTTATGGGGGTCGGGTACTTCATCTTTAGTGACAAACCAGGGACCGAGCGGAGCGAAGGTATCGCAGCTTTTACCCTTTACCCACTGTCCGCTGCGCTCCATCTGAAATTCCCGTTCAGAGTAATCATTGTGGAGAAGGTAACCGGCGACGTGATCCATGGCCTGCTCCTGCTCCACGTAAGAGGTTTTTTTGCCGATTACAAAAGCCAGTTCCACCTCCCAGTCTGTCTTGACGGAGTTTCTGGGAATCACCACCGGGTCGTTGGGGCCACAGATGGCGGTAGTTGACTTGAAAAAAATGACAGGCTCGGGCGGGATAGCCATACCGGCCTCCTGAGCGTGTTTAGCATAATTCAGGCCGATACATACAATCTTGGATGGTCGTCCCAGCGGACTTCCAAGCCGTATTCTGTCAGCATTCCGGATTGGCACAATCCCAGGATCACCGCTCGAGACGGCCCTTTCGATCCGGGCCAATCCGTCGGAACTGAAAAACTTTTCATCATAATCCCTGAATAGCCGGGCGGCACTGAACCGCTGTCCGCCAACCATTATGCCGCATTTTTCCCTGCCGGCAGGGCCGAATCTGAATAGTCGCATCAGTTGTTGAGTTTAACAAATCCGCCATCTATCGGATAATCGCATCCGGTAATAAAAGAGGCTTCATCAGAGCAAAGGTAAAGTGCCAGACTGGCTATTTCTTCCGGTTGGGCCATCCGGCCTATCGGTTGGGTTTTGGATAGTTTTTCGAACATTTCCGCCTCTTTTCCGGGATAGTTTTTGGCAATGAACCCGTCAACAAAGGGTGTATGTACTCTCGCGGGAGATATGGAGTTGACCCTGATATGGTCTTTCAGATGGTCTTTGGCAGCGGCAATAGTCATGGCCATGACGGCCCCCTTGGTCATGGAATAGGCAAACCGGTCGGGCAAACCGACCAGCGCAGCCACCGATGCCATGTTGAGCACTACCCCGCCCCCTTGTGCACGCATCATCGGAACTGCCGCTTTCAGACAATTATAAACGCCTTTTATGTTCACGTTGTACAACCGGTCCAGATCATCTTCTGTAGTAGTTTCCACGGTGCCCACGTGGGCAATTCCGGCGTTGTTCACCAGAATATCCACCCGACCGATTGATTCAAAGACTGAAAACACAGCTGACTGATCGGATACACTGCAGGAATGGGCAACAGCCTGACCACCCGACTGCGTAATTTCCAGAACGGCTGCTGACAGCGTATGGTCGTTAAGGTCGAGGATGTGGACTGCAGCACCCCGGGCTGCAAACAAACGGGAAATGGCGAGGCCAATACCACTTCCGCCTCCGGTAATAATGGCCGTTTTACCGGTCAGATTGAACAGTTTATCCATAAGCAAGGTAATTGAAGCTACAATGATACGCCGCGTTTCCAGAACATAAAATCATCCTGCCCCAGAAGTGTGGCTTTTGTCTCGGTTTTGCCGCTGGCAAGTCCGATGATGTACTCCAGGATTTCCTCACCGGTTTTTTCAACGGTCTTTTCTCCGGTAATGATACCGCCGCAGTTGATGTCAATGATATCAGGCATCCTGCGGGCCAGATCGTCATTGGTGGACAGCTTTACCATGGGGGATACCGGATTTCCGGTAGCGGTTCCCAGTCCGGTAGTAAACAACTGAATGGTAGCCCCGGCACCTGCCATCCCGGTAGTTGACAGCACATCGTTGCCGGGGGTGCACACGAGATGCAGTCCGCTTTCCCGGGTGTATCCTCCGTATCCGACGGCAGAAACAACGGGCGAGGAGCCGCCCTTCCGCGCTGCCCCTGCCGATTTAATGGCATCAGTAATGAGCCCGTCGCGAATATTTCCCGGAGAGGGATTCATATCGAATCCTGCGCCGATGGCTTCCGCGCGGCGCGCGTACTCGCGCATGAGGTGAATGAAATCGTCAGCGGTTTTATCTGAAACGCAGCGATCAATCAGCTCCTGTTCAACTCCGCAAAGTTCCGGATATTCGGCCATGAATACCCTTCCACCCAGCGCTACCACCAGATCGGCGGCATGACCCGTGGCCGGATTGGCTGAAATCCCCGAAAAGCCATCGGATCCACCGCATTTTACACCGATGCTCAGGTGTTCCAGTCCGGCGGGTTTTCTTTCAAAGCGATTTATTTCCACCAGTCCACTGAATGTCTGACGAATGGCTTCCGTTAACATTCCGAACTCGGTTTCCCATTTTTGTCGTTCAAAAATGAGCAGCGGCTTGGCAAAATCAGGATCTTTTTCTGCCAGTTTTTCCTTGAAAAGCTGGATTTGCGCGTGCTGGCAGCCCAGACTGAGCACAGTAATACCTGCCACATTCGGATTTACGCAATATCCTGCGAGCAGGGCGCACAGGTTCTCCGAGTCGTCGCGGGTTTCTCCGCAGCCACTCTCGTGCGTGAGGAACTTGATCCCGTCCACATTGGGAAACAATTTTCCGGAAGACGCGCCCGACCACCTCAGTTCGGGAGAAAACCCGCTGGCACTCCCGTGTTCTGAATAGTGTGTGACCAGTTCGCGCAGGTATTCCCGGTAAATATCCGGCTGTGCATAACCCAATTCCTTCAGAAAGGCATCTTTCAGCACCTGAATATTGCGGTTTTCGCAGAATACCAGTGGAATGACCAGCCAGTAATTGCGCACGCCCACCTGTCCGTCGGCCCGGTGGTAACCCATGAAGGTGCGGTCGCGGAATTTGGCCGTGTCAGGGGCTTGCCACTGGTAGTGTTTCTGCCGCTTGCCGAAAACGCCCGCATCGTGCTTCAGGTTTTCCGTTGAAATCAGTCCGCCCGACGGAATACTTCGGGTTGCACGACCCACCAGTAGCCCGTACATATAAACGGGATCGCCTGTTTCCAGACAGGTGATGGCTATTTTATGTTTAGCCGGGATGGAATCCTGCAAGATAATCTCACGCTCCCCGAAGTGAAGCACTTCGCCCGGGGGAAGATCTTTGAGCGCAACAAGTACATTGTCGGCAGGTGCAATATGAAGAAAGGACGTATTCAATGGTTAATTGTTAGCAGTGAGCCATGTTTCATCTATAAACAACCACGATTTGCCGCCGGCTCCCGCGTGCCATGCCGGGCAAACGCCCTGATTCCGGGCTACGATCTTAATATATCGCGCCTGAACATCGAAATCGGCCTTCAATTCAATGCTGGTATCCGGATCCGAATCACTGGCAGGATCGGGAATAATGGATTTGACCAGTTTAAAGTCGGAGCCGTCAGTTGAAGCCAGAAAATCAACCTGTACAGGCAGGAATATCCACGATGAAATAAGCCGAAGACAAGATAAGCCGCCTCCCTGTACCCGTTTAATCACGCCGAGGTCGAGGATAATTTCACTGTTCACTCCCTCATAGCCCAGCCATTTGCCATCCGTGAAGCGGGTACTTCCCCGCTCCTGATCAATCAGGCTCGACGGGCCACTGGCACCATATTTTTCAGCATAGCTGGTCAACAGGCGTATGCCGTACTTTGCCCTGATACATTTCATGGCCACCGGTTCACTGCATGCCCCGTTACCATTCCGGGCTATGGCGCGCACGATACAGTCCTGATTTACTTCAAATTGCCCTGAGTAAATCGGGGAGGAGGCTGTCGGCTCGCTTCCATCAATGGTGTAATGGACAGATACACCCGGCTCAGCTGCTATTGTAACCACTTGTCTGCCGGTAAACACAGCTGATTTTTGTGAACTGCCTGCCTCCGTTCCAATAAGCGGTGCAGCCGGAACTGCCACGGGGGTGCCTTTAATCTGCAGTACCCATATCCCTCTGCCGCAGTTATTGAGAGGACGTTTGTGCAATGGTGGCAACTCTACCAGAGCACCCTCGGGCGTCTGTTTCCAAACCATGGGCTCGCTGTAGCCGAGCATGGTAATTCGGGTGCCTTTTTCTGGCCGTATCTTCCTGAGCAGCAATTCCTGTTTTTCCTGTCCGCGGAAAGTCACAAACACCCTGTTTTTTCCGCCGGAGCTGTATCTGATATCATCGCCCTCCTGCCAGTGCGCCCACGCATGCGCGCCATGTACGGAAGCTCCGTTCACGGTCATCCACTGTCCGATGGTTTCGAGGCGCTGTACACACTCGGGCGGGAATGTACCCTGTGCTGTAGGACCGATATTGAGCAGGAAATTGCCGCCCTTGGCCGTGATATCTGCTATATTCCAGATCAGTTCGTCTGCGGATTTGAAGTTCCTGTCGTGTTTGTTGTAACCCCAGTGATTGTTCATAGTCATGCAGCTTTCCCAGTCAAGATCGCTTTTCTCTCCGAGAATTTCCTGTTCGGGAGTTCCGAAATCTCCGGCTGCGTCATCAGACGTATTCATGCCCTGCATGCCGTTTCTGCCCTTCCCTACCCTGTTGTTCACAATCAGATCAGGCTGAATGCTTCTCACGTAGCGGTACAGCTCCTTGCCCTGTTCTTCCGTCCACTCGTCAATCCACTCGCCGTCGAACCAGAGTACGCCGATATCGCCGTACCTGGTGAGCAACTCCTTCAGTTGGGGGTACATATATTTATCGCGGTATTCTGCCCAGCCCTCTTTGTTGGCCTTCGGATGGTGCCAGTCCATAATGGAATGATAAAAGCACAGTTTCATTCCGTACTTCCGGCAGGCACTGGCCAGCTCGGCCATCGGATCGCGCTGAAAGGGAGTACGGTCGGTTATATCGTAATCACTCACGGCAGAGTTGAACATCGAGAATCCGTCGTGGTGCTTGGACGTAATGACGATATACTTCATTCCTGCATTACGGGCGAGCCGCACCCACTCATCGGCATCAAACTGCACGGGATTGAACTGCGGCGCGAATTTTTCGTATTCCGAAACAGGAATACGCGCTTCATTCATCAGCCATTCGCCGTAGTTTTTTTGTCCGTTGTACTCACCGGCAGCTACGGAGTAAATGCCCCAGTGAATAAACAGTCCGAACTTTGCCTCCTTCCACCAAGACATCCTTTTTGCGCGCTGATCGGGAGTTTCGGGTACCTGAGCCGAAGCGGTTGTGACAAATAAAATTGCCAGAAACAGAGAAATCGTATTTTTCATGCCGTGAAAATAATGCACTCGGAGAATTCCGATAGATTTATACAGCGGATTTCACAGCATCCCTGATATCTATCTTGACTTTCTCCCAATCGAAGGCGGAATCGAGCACCTCCAGATCTGCATCCGAATCCGCATCATCAAACCACGTAAGACTTTTATAGACATGAAAAAGAGTCGAATGTTGATACATAATTTTATGTCCTTCCATTATTTTAGAAAGTGAATACCGTGATCAAGCATCAGTTTTCTCAGTAATCCCAGTGTGAGGGGCTCGACTGTCTGAGTTTGTAGCATCTGAAATTTTCTAGTGGTTCATCAAAATAGGCTGAGCAAAAAGCAAGAGTTTGTCTGTCCAAATACCGAATTTCAAGGCTTTCTGCCTTGATTAAGTCTTTTCCGTAATAATCTTTGACCATGAACCAGTCAGACAAGGTACCGTGCGTAAGCGCACGCTCGATGATGAACCTGCGATGTCGCTCCGGATCCAGTGTCGCCTTGTTAACATCCCAAAACAGCGCTGGACTGAAGTCTTCAATGTTCAGTTTTTTGCCTCCATTACCGGAATAGTCTTCAGGTTGATTTAGTGCTTGTTCAGAATTCTCTTAACGAGTCAAAAACGGCTCATTTTCACCTTTTTTCAGTGATGTATCCCGGCTATGCGCCTTCAAAAACGCAAAAACTGACCAAAAATCAGCCTGTTTTTGCCACCGGCAGAGAATCCTGAACAAGCACTTAATTATTACGACCGCTAAAGTAACGACTTTTTACTGTATCAGGACAGCTCTGAGCATAAACAATATGATTGCAAGATGTGTTAAGCTTAATGGCTGACCACAGTCCAATTTCTGCCTATGCATCCGTTACTCACCCAGATTCTGACACAAACCACCCTGAAGCAAAAGGGAGGCGACCCTGGAAGGCGCTACTCCGATTTTGAGCTGGCCAGGGCATACCGCAGGTTCAGGATATCTGCCACACGACTGGTCAAGGATATCATTCTGATAACCATTGGAATTTTCTCAGCCGCATTCGGATTCAAGGGATTTCTCCTCACAAATCATTTCATTGATGGTGGAGCCACCGGTATATCATTGCTTGTATCTGCACTGACGCAGATACCCCTGTATATGCTGATTCCGCTGGTCAATATCCCGTTTATCATTCTGGCGTACCATGTAATGGGCAGGTCATTTGCCATTAAAACGGCTATAGCCATTGCCGGACTGTCGCTGGTACTTGCTACGGTTACTTTCCCGAATGTGACCAATGACAATTTGCTTGTGGCCGTTTTCGGCGGATTTTTTCTGGGAGCGGGCATAGGATTTGCCATCCGGGGCGGGGCCGTAATAGATGGAACCGAAGTGCTGGCCATTTACCTGAGTAAAAAACTGGGTGCCACCATTGGCGACATCATCATTGTGATCAATGTCATCATCTTCAGTGTGGCAGCCTGGTTACTCGGCGTGGAAATTGCCCTCTACTCCATGATTACTTATCTGGCAGCTTCCAAAACCCTTGATTTCATCGTGGAGGGTATAGAAGAATATATAGGTGTCACTATTGTTTCCAACCACTGCGAAGAAATCCGGCGCATGATTGTCGGCACAATGGGTCGGGGGGTAACAGTTTACAACGGCAAACGCGGCCATGGCAAGCGGGGCCCTACCAGAGAGATTGATATCATCTACACAGTTATTACCCGACTTGAAGTCAGCAAACTAAACACAGAGCTGGAAAAAATTGACCCGACCGCGTTTGTGGTGATGCACAGTGTGAAAGACACCAAAGGAGGAATGATCAAAAAAAGACCACTCAATCATGGCTGACACCGACGGAATTACCAGCCATTCTTCTTGAGCTTGTTTTCGTATCCGCGCACGTTGTAGCTCAAGCTGAGCATGAAGTAGCGCGCGAGCGTTGGTGCAAGACTCCGGTTCACATAATTGAGTGTAGCCGACTGGTTGATAGTCAGTCGCTGGTTCAGCATATCAAACGCAGCCAGACGCACTTCAATCTTGTTTTTCGGACCGAACAGTCGACGTACAGAGGCATTCCAGATGCTTATCTCGCGGTTGAAGTCAAACCTGTCGTTGGAGAAACTGGAATAGGCAACATTGCTTTCCAGGAAGGTTTTATCAAACATTTGCCACTTCACTGATGCACTCAGGCTGCTGTTCACGGGATTCTGCGTGAGATCTGCACTGATTTCATAGGTAGTATGCGTGGAGTTCAAATCAGCATCAATATCGAATACCAGTTTCTGGCCGGGTGTAACAGAAAGGCCTGCCCCCACATTGTAGCTGTCCGAGTTAGTTCGGGTTTCCTGTCCGTTCACATAAACCGGTGAGCGGTCGAACCCGACATTGCCATTCAGGTTCAGACTGAGTTTTGTCTTGATAATCGGATAGCTTGACCAGAAGCCCGTCGAAAAATTGGTTCCCCCGTTGATATTCTCCGGTTTTGATGTAATCCGCACCACATTATTCACAAATTCGGTGGTCTGGCTCTCCACAATTTTGGTGTCGTACAGGGAGTAATTGCTCCAGACACTGAAATGGGCAAAGTTGGCCGGATTCCAGTAGGAGAGATCCAGCCCGAAGCCATGCCTTGTTTCAGGATCAAGGTCTGGATTGCCCACTGTGCGGAAAGCGGGGTTATTGACATTGGGTACTGGTTGCAGCTGCTGGAACTGCGGCTGATCTACCGAGTAGTTGTAGCCCATGCCCACACTCATATTGTTGGGAAACTCATAGTTGAAGTCAACCCTTGGTATCAGATTATTGTAAGTATTGCTGATCGGTGAAGTGAGCAGCGGTTCATTTCTGTCGCGCGCATACGCGCCATCAAGCCTTATCTGCTGTCCGGCCAGTCCGAACGATACATTCAGTCCTTCATAGCCATACCTGATTACCGATCCCAGGCGATTGACGAGTATCGTGTTATCGTAGAATATACTCAGGCTGTCAATACGCTGACCGGGCGTTTCCGGGTTATCCACCTGGCGATTCACCTGATTCTCTGTCTGGTTTAAATTGTAGAAGGTTTCCCAGTACCAGCGCTTGGTGAGTGGCTCGGTGAAGAGCATACTTGACTTGTACTGTCGGGCGCCGGTTTCCCCGTTGTTCTGCTGTCGTATGGCCAGCGGAGCCAGCGAGTTGCTCGAGAGCAGGTTATCCGTCGCATCGGTCTGGCTGCCGTTGAAGCCTGCACTCAAGGCAAATGAACGACCTTTTTTTCTGAATTTATGTCTGTAGATGGAAGAGGCCGATACGCGCCAGTTGTCTGTGGAAGTACTGTTTTGCACATTCAGGGAATTAACCGGCCGGTAATCGCTGTCTGAAAAAAGCTGAAACTGCCTGTCGGCTGAGTTATTGGAACCCAGTCGCCCGCTGAATTTGACTATGATAACATCTGAAGAGTCAATATTGTGCTCAACACGGGTTGACAGACTGTGATTGCCCCTGAAATCGGTTTTGGAGAGGGTATCCGTATTGTAGAAAGAAGTATCCGACAGGAAAGTCTGTCTTTCGGAGAACTGGTCGAGGGTCAGATCGGTCTGGTTGTAGAAATAACTGACATTGAACTTGGACTTTCTGTTGTCGAAGTTGTAGTTGGCTCCGCCGCCATAGTTTTCGGTAAATCCTCGGCCGTCGAACCAGCTCATGGGCACATCCTCATCGCCCCCCATCATAAAGAACCTTCCGCCGCTCTGTCCGAAACCGAAGTCTCCGTTATCCTGATTGCTGAACGTATTTTGTCCCTTGAATTCGCCGTAATCTTCCCAGTTTACACCCGTCTGGTTGATGTTATTACCATAGGCGATGAACGACAACTGTTCTTTTTCATTGAATTTGTTGTAGTTACCTCTGCCTGCAAGGCGGTCGTCGGTACCTGCAGCGGCTGAAATCTTGCCGAAAGACCCCTTCTTGAACTCGGCTTTCAGTTCGAGGTTCATCACCTTGTCCTTCTTTCCGTCGTCCACCCCGGTGAGGCGCGCCTGTTCCGACTTTTCGTTGAAAACCTGTACTTTGGAGATCGTTTCGGCACCCAGATTTTTGGTAGCAGCCTTTGGGTCATCGCTGAAGAACGTCTTTCCGTCAACATATACCTTGTTCACCTCCTTGCCTTGCGCCTTGATATTGCCATCGGCATCCAGCTCTATACCCGGCAGCCGGCGTAGCAAGTCTTCCACCGTTGAGCCCGGAGGCACCTTGAACGTGGTGGCATCATATTCTATGGTATCGCCGTGAATGCGCAGGGGAGCCTTGGCCGTCTTGATGACCACCTCCATCAGTTCATTGGAGATAGGTTTGATCATCAGGTTGCCCAGATCGTTCGTTTCATTTTCGGAAATATCGAGGTGCTTCTGAAAAGGAAGATACCCTACATAAGTGATTTTGAGCAGGTATGGGGTGTTTTTTACGCCCTTGAAAGAGAATACTCCCTTGTCATCACTTCTGGTGAAACTGACGAGCGTTGTATCTTTCGGATTAAGCAGCATTACCGTTGCGTAGGCGAGTTCGTTGGCCAGCGTATCGGTAGCCACACCTCGTATGTTTATGCGTGCGGGGGCCTGAGCCTGCAGAAGAGAAACCGAGCAGGTAAAAAAGAACAGAACAGGAAGGTAAAACCTCATGAGCAGGTGGAATTGTGGTGATTGGCGGCGCCAAAGGAATCGAGACCTCATAAACGCCGTGTTTCGGGAACTGTGTTCAGGAAACGGAAACTTTAACTATTACCCGGACGAACACCCGGGAATGAATACAGCAGGAGGGTATTCTCGCCGAAATAGTCTTTGAAGGCGAGCGAGAAAGCACCCGGATTGGAGAAGCCAACCAGTTCAGAGATAACATTGGGTGTACCAGCGCGTTTCTCCAGCAATACCCTGGCCTTTTCCAGTCTTAACTCGCGAATCAGCTGAACTGGTTCCTTGCCAGTAAGAACCATGAGTTTCTTGGTAAAATGCGTATTAGACAACTGCAGATTTTTGGCTATTTCAGAGGCCATAAAATCCGGATTCCCGAGATTTTGCTCAATAAACTCGACGGTATATTGCAGGAATGGCTCGGGCGCCGGTATTCTGTTATCCGTGAAATAAAGATGAATAAACCGGACAAAATCCTCGTGACGGAGTTTGCGTTCATCCATCAGCCGCTGAACCGAAGCATCAAACTCATCGTCAATAACCGGACGCGTGAACCAGACGTCTGCGCCGGCTCTTAATGCATCAAGTTTGCCTTCATTGCCGAATTTGTTGGTAAGGAGCACCACTGGGATGTGATTGGTGCGTTCAGCCAGTTTTATCTGTCGGGCAATCTCGATACCAGACTGTCCGTTCAGGAGTGCATCGCATACTACCAGATCAGGTAACATATCCGAAGTCATTTGCAGTCCTTCTATGGCTGTACGGGCTGTCTCAATCCGGAACCGATCCGACAGCAACGACTTGAGATACAGGACAACCTGTCTGTTGGGTTCTATCAGCAACGCAATCTGGTCCGGTTCGGGTCCCTGTGGGAATGTCACAGACACCGGACGCTGACTTTCGGCAGGCACAACAGCCTGGGATGCAGCAATCACCTGCATGGCAGCTGTTTCTTCATATTCCTTGAGGAGATTGCCCTTTTCAATTTCCCACTCCAGCTCTCTTTTGGAAAGTACTTTCTGCCATCGGGAATTGTTTCTGAGCAGCAGAACCAGCAGTATGATGAGAGAAAGCAATATACCACCGCCGACGGCCAGACCAGTGTTTCGCTCAGTTTTCAGCAGTTGTTCGTCCTGCGCCACCTCCTCCCCGCGCTGGGCTGCAATTGAATCAATCCGCAGCTGCATATCAGCCTCCAAAGCTCTTAGTGACTGCATGTGCTGCGAGTCGCGGGCTGCGATGACCAGCGTCTGGACGTTGAATGCGCGCTCGGGCAACAACCACTTTTTACACTCCCGCACCATTGCTTCCAGCAGTGCGATTTTTACGGAGAAATCACGCTGATTTCGAGCATCCTGTTCGGCATCTGACAGCAGTTGCGCAATACTTCTGTCGTCCAGATTGGCCCTGTAAATATCCGACAGCAATGCCAGCATTTCAGGCTCGAGGGGAACCTGCCCGCTCTTCATGCTTTCCCTCAGTGCAACAGCCTCCACCTGTGCCTGCTCAAAATTTCCGGACTGCGTCAGTTTTCTGAGCAGTGCCACCTGATTGTTTATGGAATCACGCGAAGCGATGTCCTGTGCCCTGAGGTCACAGGTACACAGGAGCAGCAGACTCAATACGTAGCTGAAATAACGTGAGTACATCGGTGTTTGAGCATGAATGAGCGCAAATATAGTTAATTATTTCAACATGGTTAAAATGCGGTTAAACATCAGGACCCGCCCGCAGGAGATTGATACTTAAAATATTGATAATGAAATTGTTAGAATTTGTTTGGTAAAAATAATTAAAGAAACCGGGCAACTGTCGTTGCCAAATACAAGTCATTTATTCAAAAAAGAACAGAAAGCCCCTACTTTTGAGCCGGAAATGACCATCACACTCAATTAAAATCAGACCGCTATGACGATCAGAAAAATTGCTTCCACCCTGTTGCTCTCATTTGCAATGATATCTTTTGCTGCAGCACAACGGATTGCCGTGGTTGACGTAACTGCCGTACTGGAAAGCCTGCCTGAATATCAGAAAGCCCAGGAACAACTCGACAAGATTGCCACTGCCTGGCGCCAGGAAATTGCCCAGGAACAGGACAAGATCAAGGGCATGTACAGCAAGTATCAGGCAGAACAGGTTCTCATGAGCGAGGAGATGAAAAAACAGCGTGAGGAGGAAATACTGAACAAGGAAAAAGACGTGCGTGAACTGCAGCGCCAGAAGTTTGGTCCCGAAGGCGCCCTTTTCAAAAAGCGCGAAGAACTGGTAAAGCCTGTTCAGGACAAGGTTTACGGAGCCATCGAGCGTTTCGCAACCGACAAAGGGTTCGAATTCATTTTCGACAAGGGAAGCGCTTCCGGACTCCTTTTCTCCGACAGCAAAAACGACAAAACCGAGGATATCAAGGCGCTTGTCAAGAAATAATCACAGTGCCGCACATCTTGAACGAAAAACATCACAACTGAGTAAAATGAACAGATCACTCTTTGCAGGTCTTTGCCTGACACTGCTCACTGCCTTCTCTGCCAGTGCCCAGAAATTCGGATATTGCAATTCAACAGATCTCCTGACAGAAATTCCGGAGGTCAAACAGGCTGAAAGCGAACTGCAGGGCTTTCAGACGCAACTGACCAAACGCGGTCAGGAAATGGTGAAGTCGCTGCAGGACAAAGCCGAAGAACTCAAAAGAAAACAGGACCAGGGACTAATATCTCCCAAGGATGTTGAGATCCAGACGGCAAAACTGGAGGAAGAACAGGAAAAAATTGCCCAGTACGAGCAGGAAGTTTACCAGAAACTCTCTGCCAAACGCCAGGAGCTCTTCCAGCCAATTCTCGACAAGGTAAATGACGCCATGAAGGTGGTCGCTATCGAAAACGGATTCGCCTTCGTATTCGATGCCAATACCAACGTACTGCTCTATGCCGACCCGTCTCTCGACGTCACCAAACAGGTAAAGAACAAACTGGGCATCGCCGAGTAAACCACTCGCTGGTTCGAATGATATTCAACAGGGGTGGCTTCGTGCCGCCCCTTGTTGTTTGTTCACTGCTTCTCCACCCACAAGACGGCAGGTTCACCCGCTCTCCCGTACACAAATGCGCGCTGCGCATAAACACGTGCAAGCGCCACAGCACTTTCAAACGGGATACCTGCTACCAGGAAGCTCTCCTCGGGAGGCCACCTCCCGTCGCGGGCACAGCCCGCTCCCTCCATTACTACCCATGCACTCAGCTGCGACTTCAGTTCGGCGTTTCTGAGTCTGTTTTCCGCATCACCAAGCGGTTCCGACATGGGGTTCCAGGCTGTGATAAAAGCCCATTCGGTAAAATCATGTTCTCGTAGCAACTCGTCTGCCTCTGACGACAACTCACCAATGCGAATGGGGTGCCGGAAGCCGTTTACACGGTAATCCGTGTTGTGGTATGCGAGTATCTGTGGATCAGTATGCATGAGACAAAGTTAAATGCCGGCAGGCAAAAGCAAAAACAATTCAGCATAAAACATTAGAAAATTAAATTATATATGGCTAAATCACCCTTTAAAATAAATATTTAGCCCGATATAAATTTTCATATCGGGCTAAATGTACTAAATTTGCAACGATTTAGCCCGATATGAAGCTAGTCCGGGTATAATTCAGCTATATGAAACAAATTCTTGTTGGCAGAAAGTCTGAAATCGAAGTACTGAACAAGGCTCTGAATTCGAATGAATCAGAGATGGTAGCTCTGATTGGCAGAAGGCGGGTGGGTAAAACCTTTCTGGTTCGCCAGGCATTGTACGGCAAAATTGACTTTGAACTGACGGGGGAGCAGCGTACCGGTATGCGACAGCAACTGCAGAATTTTGCCGATCGCCTGACCATTCATGCCAAACCTGCAGTACCTTTTCAAAGGCCTGGCAACTGGCACGAAGCATTCAAAATGCTTGTCTTGTGGCTGGAGGCAACGAGTCAATCCCGGAGGAGTGTGCTGTTTTTCGACGAACTGCCCTGGTTGGCAACACGCCGCTCCGATTTCCTGTCTGCCCTGGGGTACTTCTGGAACAGCTGGGCATCACAAAATAACATCATGCTGGTTATTTGCGGCTCGGCCGCCTCCTGGATGATACAAAATGTCGTACGCGACAGAGGCGGGCTTTACAACCGTATCACACGCCGTATCCATCTTCAACCCTTCAATCTGGCGGAAACCGAGGCTTTCCTGATTCATCGCGGCGTACGGCTCGATCGCTACCAGTTACTCCAGATATATATGGCCCTGGGTGGTATTCCTCATTACCTGAAAGAAATTGAAGGGGGAAAAACAGCAGCCCAAAATATTGACTACATCTGCTTTTCACCCAATGGACTGCTGACCGACGAGTTTCAGCAGCTGTATCCCGCTCTTTTTGATCAGGCATATATACACATTAAAATGATCCGGTTACTGGCCCGTTCCAGACACGGATTGACAAGATCGGAAATCATTGAACATGGAGAACTGGCTAACGGAGGTAATACATCCCGGGTACTGGAGGAACTGGAGAGTTCTGGATTCATCACTGGTTTTTACGCCTATGGCAAGAAGAAAAAAGAGATGCGTTTCCGACTGACCGACGAGTACTCACTTTTTTATCTGAAATTTATCGAAGAAAACAACGATGTACAACGAGGCTCCTGGCAAACATTCAGCCAGAACCAGTCCTGGAAAAGCTGGAGCGGCTATGCCTTTGAAAATATTGCCCTTCGGCATCTGCCACAAATTAAAAAGGCATTGGGAATCGCTGCTGTTCATACCGAATCTTCAACCTTTTCTATCCGGGGAAATAGTGAGCAACCCGGTATTCAGATTGATCTGCTGATTGACAGAAACGATCACTCCATCAATATATGCGAGTTGAAGTTCTACAGGGAAGAATGGCTCCTAACCAGAGCTATGGCAACAGAAATGAGACATAAAATTGCTCACTTCAAGGCTGTGACCCAGACCAAAAAGCAGGTTTTCCTGACCGTTATCTCCCCCTTTCTACTGATTCCCAATGAACACAGCACCGGACTCGTGGACGTTTCACTCACCATGGATGCGCTTTTCGAATGATACAAAGCAGGCCTATGCTTACTCTTTCTTCATTTTCTTCTTGTCGTACACGTGCCTGAGCCACACGGTATCCCCCTGCGCCGTTATTTTCATTCTGTCGTAACGAATAACTACTCTGGTACCGATGGGCGCCATGGCATAGATCAGCCAGCTGTCGGCCTCGGAAGCCCCGATACAGCCATTTGAATAGGCCTTGTTCAGGGTTTCCGGATTGGTGGTGGGGTGTATCATCTGTCCGTAACGGGCGCCGTTGATTTCAGGCTCGAGCCAGGGTATCTGAGGCATTTTTGTGCGCAGCCCGTCATCACGCTCGGTATCCTTGTACTCTTCTCCGTCCACAGGGTTGGTCCACACAGGATACTTGTTTACGCGGATGATCTTTCCCGTACCGGTTTTGGTGCGCAGAATTTCATCCCTGCCGATGGTTTCAAGAAATCGCTGCCGGTTTTGTCCCACGCGCACGGGCAATGTATGAAGGGTATCACTGCCCTCCACAATACGGAGCCTGAACTCCGGGATATTGATATCGAGCCAGGTGGCGTCCATCCGCCGCTTTACACGGGCCGCCAGGGAGTCTCCCGGAATGAAAATTGTATCTCCCTTGTGGAGAACTGCCAGCTGTTTCTGGTTGTAAACAAACTCTCCGCGGGCCTTCCTCAGGTAATAATCGGTACCCATCAGGCTGTCGAGCAGTCTCGGATTGGTACGCAGCAGGATGTATTCATTCAAATCGAAGGATACCTCGCTGTCGAGGCGCCGCACCAGTGTATCCATAAACTTGAAATAGTCCTTTACCTTTACCTCCCTTGTAACCACGTAAAAAGAGGCATAATCGCGCACAGGGGGCGGAACGGTATCGGTAATCACGGGGACTGATGCCGGGATATTGCCACAAGCCGCCCGGGTAGCAAAAAAGAGCAGGACAGAAATGGTTACTGCCGCTACCGACAGCAACAGCAACCATTTGTATTTTCTTGTGTCCACTGATTGATCATTTGGTTGAGAACAAACCACTGCCAGGTCGGCACATGGTGTATGAATTATCACAAGCTGCTAAAGCCCCCTGAGCTCCCGTCTGAGTATCTTTCCGACGTTGGTTTTGGGCAAAGCATCGCGGAATTCAACATGGCGCGGCACCTTGTAGGCCGTCAGGTTCTCCCTGCAGTGAGCCACGAGTTCCTCCGCAGTGAGTGAGGGATCTTTTTTCACAACAAAGATCTTCACCACCTCCCCGGATTTTTCATCGGGCACGCCAACGGCAGCCGACTCCAGCACCTTCGGGTGCAGTGCCAGTACATCCTCAATCTCATTGGGGAATACATTGAAGCCCGACACCAGAATCATGTCTTTTTTCCGGTCAACTATCTGGAAAAATCCGTCAGGATGCATAAAGCCGATGTCTCCAGTGCACAGCCAGCCGTCCTTGATGGTTTCGGCAGTAGCCTCGGGGCGCTGCCAGTAACCTTTCATTACCTGAGGACCGCGCGCCTGTATTTCACCGATATGATCGCTTCCGGCAGGCAGCGGATCCCCGCTGTCATCCACAATCCGCACGTCTGTAGAAGGCATGGGTACGCCAATCGTTCCAATCCGCATGGTACTGTCCACCGGATTGACAGTGATTACCGGACTGCTCTCCGTCATACCATACCCTTCGGTCAACTGACAACCTGTAACCTGTTGCCAGCGCTCGGCAACCGCACGCTGTACAGCCATCGCTCCGCCCACGCTGGCACGCAGCGTACTGAAATCAATAGTTTTGAAATCTGGATGATTCAGCAGTCCGTTATACAGCGTATTCACACCCGTCATCAGGTTTACCGGATATTTCTTCCACTCCTTGATGAGTGCCGACAAATCGCGGGCGTTGACAATCAGTACGTTGGTACCGCCTGCCTCCATGAATGCCAGGCAGTTTACGGTGAAGGAGAAGATGTGATACAGCGGCAGCGGACAAAGCACGACCGGATTTGCACCATCCGTGAACAGCGGATTGAGCCACGCACGAATCTGGATCATATTGGCCACCAGGTTGCGGTTCGTAAGCATGGCTCCCTTGGCAACACCCGTTGTTCCACCCGTGTACTGCAGGGCTATGACATCATCGGGGCCCGACTCATGTTTGGGGATAGTAAATTTTTTACCCTGACTGATGGCATCCGTGAAGCAAATAGTATTCTGAAGATTGTATTTGGGTACCATCTTCTTTATCCTGCGAATCACAAAATTTACTACCGCGCCTTTCAGTCCGAGCATCTCGCCGATAGAAGTCAGGATGACAGTTTTGATCTGGGTTTCGCCAATAATCTGCTCGAGATTGTGGGCAAAATTCTCTGCGATGATAATTGCCTTGGCGCCGGAATCAACAAACTGGTGCCGCATTTCCCTCGGTGTATAGAGCGGATTGGTATTCACCAGAATCAGTCCTGCCCTTAAGGCGCCGAACATGGCAATCGGATACTGCATGATATTGGGCATCATGAGCGCAATACGGTCACCCGGTTCGAGCCCGCGCGTGCGCAGGTAAGCGCCGAAATGGCGGCTCATTTCATCCACTTGTTTAAAGGTGAGCATTTTACCCATGAAATAAAATGCCGGACGATCCTTGTATTTGACAAAGCATTCGTCGAGCATATCCGTCACGCGTGCGTACGCATCAGGATTGATATTGGCCGGGACGCCTGCCGGATAGTGCTGAAGCCAGGGTTTTTCCATTTTTAGAGTACAGTTTGGTTAGAAGTCGAAAGATTTTGAAAAAAAATTGAATTCAGGAAAAAAAATGAAAAATATGTCGGAAGTATATTCAGAAACAGTGTGATACCGGATTGATACCGCTTGCAAATACGGATTATTTCCTGTATTATTGTATAAAACTTGCCTGCCTCATGAAAACCAATCAAGCCGGAGGGCTGCTATTGCCCGTCATTCTGTTTTTGTCTCTTTCAACAAAACTCTGTGCTCAGCAGGAGTCTCACGTGGAGGATAATCCTGAAAAATATTTCTCCGATGCAGAGTCGTCTGCCGGATCCGGACTGATACCACATCTCGATGTACAGGATTACCAACGGGAGAAACTGCTCGATCTCAACAAGGCAACTGCTGCCGAACTGATGGAGCCGGGCATTTTGGATCCTTTGCTGATTGCCGGTCTGGTCAGTTACCGGGAGAAACTGGGACCATTTCTCAACAAGTATGAACTACAGGCGATACCGGGTTGGGAACTGGAAGATATCCACCAACTGCTGCAATACGCCGGAGTGCTCACCGGAATAGATACCAGACAGCAGCGTTTGTCGGAAGGCTTCCTGTCGGGTACCAACGAGCTGATGGTGCGCTGGGGCACATCGGGCAGTGACTCCGACAGATATGGCCAATCGCTGAAGAGCGAAGGCCCGTACTTCACACGGGCTCTGCGATATCGGCACACCTTCGACGGGCGCATGAGCTACGGCTTCACCGCCGAATCGGATCCAGGCGAAGCACTTTTCAGGAAAAGCAACCGACAGGGATTTGACTTCTACTCGGCTCATCTTTTTGTCAGACAGCCCGGTCAGCGCGTGCGTTCACTGGCCCTGGGCGACTACTCGGCGCGTTTTGGGCAGGGCCTGCTGCTGCAAAGCGGCTTTGCGCCGGGCAAATCGGCCGAAACCGCCCTGCTGGCACGCAATGGCAGAAAGATAAACCAGTACACAGCTTTCGGAGAGACATTTTTCTTCAGGGGCGCGGGCATAACACTCGCGTGCGGGAAAAAGACGGAGCTCACTGTATTCTGTTCCAGCCGGCGCCGTGATGCCAATACCAGGGCACTGTATTCACCCGACAGCAGTCGAGTGGAAACAATATTTACCTCTTTTCAGTCATCCGGACTGCACCGCGACAGCAACGAGATTGCCGACGAAAGGACCGTCAGGGAACATACGGGCGGCATTTCGGTTACCCTCAACGGCAGATCGGGACAAATTTCTTTCAACACACTGCACATTCTTTTCGACAAAGCCTGGGCGCCGGCTCCGGCAGCGTACAGATTATACACTTTCCGCGGGCGCTACCTGGGCGCCGGCAGTACTGATTATCAGTGGCGATACCGCAATCTTTACCTGTTTGGAGAAACTGCCGTAAGCGGTAATGGCGGGATGTCCACTGTGAACGGAGCTATCGCATCCGTGCATAAAAATGCCACAATAACACTGCTGCACCGTCAACTGGGCGTGCGGTATCAGTCAGTTTATGCAGCTCCCTTTGCCGAAGTTTCGGGCGCGTCCAACGAGAACGGACTGTTTCTGGGTGCCGATGTGCGCTGGACGAGGCGCTGGCAAATCAACGCCTACGCTGATGTGTGGCGGCATCCGTGGCTCCGGTATGGAGTGAACGCCCCTTCGACGGGGAACGAATACCTTGCCAGGGTACAATGGCAAAAGGGAAAAGTACTGACAGCAAGTGCCTGGTGGCAATCGGAAACCAAGCAGGCGAATAATCCGGCAGAAAGCGCTACAGGCCTGATCAGTATTCGGCGCGACCGGTTCAGGGTACACGTTATCAGCAAAATCAGCATGTCGCTGGAAGGCCGGTCGAGGGTGGAATGGTCGTGGTACCGACCGGAGACAGGGGGCACCGCCCGCGGGTTCATGGCCTATCAGGAATTTGTGTTCAGGCCGGTTGAACGATCGTTTTCGGGCTCATTCAGGTATGCCGTATTTGATACCGACAGTTACGACAGCCGGATATACACCTACGAAAATGACTTGTTTTCGGCTGTTTCCATACCGGCATTCAGCGGGAGCGGGAGCCGGATTTATTTCAATCTGAAGTGGCGCGCGGGCGACAGACTCCGACTGGAAGGGCGGTTTGAAGCGACCAGAATCAGCGGCCGTGCAGATATGCCGGAAAGTGTGGAAAGGGCCTGGAAGATACAGGCACGGTATCAGTGGTAGTTACAATCCGTTAACTGCTTCAACGCCTACTACCTCAGGTACATTGGCCCTGATAGCTTCCTGAATACCGGCTTTCAGCGTGAAAGCAGACATATTGCACGATTCGCACATGCCGATCCATTTGATGCGAACGTGCATGTCGTCGGTAATTTCCACCAGTTCGACGTCGCCGCCATCCACCTGAAGGTGGGGCCTGATAGTTGTAAGAGCGTCTTCAACGCGATTGATGAGGGACTGTTTATCTGTCATAATCAGGGATAATGCGGTGCAAAGATAAGATATACGGTATAGCAACCCGTTTTTATTGAAATTCTTTTCATTCTTCCGGGCAAAAGGACCTTCATGCAGCCATAAAGCCACCTGTGAGGGCAAAGGACACGCGAACCTGCCGGTATATGGATAGAAAAAGGGCCGCACAGCTTTGCAGCAGACGGCCCGAAAAAGATAATCTATCTTAAATATACGCAAATTTACTGCGTGCAGCCGTAAAAGAGTATAAAACAATCGAAGAAAAGTTATTTTTGGAGAAAAAGAGCGGACAAAACGAGGAAAAATACCTGCAAACAACCAGTTTCAAGGAAATAAAAAAGCCAATCCTTTGATTATCAAAGTATTGGCTTTAACATTCGTGATCTCGATGGGACTCGAACCCATGACTCCTTGATTAAAAGTCAAGTGCTCTACCGACTGAGCTACGAGATCGTGCCTTTTCAAAAGCGGGTGCAAAGGTAATACCAGTTCATCTAAAAATCAAAATACTCTCGAAAAAAAATCAGGATAAAATTTTGAACAACCCTCAAATAGCTATTTTCCGGAAAATAAGTTTCGGATTGGGCTACCTTTGTGGCACTTTCCGGAGATTTTTTCGGTTATTACCCCTGAACATTCAGCATTCATCTTTTATGGAATCCATACGACAGAAACAGGTAGGCGAACTGATCAGACGCTTCTTTGCCATGATCCTCACCGAGGAGGGCAGAAATATTTACGGCAGCGACAAGCTCGTTACGATCACCGAGGTCAGGATGACGCCCGACCTGCTTATCGCAAAAGTGTACGTCAGTGTGTACGGCTGCGAAAACAAACAGGAGGTCATTCTCCTGCTTGAAGACAACCATACGCATCTTCGCCAGGCTCTGGCAGCCAAAGTTGGCAAACAAATGCGCCGCATGCCTGATCTGGAATTTCACCTCGACGACACCGTTGACGAAATGTACCGGGTGAGTGATCTCCTGAATCGTATCAGCGAAGAAGACAAAAACAAACACTGAGCCATGTACAAGGCGGATATTGAGAGTCTCCTCACCGTTGCCAGCCAGACGGTTCACAAGGAAGCCGAGGCGCTGAAAGCCCTGGCCGACAGCCTGCACGACAATGCCGACTTCAGATCGTGTATTGAAACACTCGTGAATTGCCGCGGCCGCATCGTTCTGACAGGCATAGGCAAAAGTGCAATTGTTGCCCAGAAAATTGTAGCCACACTCAACTCAACAGGCTCTCCGTCACTTTTTCTCCATGCCGCCGATGCCATTCACGGCGATCTGGGTATGATTCAGCCCAATGACGCAGTTATCTGTCTGTCCAAGAGCGGCGAAACCTCCGAAATCAGGGTTCTGATTCCTCTTCTGAAGAGCTTCGGCAATCCGCTCATCGCCATGACAGCCAACCGGAACAGTACGCTGGCCCGTCAGGCCGATTTTCTGCTCTGGACGCCCGTTGACCAGGAGGCCGACCCGAATAACCTCGCTCCCACCACTTCGACCATATCCCAGATGGCGCTGGGCGACGCACTCGCTATCGTACTGCTTACGCACCGCGGGTTCTCGGCTGCCGATTTTGCCAAGTTCCACCCGGGAGGAGCACTGGGCAAACAATTGTACCTGCGCGTACGCGACCTCTACGACCGCAATGAAAAACCTGCCGTCAGACTGGATGCCACACTCAATGAGGTTATCCTGGAGATATCGGCAAGGCGACTGGGAGCCACTGCTGTTCTCGACCACGAAGACCGACTTGCCGGTATCATTACCGACGGCGACCTGCGACGCATGCTTCAGCAGCAAACCGACTTCTCTTCACTGAAAGCAGCAGACATACTCACCAGATCTCCCAAATTCATCGGACCCGACGAGATGGCGGTAGATGCTTTCGCGCTCATGCGAAACCACTCTATAACTCAACTCATTGTTGTCGGCAACGGAAAGTATCTGGGGATTGTCCATATTCACGATCTTATCAGAGAGGGATTCGTCTGATATACTCCTGCAGACAGAAAATAACCCTTTCTTAACTTTTACGAGGCATCCAAAAGGGTAAGTGGCTGTTTCATGGTATGATGACTCTCATGCGCAACCGCGATTTTATACAACAACTCACAGAGCGCCTCTCGGGACCGCTCCCCGGACAGCCCGCACAGCTGAAGATGACTTTCGCGTACCGTGCCGAACAGCTCCTGCTGAATCCGGTGCCACCTCCCGATGCCAGGGTAGCCGGGGTGCTCCTTGCCCTGTGGCACGACGACCACGAGTGGAAAACGGTTCTCATTCAGCGGACACAAAACCCGCGCGACCGGCACAGCGGTCAGGTCAGTTTTCCGGGCGGGAAACACGAGCACTCAGACGGAGATACCAGCAGCACGGCCATCAGAGAAGCCCATGAAGAAGTCGGCATTCCACCGGACAACATTGATATTATTGGCAAACTCACCGAATTGTACATCCCTGTCAGTAACTTTGTTGTTCATCCTTATGTCGGGATATTGCGCGAAAAGCCGGTCATCATACCCCAGCCCGGTGAAGTAGAAGCCGTTTACACTCCGCCCGTCTCCCATTTCAGGGATGAAAACAACAAATCCCTCAGGGAACTGAGGGTCGGTACCGGTGCTATCATGAAAGACGTTCCCTGTTATCTGGTGGAAAACAGGGCCGTATGGGGCGCCACCGCTATGATTCTGAGTGAATTCATTGAGCTAACTGACCAACTATGACCAGACTGCTGCTGCTCGTTCTCGCCGTCTTTGCCGGCATCAACCAGGCCTTCGCACAACCGTCAAACGACGAGTGTACTTCTCCCGTTGTACTCACGGATGTCACCGCATTCTGTAGCCCGATTGCAGCCTACACCAACGTGGATGCCACGCCGTCGCAGTACGGACCAGCCTCCTGCTTCGGTACAACACAGGCAGATGTATGGTTTGCCTTCACGGCCATCGCCACCGATGTAACTGTCGCCGTACGGGGAGCTACCTCCTCAGCACCCGGCGGAACACTCAAAAGCCCGCAGTTTGCCATCTATTTCGGAACCTGCGGAGGCACTATCAATCAGCTGGAGTGTCAGCAGGGAACCGGAACCAATATTGCTGAAGGGTACTTTGGCGGACTGTTTGTCGGTTCCACCTATTTTATCAGGGTACAGGGCGCTGCCGGACAAAAGGGAACGTTCCAGTTGTGTGTAAACAATTACAATCCTCCGGTTGAACCAACCTCCGACTGTCCGCAGGCCTCCATACTGTGCGACAAATCCGCCTTTGTGGTGCAGAAAGTCAGTGGAGCCGGCTCCAATAACCTCGAAATGGAAGATGCCGTCTGCTTTGAAAACGGAGCTCCTGGCATCAATGAATCCAACTCCACCTGGTTCGTCTGGACATGCTCCCAGTCCGGAACGCTCGAGTTCACACTGAGCCCGATCAACCTGCCCGACGACCTCGACTTTGTGGTTTATCGTCTCCCCAATGGTATAGGAAACTGTAACGGTAAACAGCTTCTCAGATGTATGGCCTCCGGTGAGGGCCCACCCTACCCCAGTCCGTGCCTCGGGCCCACAGGCCTGCGCGCAGGCGACAACGATGTCAGTGAAGACGCCGGTTGCAGCGATTCCGGAGATGACGCATGGCTTCGACCGCTGGATATGATACAGGGCGAAACGTACGCACTGGTGGTGAATAACTTCTCCCAGACAGGTAACGGTTTTGCCGTTGAGTTCGGTGGTACCGGACAGTTCCTGGGCCCCCAGGCAGATTTCAATACCATTCCCGATGCCGTATGCCTCGATATACCGGTCGTGATTGAGGACGCTTCTTCATTTCCGATTGGCGCTATCACCGGCTGGAACTGGAGTTTTGGTGCTGATGCCACTCCGCAAACCGCTACCGGGAAGGGGCCGCATACAGTCAAATTCAGCACACCCGGCATCCATCCGATCGTCATGAAACTCCAGACTGACCTCGGTTGCAGGGTTACCGACATCGAGAATGTACTCGTGTATCCGGATGTGGAAATTGATACACTGATTGCCTATCCGGACTGCAACGGCACTGCCAACGGAGAGGTAAGGATAGACAATATTACCGCCGGCACCCCACCCTATCTGTTCAGCTGGAACGGTGGCCCGTTTACCACCCAGGATTCTCTCTCGGGACTCGGCGTAAGCATGATCAATCTGGTTATAAAAGACTCCAATAACTGTCAGAGTGACTTCAATATTGACGTTCGTGAGCGTAT
>CAIYFY010000334.1 GCA_903925535.1 uncultured Bacteroidota bacterium | reverse complement strand
TTCTCCCTCGGTCTGAAACTCTCTGGCTTTATTGTAGGGACAGTTTTGATAAACCAGTCTCGAGTACGCTTCCAGTTCCCGGTCCCCGGGCTCCTGAATAATACTCAGTGTGCCCTGATACAATGCACCGATATACTGTGCTGCGCGGGAGTCCTCCCTTTTGTAGAACGGACTGGGGCCTTTCGGATTGGCAACTGACGACATTCCTTTTCCGTTGGCTACCAGAATGTTATCGCCGACACACCGCACAGAAGTGGGATACCAGCCTGTGGGTATAAACCCTTCCGCCTCGCTGCTGCCCGGCTCTTCCACTTCATAAACCGCCAGACAGTTATTGTCGGCATTGGCGATATAGAGTGTTTCACCGTCTTCAGACAGGGCCAGGCTGTTGGGGGTGGAGCCGTTGGGTGCATCCGGGTAAAGCGCGGTATTGAGTACTTCAAGCGTCTTGCGCGTTTCCAGATCAATGGCATGAACGGCATTATCGAGCGAGCAGGCTACATACAGAATATGCTCCTTTTTGTCGGTAATCATTTCATTGGGGTGATCGCCGGTACTGATGGTGCATTTCAGAGAAAAGTTGTTGCTGTCGAATACGAGAATTTTACGGGCTCCCCAGAGCGAAACGGCCACCTCATTTCTCGTGCGAAGGGAAAGAACGGCATACGGTTCACTCTCCAGCGGAATCCGCTTCACGATCTCTCCTTTCAGTGAGAGTGCATAGAATGCGCTGTCTTCCCTGGTGACGGTGTAAACAAGACCTGCAGCATCGTTAACGGCAACACCGGCCGGACAAATTTTGCCTTTGGGCCAGGGAGCACCCAGCGAAAGTGCCGTGTCGCGGCGCAACTTCCCGGATTCATTCCTGAAAACAACGATGGTGTTGTCGTTGCCACCGGAAGCATATATCCTGCTGCCGTCTGTGCTGAAGGCCAGTCCGTACCATGCCTTGCCAATCGGAACCTCGTCTGACTGTGACAACCTGCCGTCATCGTTTCTGAACAGCTGAATTTTTTGTTTTCCCACCCCGTTATTGGTGACGGCTATCCATTTTTGATCAGTTGATACAACCATCTGGAGCGGAAGATCGCCAAGGGGAAGATGGGTGCTGCCTGCTGGAGTAAGGCTCCACTGGTTGGGCAGCAGAATACGCTGCTGCGATAACTGCTGAACAGATACATTCCGGTGAGCGTTGCATGCAAAGAGGACAAGCAGCGCGAGTAATGGCAGGTATTTCATCATAATTTTAATTTTAACGGGTGCAAGTTAGCAATGAATAGCCTTTTCACACATTAATTAACCGTTAACCGGGGAATAATATGCTGAAATGCGATTTCTCGCTACCTTCGCCCCGAACAGCTATTTCTGTGTCTATGGATTTCAAAAAAATACTACCACATGTTTATGCCGCGCTCATCCTGCTGGCGGTTGCGGCCATTTTCTTCTCTCCCAATTTCTTCGGAGACAAGGTTCTGCCTCAGCCTGATAACGACAAGGCCCGCGCCATACAGACTGAGATACAGGATTACATAAAGAAAGAAGGGAAGGCCCCGCTCTGGACGAACAGCTTGTTCGGCGGTATGCCCAGCTATCAGATTTATACTACTCCGCAGGGCAATCTGACCCGTCCGCTGGCAAAAGCTGCTTTTCTGTTTGCAGATTACACAGAGGTGTGGGCGTCGGTTTTCGCAGCCATGTTTTTCATGTACCTGCTCCTTTCGGTCCTCAACTGCAACTGGCTGACAGGAGTTTTCGGCGCGCTTGCGTTCGGGATAACCTCCTACAATGTGGATATTCTGGAGGCAGGGCACTCTACCAAAATGGCTGCCCTTGCCATCGCTCCCGCACTGATGGCTGCCATGGTGTTGCTTTTCAGGGGGCGCTGGATTGCGGGTACGGGGCTTCTTGCCCTGTTCACAGCTATCGAAATTTATGTCAATCACCTGCAAATAACGTATTACACCTTCAT
>CAIYFY010000333.1 GCA_903925535.1 uncultured Bacteroidota bacterium | reverse complement strand
GTTGCGCAAAAAACGTCAGGCCATATTTATGCACCAGAGCCAGAAAGATCGTCCGCCATTCCCCGGCGACGACAAAAGGGAGTTCTGGCAACGCGCGGAGGACCGCAACCGCGACACTGCAAGTCAGTACAGCGCCCTCGGACTGGCAGAGTACGAGGCCATGGAAGCGTTTGTACGCTGGAAAGGGTAGAGCTGCCGGAGAACGGTCTCGTGGTTGTACCCGGTCATCAGCATCAGATTACCAGTGCCAGCCAGTAGAACGGTATGGCAAAAACGAAGGCGTCGAAGCGATCGAGCAACCCGCCGTGTCCCGGGAGCAAGGTGCCGGAGTCTTTGATTTGAAGGCTTCGCTTCAGCATACTCTCTACCAGATCGCCGATAGTACCGAAAATTACAGCTGCCGCTGCCAGTTTCAACCATTGAGCAGGTGTAAAGGAAGGAATCAGAAAAGACAATCCCCACGCTGTGAGCAGGGCAAAAATGCCGCCTCCGATGAAGCCCTCCCAGGTTTTTCCCGGAGAGATGCGCTCGTACAGCTTGTGCCGGCCAAATCTGGAGCCGAAGATATATGCCCAGGAGTCGTTCGACCAGATCAAGAGTAACAGACCGAATACGCGCAGCGGATCGTAATCGCCGGTACTGAAGAATTCGCCGGCAGGCATGGACAGATAGGTCAGCAGGGAAAAGGGCAAGCTGATATACAACAGTCCTGTCAGATAGTATCCGGCGCGCTCGAAGGGCTTTTCAGGGTGTAAAAACAGCTCCAGTGCCAGAAATACAGGGGCAGTCAGGACAGCCAGAATCAGTCCGTAAAACGAAAACGCTCCGTCCAGCAGTCCCAGACCGCTGCCACCAATCAGCAGATACACCAGTACGCCCCAGCCTGTGCCCGCCAGTCTTCTGAGCCGGTCGGAAGGGTCGTTTTTAAACACAAGTCCGGTGAATTCCCACAGACATCCGGCTGTGACAAGCGTAAAAAGGCCAAAAAAAGTGTACATACCCCCAAATACACCTCCCAGCATAACCGCGCCGAATACAATGCCTGTTATTGTGCGTTGAATCATAATCTGCCTTTGTTTTATGGATTAATCCTTGCCTGCCGTCACGCGATGCCACAGTTCGGCAAAGGACTGTTTATTTTCCTCCAGATGTTCCTTGTTGCGGTTGTTTTGTTTTACATCCCATTCTCCCTTTTCATTTTTGAATAGAAGGAACGGAAATACATAGTTGTTGCCGTGCAGGGTTTCACCCATGATCCCGAACCGCAGGTCGTTCACCTGCAGGGTATCCCCGTTGTAGGGTAGTACGTTGTAGTACCCGTCGGAGAACCAGCGCAGGAACCGGCCTGCCCGGTCGTCGGCCGGAATATGGTTCATCAGGTGGTGATTTTTGGGGATGACCGAGAACTGCCTGATTTTTCTTTCCCGGTCGTTGAATCCGTACAGGGCGAAGTAGTACGCTGTATCACCTTCTGCCGTTCCGGCCCAAACAATATTGTTGAAAATGGTCGGATTGGTGTAGATGCGGGAATACTGAATACCCTGTTCTTTCAGGGATGCTTCAAAGGCGTTGACTACAACCCACTTGTGCCATACGGTATAAAAAAGAATGTAACCACAGAACCAGGCGATACCGAGCCAGTTGGTAAGGGCTCTTTTGCTGTTTACCCGGTTGAATCGGGTGGCAATAAGCAGAAATGCCAGAAAGGGCAGGGTAGCAAGCGGATCTACCACCGATACGGTACACCACTGCACACGCAGGTCATCGAACGGCTGGAATACCTGTGTTCCCCAGCTGGTGAAACAATCGAGGATGGGGTGGGTGAAAATGCTCCAGAAAAACAGGGATACCCAGGTTTTATAGTCTGTATTCACCGGCGACAGTTCCCGTTTCCAGTAGTCGCGCCACAAGCGGTAGACGAACAGAGCGCCCAGCGCGAGGGTTGGAATCAGTATCTGCCACCGGAGCCCTTCGCCGAGAGCTACCGGGATGAAGTTGATGCCCACCGCTGCTCCCAGATAGAAAAGCAGCCATATCGCCATCAGCGCGCCCTTGTAACCCCTTTTCCGGTGTATCTGTTCGTCGTAAAAGCGGCGCACCAGCCATGCCAGGGCCCAGGGTGCCAGGGTGCAAAACAGGAAGGAGTGCATGAAACCCCGGTGGAACGAAGTGCCGGTAATTTCATCGGTAAATAACCCGGCAAGCACGTCGAGATCCGGTATTGTACCGCCTACTGCGCCCCACACCATGGCCCGGTTGCCTATTTTTTTGCCGGCTACTGCTTCTCCGCAGGCCGCACCCAACACTATCTGAGTAAGTGAATCCATGTAACTGACTGATTTGCCATCTTGATGGCGGCGCAAAGTACGCATAATGACGCATGCCCCACCGATAAAGCACACAGAACGCCAAAGGGCGACCAACGGTTTTCATACAGGGTATAAAATGATCTCTATATTTGCACTTCATCATTTTCAACCGGCTCAAAATGAGATTACTCGCTCTGCTTCCGCTTTTTCTCGCTCTTCACCTCTCTGCCCAGCAGAAACCTGAACCTGTTTATATGGGTCCCGATGCGCCTGAATGGATGCACAGGATGATGTCTGATAACCCCAACGTATTTGAAATTCAGCAGGCGTACGGAGATTATTACGAGTCACACCCCTTCGAAAAAAACAGTTACACCCAGTTCTACAAACGCTGGATGCACTGGGCGCGACCACTTGCGCAGGGCGACGGTACCATCCACGAGCCAACAGTGGATGAAATGAACGCGGCGGAGAAACAGCGTCTCCTCCTGCGCGCACAGGAGGCGCAACAGCGGGGCAGCGCAGCCGGCTGGACGTTCGTAGGGCCCAAACAAACGTTCGATACCGACGGGCAGACCGTAGTTACCTGGCAAACGAATATCTACTCCATCGCCGTGGCGCCATCCGATCCGAATGTGGTGTATGCCGGCGGGGAATCGGGCGGCATCTGGAAAACTACTGACAAGGGCATGAACTGGACGCTGCTGTCGGCCGGTATCACGCACGGCGCTTTCGGTGCCATCGCCGTGCATCCGAACGACCCGAATACTGTTTACGCCGGAACGGGCGGGAAAATCATCAAAAGCACCAACGGCGGCGCTACCTGGACGAACGCTTATACTGAAAATAATCTCTGGACCAATGAACTGGCTATCAAACCTGATCAGCCGGATGTGGTGCTGGCTGCTACCGATCAGGGACTGGTCAGGACGGCCAACGGAGGTGCTGTCTGGACGAAAATACACGTGCAGCAAACCTGGACAGTCAAGTTCAAGCCCGGTACTCCCTCTACGGTATTTACAGTCAGAAAAAGTGGCAGCGGCTCCGATTTCAGGGTTTCCACCGACGCGGGTGCGACCTTCACCAATTCCAATACAGGCTGGTGGACGCCCGGCACCGGCCAATCTGTAACCGGCGCCATTATCGCTGTTTGCCCCTCCAATCCATCCAAAGTTTATGTCTATATCTGCGGAGAAGGCGGTAATCTGGGCGGATATGTCGGTGTTTTCCGGAGTTTGAACGACGGTGCCAACTGGACCAATACCCATCCTTCCAACAGTATCGGACAGCCTTATTCCATTCCCAATCATACCAACCTGATGGATGCCAACGGAGTTGACTGGTTTACGCAGGGCTTTTACGACATGGCCATTGTTGTGAACCCCAACAACGATAATCAGCTGATTGCCGGGGGCTGTTCCTGGTTTAAAAGTAATAACGGTGGCCAGACGTGGGAGCCACTCGGCGGGTATGTCGGCGGATTGTCGTGGAGCCACCCGGATATTCAGGCCCTGACTGCCATTGGAAATGATCTGTGGATTACCTCTGACGGTGGTGTCAACTATTCCCCCGACTTCGGGGCTTCCATGGATGCCCGCATGAACGGAATTTCAGGCTCCGACAACTGGGGTTTCGATGCCGGCTGGAATGAGGATGTACTGGTGGGTGGCCGTTACCACAACGGGAATATGGCCTGGCACGAGTCCTTCCCGGAAGGAAAATTTTACAGGATGGGCGGGGCGGAGGCTGCTACCGGCTACCTGAATCCGGGTGATGCCCGCAAAACGTATCACTCGGATATCGGCGGTTACAGACTGAAGGGCGGATTCAAGGACGGTGTGACCTATTTCCCGGTTGGCCTGTTTCCCAACGAATCGTATGCCTATTACGCCAACTCGGAAATGGTATGGGACCCGCGCTGCTGGAATATCGTCTATCTCGGAAACGGGAATAAAATATGGAAAAGTTACGATGGCGGCACTTCATTTGCTGCCCTCTACACCTTTCCGGGAAACAGCGACAACTCGGTTTTTGATATTGAAGTAAGCCGCTCCAATCCGGAAGTTATTTACTGCTCCCAGTGGGATGGGACTGATGACGCCATGTGGCGCAGCAACAACGGTGGTAAAACCTGGACGCAATTGACCAAACTCCCGCTGCCCAACAACAATGACCGGGTGAAAATGGCCCTCAGTGCAGAAGACGAGGATATTCTGTGGGTGTCGGTGAGTTATGGATCCAATGGCAAGAAGATTTACAAGACAACCGATGGCGGTGTATCGTGGGTAAACCTGACTACCCCCATCCTGAATAATATCCGAATCACGAATATTCTGGCTCAGTACGGCACCGACGGCGGTATATATCTGGGCACCAGCGCCGGGGTGTTTTACCGGAATAACAGCATGAGCGACTGGCAGCCCTACAGCACCGATCTTCCGCTTTCTGCCGAGACAAACCGCCTGAAGCCCTTCTACCGCGATGGTAAAATCAGAAACGGAACCTGGGGCTTCGGCGTCTGGGAAGCGCCCCTGTACGAGCCCTCGCAGGTTATTGTGCAGCCCATGGCCAGCGCCCTGGAAACAGGCTGCAGCCGCGATACAGTCTATTTCGATGACTATTCTGTCCTGAATCACGACGGTGCCACCTGGGACTGGTCGTTCAGTCCAGCGCCCCGGTGGTCGAGCGACACGCACGTGCGCAACCCCAGGGTAGTTTTCGGTGAATCCGGCGTTTATACTGCCACACTCACCGTGAACGGATCCTATTCCGGCTCGCTCACGATTCGCGTCAACGACGCCTGTCGTGCCGATACCATTCCCGGTTCGGCGGTGACCCTCGGCGGAAACAGTTCGGAGGATTATGTGGCGCTGCCTCCACTGAATATCACTACCAACACAATCACTGTGACGGCCTGGATCAAACCGGACGGGATTCAGCCTGACTACAGTTCCATTTTTATGCATGACGGCAATACCGCAGGCTTTAATTTTCTCCCGGGCTCCAATCAGATTGGTTACCACTGGCCCAACGGCGCCTGGTGGTGGAACAGCGGTCTGACGGCCCCCGCCGGGCAATGGAGCCATGTGGCCATGGTGGCTGATCCCACAGGTATCACTGTTTATGTGAACGGAAAAGGAGCAAAGCACAATTTTACCGTGCCGGCAGTCAACTTTGACTCCGGCAACCGGCTGGGTAACTACAAGGGCTGGGGCGGACGTTTTGTGAAAGGCACCATGGACGAAGTGTGCATTTACAACAGATCGCTGACTCAGGCAGAGATCCGCGAGCTGATGCACCTGACCAAAGATCCGGCACAGTTCCCCGAACTGATTAGTTATTACCAGTTCAACGAACCGGGCGGCCCAGCGCTCGACAAGGTGGGAATCAGGCACGGATCGCTGGTGGGGCCCACTGTCAAGAGGGAGCGCTCCACGGCACCGGTGGGCAAGGGAGTGAGCTACAGATCCACCGTTGTGGCAGGCAAGAAGCGCTACGGGTTTGGTGCTACCGGACTCACGCTTTTATTCCCGTCGCAGGGCACCTATCCCAATGGCGAGGTGGTGGTGTCGAGGCTGAGCGTATCTCCTGATACACTTCCCGACATCGCGGCCAATCAGTTTTCCGATTACTGGATACTGCACAATTTCGGCTCCAACGGCACCTTTGTGGCGCCGGCAGAAGTCAGTTTCAGCCAGACTGGCGGCCTTCCTGCCGATATTGGAAACAGTTGCAAACTCTGGCGCCGCGATCCGCTCGCACACGGACCGGTCTGGCAAAGCCTCGATAACAGTGATGCCGTTACGCCGGGACTGCAGTCGGAGGTGTCTTTTATAAATGGTAATCAGGTCACACAGGCGGGTCAGTTCTGGCTGGAAATACCCGGGGCTTCCCGTGCAGGAGGCATACAGACACGCAGCAACGAAGAAATTGCAGGCTTCGAGTTCAGGGTATTCCCCAGTCCGGTTTCGTCGCGAGGTTCACTGCAGTTGATATCCGGCGTTCAGGAGCCTTGCGTATTCAGACTGTTTAATGAAAAAGGACAACAGGTGCGAAAAACGGAGTTTACCACTGCGGGTACCCTGGAGCTGGACAACCTGCCTGCGGGTGTTTATGCCTACAGGGTGGAAACCGGACAGTTCATGCGATTCGGGAAAGTGGTGGTCGAGTAAACCGGCCGTCAGTTTACGCCGCACTCAACCCCCAGTATTTCCATGGCTGCGATAAAATCGTTGCCAACAGTTACCTTTCTGGCGCCGCTGGTAAAGGATAGTTTTTCCTTGTTCTGCCTGTCAATGAGCTCTATTTTCAGGGTATGCTTGCCCTTGTGAGCCAGACACAATTGTTCAATTTTATCGAGCAGATCCCGGGAGATCACTTCAACCGGGATTTTCAGCGTGATGGAGCTTGTCTTCTCGTCGCCGATGGTCTCCAGCAGTCTGACGTTATTTACCTTGAACTCAAACTCGTCGGAGTTGTAGCGCTGCCTGAACTCTCCCTCTACGTAAACGCTGGTACCTTCTTCAAAGAACGTCTTGAATTTGGCATAACTTTCCGAGAACATGGTAATTTCCAGAGAGCCGGTATAATCCTGAATGGTGAAGCGGCCCCAGCCTGTACCCTTCTGACTGATGCGGTGCTCGGCTTTCGTGACAAATCCGGCCACATTCACCTTTCTGCCCCGGTAATTATCCACCTTTTCGAGTGGTGTGGCGAAGTTTTCCCACTCGTACCGGAAATCATCAAGGGGGTGACCGCTCAGGTAGAGACCTATCACCTCCCGCTCCTTCTGCAGTTTCAGAATGAGCCCCCACTCGTTGACTTTGGGTATGGCCGGTTCCGGGATGCTGACAGAATCCGACAGGTCGCCGAACAGCGAGTTGGCCGACATGGTTTTGTCTTCCTGCCAGGATGATCCGTATTTGAGCAGTCGCTCAAGAAAGGGAACGTCCTTGTCAACCTCTGTGAAGAAGGTAGCCCGTGGCAGTCCGAATCCGTCGAATGCTCCGGCGTAAACCAGATTTTCCATGACCCGCTTGTTGATGGTACGCATGTTGGAGCGGCGCATAAAGTCGAACAAATCGCGGAATGGGCCGCTTTTTTTGCGTTCTTCGATGAGTGACTCCACCGCCGCTTCACCCACGCCTTTTACCGACCCCATGCCGTAGCGGATTTCACCGCGCTTGTTCACCCCGAAATTGATCATGGATTCGTTCACATCCGGCCCCTTCACATTCAGCCCCATTCGCTTGCACTCTTCCAGGAAAAAAGTGGTTTTTTCGATATTCCCCTGCGAGTGGGTGAGTACCGAAGCCATGTACTCGGAAGGGTAGTGTGCCTTCAGATAAGCGGTCTGATAGGCTACAAACGCATAACAGGTGGAGTGCGACTTGTTGAAGGCATAAGATGCAAAGGCTTCCCAGTCGGTCCAGATTTTTTCCAGTTTCCCGGCCGGGTGTCCCTTGGCAACTGCTCCGGTTACGAACTGCCCCTTCATTTTATCCAGAACAGCCTTTTGCTTTTTGCCCATGGCTTTCCGGAGTACATCGGCATCGCCCTTTGAAAAGCCGGCCAGTTTCTGGGCCAGCAGCATAATCTGTTCCTGATAAACAGAAATACCCAGTGTTTCCTTCAGGTACTCCTCCATTTCCGGAAGGTCATAGGTAATGGCTTCGCGCCCGTGCTTGCGCGCGATGAAGTTTGGAATATATTCGAGCGGCCCCGGCCGGTAGAGCGCGTTCATGGCGATCAGGTCGTCGAACTTGTCGGGCTTCAGTTCGCGCAGGTACTTTTGCATGCCGGCGCTTTCAAACTGGAATGTGCCGTTTGTTTCGCCGCGCTGGTACAGTTCGTACGTCTTCGGGTCGTCGAGCGGAATGGTGTCAATGTCAATTTTGACTCCGTGGTTCTGTTCGATCATGCGCAGAGCATCCCTGATGATGGTAAGCGTTTTCAGGCCCAGAAAGTCCATCTTGATGACGCCTGCATCCTCGATGGTGCTCCCTTCGTACTGGGTAACCAGCAGATCGGAGTCTTTGGCGGTGCAAACGGGTATAATCTCCGTCAGTTCCTTGGGTGCAATGATGATGCCCGCGGCGTGTATGCCAGTGCCGCGAACGGATCCTTCCAGAATCAGTGCCTCTTTCAGAACGGTGCTTTCAAGCGTGCCGCCTGTCTCCATGTATTCCCGCAGGCGCTTGCAGTTTTCCAGATCTTCAGTTACGAGATTCTCTTTTTCCGACAGAGAGCCGTCGCCGTGGAGGGGTGCTGTGAGTACCCTTTTGAGAGAAATACCCGGCTTGTCGGGCACCAGTTTCGCCAGTGTGTTCGACTGGTCGAGCGGCAAATCAAGTACACGGGCGACGTCCTTGATAGACATTTTGGCCGCCATGGTGCCGTACGTGACAATCTGGGCTACCTGCTGTTTCCCGTATTTATCCACCACATAGTCAATCACCTTCTGCCGGCCTTCATCGTCGAAGTCCGTGTCAATATCGGGCATGGACTTCCTGTCCGGATTGAGAAAACGCTCGAACAGCAGCTGGTACTTGATCGGGTCAATGTTGGTAATACCTATACAGTAGGCAACG
>CAIYFY010000332.1 GCA_903925535.1 uncultured Bacteroidota bacterium | reverse complement strand
TTCTTCGACGGACTGGGCGATAAAACCATCTATGACGAGTTCGACCTTCAGGTGAGCCTTGTTGCAGGCAAATAATCAGATTCTTTGCCACATGGCCCTGCCGATTACCCGGCAGGGCCATTTTTTTATGTACCTGTTCAAAGAAAATGTCTTAACTTTGGCCCACCTTATACTATAACCTCTCTCAAAGCGTTTTTTACGCGATTGGGAATGCCCATGCGCCGAATTTATACATACTCCCTGCTTCTGGCCGCTCTCTCCGGCCTTGTTTCTTTCAGTTCATTGAGGAATGAACCTGAAGGCACTCCTGTTTTGTACAATACTCCCGTTCATTTGTTGTTCAATCCGGACAACAGAGCGGAGCAGTTTCAGGATGCTTTGTACGCGGCAGACCCTGATTCGAGTGTGCGCCTGCAGGTGCTTATGTTAAACTACAGTGACTACGGGAAGGCGTACAACGAGAAAGTTCAGGCAATCATATCCAGAAATCTCCCCAGAGTTTCTTTCACTGAATACACCTCCGGCGATTTGCACAGCCTGGAGATGGCGCTCCAGTCAACCGATGCGGTGGTAATTGCCTACCCTTCGGCTACTACCTCCTCTACCCTGACGTCCTACGGCAAACTCCTCCAAAAATTTGTACTGGGTGGTGGTTCTGTGATCGTAACCGGCACGCACGAGTTCGAGGTTTTGCAGAAGTTCGATCTGATTGACCTCGATTTCGGATATTTTTCCAAAGAGGTTCCGCTGCATTGCCTGAACCCCGATCACCCCCTTCTTCAGGGTGAGCCAACTGATTTTTCAACTACCAACTTCGCCTATCCCCTCGATATTTCAGATCCGGCTTTCGTATCCGTGGCTGAAGTAGGTGGTTATCCGGCAGTGGGTTACAAGCAGCTGGGAAATGGCAAGGTGATATATATAGGTGTGGAGTACTACTATGACGAGGAGTCACCCTCCCGACTGCTCATTAACGCTCTGAGCTGGACGGCCCGGAAATCCTCACCAGAGGCATCCGAGCCATTAAAATCTGTCAGACGAAACGAGGAAGTTTTGCTTGCCGGTTCAGTAAAACTCGACAATGTTGACCTGAAGGTTTATCCCAACCCCTATGTAAGCAAGGCAACACTCGATCTGGAACTCGTACGCCCTGCCAATGTTCGCATTGAAATGACAGATGAATCGGGCAGGAGCGTAGCTGTCATTCTTCCAAGGCGACCGTTAGGAGCCGGCTTGTGCAGGTTCGAACTGCCCAACATCGCTCCGGGCATTTATTTCGTTCAGGTACAAATAGGTGAGCAGATGTACATGAAGAAAGTCATCAAATCCGAAGCTGGCTAGGAACTCACTCTCCGAATATTTCCTCCAGCTTCAGCTCGGTCACCTTTCCAATTCTCCCGAGATACCCGAAGTCAAGGTTGTTTCTGTCACCCAGAACAAGCCAGGTGTATTTTCTCCCCTTCACTCTTTCATGGTGAAAGCGCATCAGGTCGTCCGGTGTTGCCTGCAGCATGGCGTCATAAATATCCCTGCGCAAGTCGCGGTTGCTGAAACCTTTGTCGCGATTACCCCTCCACGTCCAGAAAATATCCGAACGGGTTATGCGGCTGGCAGCAATCTGCTTCAGGACACTCTGACGCGCTGTCTCCATCTGTGCCAGTGACACAGGCATATCCTCCATGATAGTCTGAAATGCCTCTATTGCCTCGCGCAGTTTATCGGGCTGTGTGCCGACATACGCTTGCAGCCAGTGCGCACGGTTTTTCCGGGTCGGACTTCCCGCGTGGGCATAGGCTGAATATGCCAGCGCCTTGGATTCACGTATTTCCTGAAAGACGATACTGGAAAGTCCGTAACCAAAATACTGGTTATACCACTCGTTAAACACATACTCCTCCAGATTAAATCCGGGTGTACCCTTCGACAGCAGCAGCAGTTCGGCCTGCACCATGGGGAAGTGCACAAAAAGCACCCGATCCTTCCTCACTCCGGTTTCAGGATATTTCTCTGCTTTCAGCGGAGCCAGCGCTCCGGCCTGTTTGGGATGATATTTCTTTATGACGGCACCCGCAGACCGCGCTGTTGCCGGACCACAGTACAGGACGTCGTGTTTGTACTCGAACAATCCCCTGATCAGTCCAGTAAGCTCCTCCGGTTTGATTTCAGTCAAGCGGGCAGCAGGAATACGATCAGAAAAAGGCGAACGCGGTCCGTATTTTGCATAACTGGCCATGGCCTTGCTCAGGATAACGCGTTTGTCTGACTTTTCATTTTCGCGGCGGAGCAGTGTGTCAGCCACCAGGTTTTCCAGTGCTTCAGCATTCGGATGAGCATCTGAAATCAGATGTTCCAGCAGCGAAACTCCCTGGTCAAAACTCTCGCTGAGACCTTCAAGCGTCAGAAAGAAGTAGTCATCCTGGCAACTGGCCGAAAAACTCAGGCCCAGGCGGTAGAACTCCTGCTGCACAGCCCGCGGAGAGAACCTGGAAGTCCCCAGATAGGGAAGGTATGACGCCGCCAGTCCGAGCCTGCGTTCGGCAGTTTTTCCCATGTCAAAGCAATAGTGCAGCCGGAAAACCTTTGAATTTTTATCGTTGACCACCCGCAACCTGACATGTTCAGATAGCGCCGATTTCTGAAATACACGGGAGAAATCAAGAAAGCGGGGTTCGATATCGGGGGTTTCTCTGGCCAGAAAGGCACCTGCAAAGTCGGAAATACCCTCCCGGTTGACTTCAATGGGAGTAATCTCGGGCTTCTCGACCTTCATCACGCTCTTGTCCTCACCCTGATATTTGTAAACAGTTACATAATTATCCGGGCGGATGTGCTGTCTGGCGAAGCTGACAATATCCTCTTTGGTAACCTTTTCCAGAATTTCCCATCTTCCCGTGAATTCGCTCCACGGGATACCGAGTATAAAGGCGCCGGTAAGGGCCCCTGCCCTGCCCTGATTCTTCTCAAAACTCCTGATTTCACTCAGTTTCATATCGCGGACTACCGCCTGCGGAAGCCAGTCGTCGAATTTGCCCTCGCGGAGTAATTCAATTTGCTCCATCAGCAGGGTCTCAACCTCTTCCAGCGACTGTCCGTCGCGGGGTTTGGCCATGAGCAGCAGACTGCTGTAGTCCTCGTATGCGCGCGGGTACGCGTAAGCTTCCAGCAGTTTCTGTTGCTGTATTATATTGAGATCAAACAGTCCAGCCTGGTAATTGTGGAGGATGCCTGCCACAAGCGGAAGCATGAGTGCTTCCGGCGACGATGCACCCGGGAAGCGCCAGCCCACCTCAATCCATGGCGCCTCATTGCCATACACATCGCGGCGCACCCTTGTGGTCAGTTCAGGCTGTTTTTCATAGCGGAAAGGAGGAACAGTGCCGGGTTTCCATGATCCGAAGTACTTTTGAGCCAGTCGGGCCACTTCTTCCGGATCAAAATCACCCGACATGACTACAGCCATATTATTGGGCACATAGTACTGGTCGAAGAACCTGTAAATATTGGTTTGCGACGGATTTTTAAGATCCTCGCCCCGACCCAGGGTAGTCTGGGTGCCATAGGGATGCGTAGGTGTGAGTGTTTCCTGCAGCGCCTTCAGCGTTTTGCGGAAGTCTTTGTCCTGACTGATATTGTATTCCTCGAACACTGTTTCCAGTTCGGTATGAAACAAGCGCAGCACAGGACGGCGGAACCTTTCGCTTTCAAGTTCGAACCAGCGCTCCAGTTCATTCGACGGAATATCATTCACGTACACCGTCTGCTCCACCCAGGTATATGCATTGGTGCCTTTGGCCCCGATTGCGCTCACCAGTTTATCGTACTCATTGGCTGCAGCGAGCCGGGCGGCCTCGAAACTCAGCTTGTCAATTTCAGCATAGAGTTCTTTTTTTCTGGCCGGGTCATGTTCATTCCGGTGCGCTTCGAATTGCTGTTCAATCCGGTCAAGCAGCTCTTTTTCCTTTGACCAGTTGAGTGTACCCATCCTGTCGGTACCCTTGAACATCATGTGCTCGAAGTAATGGGCCAGTCCGGTAGTATCTGCGGGATCGTGTTTACTGCCGGCACGGACAGCAATTTCCGTGTAAACCCTGGGTTCATCCCTGTTCACAGTAAGAAACAGCTTCAGGCCATTTTCGAGTGTGAGCATCTGCGCCTGAACGGGATCACCGGGAACAGACGTGAAATGTATTTTTTGAGAAGTTTGCGGGGCATATTCGTGCATGATACAGGATTTGGCGGTGGTTTGAACCTGAGCGTTCGGATAATTTACAGTAAAACCTGAAAAAGGCTGGTTAGTTCAGAAAAATCAACCCGTTGCAGCATTGATCGCCGCTTTAATCAAATCCGGGTCAGACACCCAGTAGGCTGCATCCAGGCCGGCGATGGGTTGTCCGGGTGAAGAAACTTTTCTTTTTCCTGTGAAATGAAACTCGGAGGCGCCTGTTTCGTTCATGATTGCTGCAATATTGGATGCATCAATACCGCTGCCGGGCATGATACTGATCCGGCCTGACGCTGCACCTACCAGCTTGCCAAGTGTGAAGCGGCCCTTGTATGCATTATCGGCCTGTCCGGACGACAGCACGCGATCGAATCCCAGTTCAATGAGCTGTTCCAGGGCAGCGAAAGGATCGGGGGTGAAATCGAAAGCGCGGTGACACACCAGCTCCATATCACCTGCAACCGATTTAAATGCCCTGAGTGCATCCAGATCGAGCTGGCCGCCGGAGTCGAGCGCACCCACCACTACCCCGTTGGCGCCGGCCTCACGGCAAAAACGAATATCATCGAGCATAACATCCATCTCTGCATCCGAAAAGCAGAAGTCGCCCTCCCTGGGCCGGATAAGGACATTGACCGGAATGGAAAGCTGCACTACGGCATGCCTGATCAGTCCGGGGGATGGCGTAACGCCACCGGTATCAAGTGCAGAGCACAGCTCAATCCGGTGGCCGCCTGCTGCCTGAGCAGCGTGGGCCGACTGTATATTAACAGCGCATATTTCGAAGGAAACCCGTGATTGCATGGTGTCAAGAATATTGGGGGGCAAATGTGGTGATTTGTATTTAAATTTGTGCCAGCCGACATTAAAATATGCGTTATAACCTCGCAATAATCATCATCTTCTCAGCTGTCACCATATACGGGCAGGATCTTCACTTCTCCCAGTTCTATCTGAACCCGGTGACACTCACTCCGGCCGCCCCGGCCCTTGCACCAGGCGACATGCGTGCTGCCTGTCTGTACAGGAGTCAGTGGCAGAGCGTTCCGGTGGCCTATGAAACCTTTTCAGGCTCCTTCGATTTTACGGCCGCGCGCTCCGGCAGCAGTCTGCTGCGCCTGGGCTTGCTGTTACAGCAGGACAAGGCTGGCGACGGCGGGCTCGAGTGGCTGCAGGCGGGATTGACCGCGGCGGTTGGCCAGCAAATTTCGCCGGAGCACCGTCTCGGCGCCGGATTCGGCCTTTCTCTTGTGCAACGCCGGGTAGAAACGGGCAACCTCACATTCCAGAATCAGTGGGGCGGCGACAGTTTTGATCCGTCGCTGCCGAGCCGCGAGTCATTTCCGGCGGCATCAGGCGTTTCGCCCTCCTTCACAGCAGGCCTGTGCTGGCAATACAAGGCGGAATACAACAGAAATTCGGTGCTGGCGGGCGGCGGACTCAGCCACATCAACAGGCCCGATGTCGGATTCGAGGCCGGCGGCAATAAACTGCCAGCCAGAACAGACCTGTATATTCACAGTGTGATTCAGGCTGGAGAGATGGACGATGCCGTACTGTTCGGTGCCTGGCAACAGATGGCTTCAGCCCGGGAGATACTGATCGGGGCCGGCTACCGCCGTATACTGACCACAGGAACGGCCAATCATACCGCAGTTCAGCTGGCTGTAGCCCACCGTATAAACGATGCGCTGATACCCTCCATTCAGGTTGACAGGAACAACTGGACGCTGGGAATTAGTTATGATTTAAACATTTCCTCATTTAATACCGCTACCAGTGGCAGAGGTGGCATGGAAATTGCTCTTGTCTGGAACAGGATACCGGTTCCATTGCTGAACGGCACCCGAACGTGTCCTGTCTTTTAATCATTGTCTGTAATCCGCGCGCTTCCTCCGCAATAGCCCATGCGTCAATTGTGCTACTTGTTCATCGCGCCAACAACCTGAATTCCGGTTCATACCTCTATGCGGCTTAGGGTATTGTTTGTTTTATGGTGCCTCCTTGGTGTTTCCACTTTGATGGGACAGTCGCTGCGTGCGTACAGGCGCGCAGGCGAGGCGGCGTTCAATGCCAAAGACTACGGCGCTGCTGTCAGACACTATGGCGATTTGCTGAATCGCAAGCCAGGCAACAGCGATCTGCTGTGGAGGTACGCCGAGTGTTCAAGACTGCTCTACTCCTGCCAGGAGGCAGAGAACTCCTTCAGGCAAATACTCGAAACAGACACCGGCAGCTACAAAAAATTTCCGCTTCTCTTTTTCAGACTGGCTGAAGTTCAGAAAATGCGCGGGGATTACACCAACGCCGCTGTAAACTTCGATCTGTTCCTGAAAACGGCTCCCGGCGACACAGATACTATGTACCTTAATAAAGCTGCCGCCGAGGCCAGTCTTTGCCGGGATATTGGCTCACTGGAAACGGGGCAGTTGCAGGCAGAAGTAAAACACCCGGGCAAAGAGATCAACAGTCCTTGGTATGACTTCGCACCCGCGCTCGCAGGAGACACCCTTTACTACTCATCCGCCCGTTTCGAAAAAAAATCCGGGAGGCTTCGCAAAAAGTCGGCCAGAATGAGCCGCATAATGATATCCGTCGCTTCAGGCAGAAGCCGCGAGCCGGGCCGGGGATTCCCTGTTACAGACACGGCCCATGTGGCACATACGGCCGTCACGCCTGACGGGCGTTACGTTTTCTTCACCTTGTGCAAAGACATCAATGCATCGGAGAAGCGGTGTGAAATCTGGGTTACTGCGCTGGATCGCCGCAACAAGTGGCTGTTACCCAAAAAACTGCCACCCGTTGTGAACATGCCGGGATACACCGCCACCCACCCCAACGTCGGTTACGACAGCAGCAACCAGTCGCTGACACTCTGGTTTGCGAGCGACCGGCCGGGAGGCAGCGGCAAACTGGATATCTGGAGTGTGGCGCTTGACACCAACTATTTTTGTCCGTGCAATATCCCCATTCCGGGCAAACAACTGGCCAGCCTGCCCTCTTTTTCACAACCCGTGAATGTGCCCGGAATCAATACGCCGGGCGACGACATCACTCCGTTTTACGACAGTAACACGAGCCGGCTCTACTTCAGCTCCGACGGATGGCCCGGATATGGTGGTCAGGATATATTCTACGCCGAAAAAGACCAGAAACCTGTGAATGCAGGACCCGGGCTCAACTCCTCTTACAACGACCTGTACATGATACTCTCAGCACAGGGCGACAAAGGATACCTCAGCAGTAACCGTCCGGGATCCTTTTACCTGGATGAAAAAAACAAAACCTGCTGCAACGACCTCTTTTCATTCAGGCTGAAGCCCGACACAACACGACTCACGCCTGTTACACCGGTGCCGGAGCCCGTTCAGCAACCCGACACCGCGACAGTAAAGCCGCCTGTCAGCGATGTTGAAAGTCCTGAAGATTTTGGCGGCTTGCCACTCTACTTCGACAACGATCAGCCCGACAGCAGAACCAGAAATCCGGAGACCAGAAAAACTTACGCTGAAACAGTGGGCAATTACCTCGCACGCCGCGACGAGTACAGGGCGCGCTTTACGGCTGGATTGAAGGATAGCGATGCCGGTGAGGCCGCAAGTGCTTCTGACAGCTTCTTTGACGAAGAAGTAAGAGCGGGTGCCGAGCGACTTGGCCAGCTGTGTGAACTGCTGCTGGAGCGGCTGGAATCAGGAGAAACATGGGAAATACAGCTCCGCGGCTTCACCAGTCCGCGCGCGGAAAGCGACTACAACCTTTTTCTGGCCAGGCGTCGAATAAAGAGCGTGATGAACGAACTGGAGACCTGGCAGGACGGATCACTGAAAAAATATATTGACAGCGGTCATCTGAAGATCAGCGAGTTAAGTTTGGGCGAAACAGCCTCAAAAGTGGGTATAAGTGATAAAATAACCGATGAAAAGAACTCAATTTACCATCCGGATGCAGCCCGGGAACGCAGGGTAGAGATTGTAAGAATAATTGATTTGAAATTTTAAGTTCAAAATATTTCAGGTTTAAAATCCTCTTCGCTTAAATTTGCCGCTATCAGAAACTGCGACAGCATTTCTGCCTGACTGAATTATAAAACCACAACCTTTTACCGACCCTTGGCTAAAAAACGCGTCGTCAAAGATTATCAAGCGCTCACGGATGAAATCGTCCGCGCTATCAGAGAAAAGTATCCAACGGGATACGCAGATCACCTTGTTTCCTACAGTGACAAGGATGGCAAAAAAGTATCTGCCCTTCCATTCGAAACGGAGGACACCTACTATCTCATTCGCATGTCTGTACAGGAAGCCAAACGCCTGGTGAAAGACGATGAAGAATTTGATGACGAGGTTCCTGTAAAAGAAGACATAGTTGATGTGGATGTCGACGATGAGTTCGATGGAGAGGGCGAAGACGATGACGATCTCGCCGAAGGATCCAGTGACGAGGATGACCACATCATCGTCACCCGCCGCCGCGACGACAGCGATGATATTGCCGACGACTCGGACTATTAACCGGGACCGTGATGCGTATTGACTCCAAGCTGCCCAATGTCGGCACCACCATTTTTTCAGTCATGTCGGGTCTGGCCAGTGAAGCCGGAGCCGTCAATTTGTCGCAGGGTTTTCCCAACTACGATCCTTCGCCCGAACTCCAGTCGCTGGTAAGCAGGCACATGGCATCCGGTGCGAACCAATACTCTCCCATGCCCGGACTGATGGCTCTGCGGGAGCGGATTGCAGAAAAAATGGAGATGCTGTATGGCTGTATGGTGAATCCGGATACTGAAATTACCATAACAGCGGGTGGCACACAGGCTATCTTTTGTGCCATCGGCGCTTTTGTACGCCCTGGTGACGAGGTGATACTTATAGAGCCCTGTTACGATTCATACAGGCCATCAGTGGAGACCATGGGAGGTGTACCCGTAGTTTATGCGCTTTCGGCGCCGGACTACAGGGTAAACTGGCAGGAGTTGAAAAAACTAGTCAACCCGCGTACGCGCATGCTGTGTATCAACACCCCGCAGAATCCGACAGGCACCATACTGCGGGAAGAAGATATGCGGGAGCTTGAAACTATACTTCAGGGTACCGACGTGATTGTGATGAGTGACGAGGTGTACGAGCATCTGATTTATGACGGAGAGCCTCATGCATCCGTGATGAGGTATCCTTCACTTTATCAGCGCTCGCTGGCGATTTATTCTTTTGGCAAGACCTACCATAATACGGGATGGAAAACCGGCTATTGCATAGCACCGCCAGCACTGACCAGAGAATTCAGGAAAGTACATCAGTTCAATGTATTCAGCGCCAATCACCCGATGCAGGCGGCCTTCGCCGATTTCATGCAGCACAGGGATGAATATCTGGCTCTGCCTGACTTTTACCAGCGAAAACGGGATTTCTTTCTCGGTGCTATGTCAGCCACCCGATTCAGGCCGTTACATTGTTCAGGCACTTACTTTCAGCTCTTCTCATACAGCGACATCAGCGACGAGGGTGATCTTGACTTTTGCAAACGCCTGACAACAGAATATGGCGTGGCGGCCATTCCGGTTTCATCGTTCTACAGCGATCTGAGGGATGAAAAAGTGATCAGACTTTGCTTTGCCAAAACGGAGGATTTGCTGGAGAAAGCCGGCAAACTGCTGGAGCGTGTTTAAAAAACTGTGCCGGATTTTCCTTTACGGTCGCACACAACTGTAAATACGCACGGTTCTGAAATAAGAATGCCCACCGAGCTGAGTGGGCATTCACTTCGAAAACCGGATTAAACAAGCCTGAATGGCCGAAGTATGAAGCGTATGATGTCCTTAAATTCAGGTTATGAAGAGGTAAAATAATTGAGAAGTCTGACGCAAATGTAACCAGGATACCAACTGCTTTTAGTATTACTTAATAAGTGGACATCTCTACCTAATAAGTGGATTAAAACACCTAAATTTATTAAATTTTCGGCAGGAAGTACACTATCATCGGGAATATCCAATACTTTAGCGTTAAACTGAATCCATGCGCTTTCTGCGTCTCGTAAAAATCCTGATTTTTAGTTTGGTCGTCCGGACTGTCCACGCACAGGAAGCTGGGATACTGATTCCGCCATCGGTCGCGTCCGGGCTTCCTTTCTCTGTGCATCAGTACTACAGGAACAAGGGTCTCTCGGGGAACAATACCCTGGACATTCTTTGTGAGTCTGACGGGCATATACTGTTTGCCATGGAGTACGGCATCTATTTGTTTGATGGCTACCACATTAAACTTTTGCCTATAAATATCCCGAATTCTCCTGTTGACAAACTTTACCACAATGACAAACACAGCATCACATACGGGCTTACATCCAACGATGAGTTGTATGAAATAACGCATGAAGCCCGTTATCTCGGCAATTCCAATGCCATTTGTACCCGTGGTGACGAATTAATCACTATCAGTTCGGACGGGGTAATTACTCACTATAGGTATCCGTTGCTTACGCCTGCTGGTTCGGTCAGTACAGGTGTGAAAAACTGTGAGCAAATCTGCTACAACGGGAACACTATCGTGATGTCGGATTATGACAGGGTGTATGAATTTACTGCAGATGCCAAAACATTATTGAAAGTTCACAATATATCCGGAATCAAAAAGATCAGGGAAGATCCGTATGACAACTCCTTCCTGATATTGAGCAGCAATGATTTGTACAGAATCAAGGATGGCAAGGTTATTTCTTTATTTGATGACAACTCCACACCCGGTTTCACCAGTCTGGTTATAACGGGCCGCGACAGTTTTTACCTGTCATCCTACTCAGGGCTATTCAGGATTTTTCCCGGCGGGTCTGAAAAATACGGTGAAAGCGACGGACTCCCCTCTCATTCATTGAACGGACTGGCCTACGACGCTTCAAGTGGCAGGCTGTGGGTAGCAACGGGCAACAAAGGAGTGCTCCGGCTGGAGCCCAAATACGCCCGTACATATTACCGTCCGGGGGTAATCGGAGATCGTTCACTTGGTTCTGTTGTCATGCACGGTCCGGAAAAACTGGCTATCATTGAAAACACCCGGATTTTGCTGATGGATACCCGGACCGACAGTATCCGCACCTTGATGGAGCACAAATTCCCGGAGGGTACATTCATTTCTATTGCCACGTTTGGTGATACGCTGGCTGTAGGAACGTGGGGCTCCGGACTATTCATGCTAAAGAACGGAAAGATAGCCGGCCGCTTACGACCACCTCAAATTCCCGGACCAATTGTAACCGGTTGTTTCCGTGATCGCAAGGGAGGTTACTGGATTGCCACCGACCAGGGAATAGCCTACGGGAAAACCATCCGTCAAATTAGTCCCCTGTATCCGGACAAAATTCAGAAGTTGTTCATCAACTTCTGCCAGCTGGCAAACGGAGATGTGTGTGCAGGGGGAGAAACGGGGGTGATCATATTCACGGAAGACTGCGCCATCAAAAAAATGCTCACCCAGGCCGACGGACTGCAGGGAAAGGAAGTTCGTGCATTTTATGAAGATCAGGAGGGATTACTGTGGATAGGGGCCAGTGCCGGAGGTCTGTATTGTTACGAAAACGGTGTTCTTACCTCCATCAACAGAAAAAAACAGTGTGTACTGCCGTATGATGTATTCACCCTGGCCAAAGTAGGCGACGGGAAACTGTACATTACAACCAATAACGGACTTTGGGCCGTTAATGAAAATATGTTGAGGGATTTTTACAGAAATAAACTGAACCAGCTGATTCCTTTCCATTACGATGAAGCACATGGCATCATCAATACCGAGTTCAACGGGGGATTTCAGAACAACTATTGTCTGGGCAGCGACGGACGTCTTTTTTTTCCCACAGTTCAGGGGCTGGTCTCATTCAAACCACCTGTCATATCAGAAACACCTTTTCTGGCCTATATAGATCATGTGCTTATAGACGGCGTGCCATCCGACTCCCTGCCGCGCGTCCTCGACAGGGGCACCAAAAATCTGGAGATAATAGCCGGCTCCATCAATCAGGAGAGCATCAGGAACTCCTACCTGCAATACAAGCTTGAACGCGAAGGCGGAACCTCTGTGTGGAGCGCCCTTTCAAAGGAGACCAGATTCGGATTGCTGATTTCTGCTCCCGGCGAGTACACCCTCTACCTGCGCGTTGTTGATGCCGGCAATCCCGAGTTCAGTCCGGTAACCTCGTTCTCGTTTTTTGTCAAACCACATATTTATGAGAACAAGTGGTTTCAGATATTATCCATCATTACCGTCCTTATCCTGACGGCAATTGCCATTCGCCTTGTAGTGATACGCAGGGAACAGGAGCAGGAAAGAGCTTTTCAGACTAAAACGACCATTCTGACACTCGAGATGCAGGCACTTCAGTCCCGCATGAATCCTCACTTTGTATTCAATATACTGAACAACCTGAAATCACTGGTTTCACTGGGTCGTACTGACAAAGCGGAAAAAATGATCAGTAACTTTTCGGTACTGCTCAGAAAAGCATTTGAGAAAAGCAATGAAACCATACTCCCTCTCGGAGAAGAAATCAGTCTGGTAGAACTATACCTGAGACTGCAGCAGGAGCGATTCGACAACAGTTTCTCCTTTCATGTAACCTGCCCTGACAGTATCAGAGGCAAACAAGTACCCTCCTTTATTCTGCAACCGCTGGTAGAAAACTCGGTTATTCACGGTATTGCACACAGCGAAAAGAAATGCCACATAGGAGTTGTGTGCACAGGTGATGACAACAACCTTGTTATTACCGTAAAAGATGACGGTATTGGCAGAACCCATTCAGCAATGATCAACAGAAACAAACCCAATCACCAGTCCAGAGGAATGGAGCTGATCGAAAAGAAGATAAAGATTGCACAGGAAATTTATAATATGAACATCACGCTTACATTTGAAGACGCAGATCCTGTCAGCAAGGAAGGGACCATTGCCACCATTAAAATCAGTTATCATGCCTGAAATACGCTGTCTGATCATTGAGGACGAGAAACTCGGACAAGACATTCTAATCAGGAAAATTGACCACTTTTTTCCCGGATGCAAAATTGTTGGTACCGCAGAAAGTGTCAAATCGGCGACCGAGCTGTTGAACAGCACCAAACCTGATATAGTTTTCATGGATGTGCAGATAAAGGGGGGCACAGCCTTTGACGTACTGTCAGCATTCCCGGAAAGAGCCTTCAATGTTATTTTTCTGACAGCATACTCACACTATGCTATTGAAGCTCTGAACAAAAGCGCGTCATATTATCTGTTGAAACCAATTGATGACGACGAATTCTGCAAAGGAGTTCAGAGAGTGATTAATGATATAACCAGAAATAACGAGAGTGAGTTTGTACTCATCAATACAAGTGGCGAGCAGAGGCAAATCAGGCACGACGACATCCTTTATCTGGAGGCAGACGGGCCATACACCACGATTGTTACACACAAGGAGAATATCCTCGTGTCAAGAAATATCGGCAGTTTTGAAGACAGTTTTCCCGACTACAGGTACGCGCGCTGTCACTACTCTTTTCTTGTCAATCTGAGCAATGTCAGATTGATGGAAAAATCAGTATCGTCCATTATTATGGAGAACGGGGTATCGTTGCCAATATCCAGAAGAAAACACGCAGAACTGGTGAGGAAATTGAGCAACTTTAAAGGTCGCCTCCGCGAATGACATCCCGCGCAAACAAAATTTTTGGTTTCCAGTACTTTGATGTGGAGACATTCTCGACAATCACACCGCGACTGCAAGTGCTGTGCACACAAATAATACCCTCAGGTGTATTTTCAACTACCATGGCTACGTGCTGAATTCTGCCTACACTTCCGAAGAAGACCAGATCGCCCGGCAACACATCTTTCAGCGATTTTTTTATGCCCTGTCTGGACTGAAGTGAGGAGCTCGAAGAAACACTGATTCCAAATTCATCGAGAACGAAACGGGTGAAACCTGAACAGTCGAACCCGGTTTGGGGTGAGCGACCCGCAGAGCGATAGCGAAGACCAAGAAAATTCTGGGCATATCCGACTATCTCGCTTCTGAACTGCAGTGACTCGGCGTCACTGGCACCGAAAGTCGGAGGATAGCCTGCTGGTCTGAAAGAGGCCAGAACAAGCACTGAGAACAGCGACAGCAGGGCTGCCGATGCACGACGTGAACGGGTTTTCCGGAGGGACGGAAGGGTAATTGTTTCGGTCATGTTACATAACATGCTATACGGGTATGTGACCACATAGCAGGTGGAAACCGACATGGAGGGCCGGTTTTCGCAGAAAGTGCGCCCAGAAGACAGGGATTAAAGGGCGATTAATTGCCCACAAGGAGCTATTGATTGGTTGTAATTATTGCAAAGGTAGAAAACCGTCTTGTTGCTCCAAGCAAATGGGAAAATATTTTCATTTCATTAAGAATTGGTCGGCATCATTCAGGAACGGCAGCCTGGCCCTGAAATCGCGCAATTCTGGCAAGGAAACGGATACCGTTGCAACTGCCTCACAGGCGGTCAGCGAGACCAGCGGCTGTCCGGAAAAATCAATGATACACGAATCGCCGGAGTACTCCAGATCATTCCCGTCGCGACCCGCGACATTCACCCCTGCCACATACGACTGGTTTTCGATAGCTCTGGCTGGCAGCAGCGCGCGCCAGTGGGAGCTGCGCCTGGAGGGCCAGTTGGCTACATAAAGCAACAGGTCATAGGCATCAGCACCGGCCTGATTCCTGCTCCACACAGGAAACCTCAGATCGTAACAGATCATCGGACAAATTCTGAATCCCATCCATTCCACGGTCAGCTTCACGTTGCCGGGAGAGAACACCTCGTGTTCGCCCGCGAGCGTGAACAGGTGACGCTTGTCGTAATACTCAAAATGACCGTCGGGAAACATGAATATCAGCCTGTTCCTGTTTGAGCCGTTTTCGCTGCAGATGAAACTGCCTGTTACGGCAGAACCAAGCTGACTTGCCGTTGCTTTCAACCAGTTCAGCGTCCGGCCGTTCATATCTTCAGCCAGTGTGGAAGCATTCATGGTGAATCCGGTGGTGAACATTTCAGGCAGCACAACCAGATCAGTTTTTCCGGCCAGCGGTGCCAGCTTTTCACTGAACATCCGTAAATTGGCGTCAATATTTTCCCAGACAAGGGCCGTTTGCACAACAGAAATACGCATTTCAACAAATTTGGAGGCAAAAGTAAGCTACGACGGGGTTAATACTGATTTATATCACCTTTATTCAATGCTGACACCCCGTACTTTGTGCCGGATTAATTTACCCGTCATGATAAACAAACCAAGGCTCTTCTGCGCTTTTGCCCTGATTCTTTACGCCCTGCAGGGTATTTCACAGGACGCCAAAGAGATAGTCCGGCGGTCGGAAGATCGCCTGCGCGGCAATACCTCCGTGGCTGAAATGACCATCACCACCGTTCGGCCCAAATGGACGCGCAGCATGGAAATCAAATCGTGGTCGAAAGGAAAAGACCTCGCAATGATACTGATTCAGGCGCCGGCCAAAGATCAGGGGATCACCTATCTGAAGCGAAAAAAAGAGGTGTGGAACTGGATTCCCTCGCTTGAGCGCAAGGTCAAGCTGCCTCCGTCCATGATGAACCAGTCATGGATGGGCACCGATTTCACCAACGACGACCTGGTGAAGGAGTCATCGGCAGCTGACGACTACACGCACAAATTGCTGGGTCAGGAGGAGGTTGGAGGTTTCCAGTGCTACAAAATAGAGATGACACCGAACGCCGGAGCAGCCGTAGTGTGGGAGAAGGTCGTCGTCTGGATTGACAGGAAGGACTACATACAATTGAAGGGAGAATTTTACGGTGAGGGCAATCAGGTAGAAAACACCATGGTTTCTTCAGACATCAGGTTGCTCGGCGGCCGCATGCTTCCCGCCCGCATCGAGATGATTCCTGCCGGAAAACCCGGACAAAAAACGGTGATTGCCTATAAATCGCTCATCTTTGACAAACCCGTGGATGAATCATTTTTCAGTGTTGAAAACATGACAAAAATCAGGTAACCATGCTGTTCACACTCGCCTGGCGCAACCTGTGGCGCAACAAGAACAGGACCCTGATAACCATGGCCAGCATCAGCAGCGCCGTACTGCTGTCGGTGACACTGGTATCGCTCCAGCGAGGTATTTTCGACAATCTGATTCGCAACGTTGTCAGTTTTTACACGGGTTATGTACAGATACACGGGAAGGGCTACTGGAAAGACCAGACGCTTGAAAACTGTCTGCCCTTGTCTGACAGCCTGCTGCAGTCCGTTCTGCATACGCCCGGAGTAGCCGGAGTGGCACCCCGACTTGAGGCATTTTCGCTGGCTTCATTTGATGAAAAGACGAAAGGTTGCATGGTGGTGGGTATTGATCCGGAAACAGAGAACGAAATCACGCGCCTGAAAGACAAACTGATTGCCGGTGAATATCCGGAAAAAGGTGGCCAGGGACTCATGGTTGCAGAGGAACTGGCAAAAACCATGGGGGTGTACACCGGCGACACCCTTGTTTTGCTCGGACAGAGCATGTATGGGTCCACAGCTGCCGGGAAGTTTGCTATCACCGGCATTCTTCGGTTCGGTGCACCAGACCTCAACCAGCGACTGGTGTACATGGATATCAGTGCAGCCCGGGCGATGTATGATACCGGTGAAGGCGTAACATCGCTGATAGTCCGACCGACCGACGAGACCCGGTTCAGGGCACTCGCTGCCACATTGCTGGCATCACTGTCGGGAGAGGCAGACGTGATGACATGGGAAGACAAGATGCCAGATATTGTACAGCACATAGAAACCGATACGGCGAGTATGTACATTATATCAGGTGTACTTTACCTGTTAATTTCATTCGGGATTTTCTCCACACTGCTCATGATGCTGGCCGAGCGCCGGCGTGAATTTGGCATGCTGGTAGCCCTGGGCATGAAACGCGGTTTATTGGCGAGACTGGCCGTGATGGAGTCCGTGATGGTAGCATTTTTGGGCGCACTTGCCGGAATCCTGATCAGTTTTCCGGTTGTGTGGTACCTGGAGAAACATCCGGTTAAAGCCTGGGGGGCACTTCGGGAAACCTTTGAGCGCTTCGGATTCGAGGCCGTATTCCCCACTGTACTCCAGTCAGACATATTTATCAGTCAAACAGCCATCGTTCTGGTACTGGCCCTGATACTGGCAGGTTATCCTGCCTGGCACATCATGCGCCTGAACACCGTACAGGCCATCAGAAGCTGAATCACCATGCTGATATACTTATCCTGGCGCAACATCTGGCGCAACAAGATTCGCAGTGCCGTCATCATGAGCTCCATCGCCCTGGGCATGGTGGCAGGGGTGTTTATCATAGCACTCTATTTCGGCATGGGCAACAGCCGCCTGAAGATAGCGATTGAGCACGAGGTTTCTCATATTCAGGTACATCATCCGGACTTCAAGGCTGATTACAGACCCGGTTTCAGTTTTCCGGCGACTGAAACACAGGAAAAAATCCGGAAAACCCCGGGAGTGAAATCAGTTTCGCTCAGGAGTGTGGCCTCCGGGATGATTGCCAATGCGGGAAGCGCCAATGGTACCTTTATATACGGTATCAATCCCGAAGATGAAAACAACACCCGGGAGCTGGCCTCTTTTGTCAAATCCGGCAGCTACCTGGATACATCGGTATCCGGACAGGTGCTTGTTAGCACGCGACTGGCCCAAAAAATGAATCTTCGAACAGGTTCAAAGGTGGTTCTGACCTTCACAGACCTTGACGACAACATAGCATCGGGAGCATTCAGGGTGCGGGGACTCTACCAGAGCGAGAACGCACCGCTCGACGAGATGCAGATATTCATCCTGAAAGATGAGCTGGACACCCAGCTGGGAACGACCGGGCAGGCACATGAGGCAGCCATACTGCTGGAAAACAGCACAAATCTGGAAGTGGCAGCCTCGGCCCTGCAGGCTGCTCTGCCGGATTACAAAGTGGAAACATGGAAACAGCTGAGTCCGGAGACCGATCTGGTTATATCGTCTCTTGACTCCTACAGTATGATTTTCATTGTAATTATTCTGATGGCGCTGTCGTTTGGCATCGTGAATGCCATGCTGATGGCCGTGCTCGAGCGCGCGCGGGAGATTGGCATGTTGATGGCCATCGGGACGAGTAAAATCCGGCTCTTTACCATGGTACTGCTGGAAACCATTTTCCTGACGGTGGCAGGTGCCCCGGTTGGCCTGTTTGCGGGCTGGCTGATCATTTTGTGGCTGGGCAAACACGGCATTGATTTCTCGGCCATGGCAGGAGAAACCATGAGCCGGTTTGGATATGCCCAGATAATATACCCCGAATTACCCCTTCACAGTGTTGTTTACACCCTGATACTGGTCGGCATTACGGCTCTTCTTTCGGCCATAATTCCCGCCATGCGCGTACTCAGACTTAAACCGGCAGAGGCCATCAGAAGATAAAAAATGGAAAAAGTCGTTCTTGACGCCCATAACGTCAGTAAAGTATATAACGAAGCGTCGGCAGTACCGGTTCACGCGGTAAACAACGTACACCTTCATATCACCGAGGGCGAATTCACCGCGCTGGTTGGTCCCTCCGGATCAGGAAAAACCACCCTGTTGAATCTGCTGGGCGGGCTCGACAGGCCCACTGAAGGACAGATTATCGTGGGAGGCGTGGATATCACCGGACTGAAAGAAAACGAGCTGATCAATTTCAGGCTGCACAACATCGGTTTTGTATTTCAGTCGTTCAACCTGATACCCGTACTGACAGCCCGGGAAAACATAGAATTCATCATGCTCCTTCAGGGTGCAACCCGGTCCGAGCGTGAAAGACGGGTGAGTGAGCTCCTCAAGGCCATCGGACTTTCCGACAAGGCAGATGCACGTCCGGGTGAATTGTCAGGAGGACAACAGCAGCGTGTAGCCGTAGCCAGAGCGCTTGCATCCAAGCCCCGGTTCATCCTGGCTGATGAGCCTACTGCCAACCTCGATTCGGCCTCTGCGAACAACCTGCTCGACATGATGGTTCGTCTGAACCGCGAGGAAAAAATCACCTTCCTGTTCTCCACCCACGACCAGCGCGTTATTGACCGGGCCAGACGGGTAGTCCGGCTTGTTGACGGTAAGATATCGGAAGACACACAATGAACGTACTTCGCCGCATCGTACTCTCCAGCCTGCTCGCCTGCGCGCACCTGCAAGCGCACGCGCAGGCAGACACCACCGCCCGGAAACCGGAGTTCAGGGGCTACGTAAAAAATATGCAGACCCTGTCGTGGGTGGGGCCGCTAAAATCGTCGCTAACCGATGGATTTTTACACAATCGCCTGATTTTCAAATATGAACCTGACAGCAACTGGACAATGGATGCCGAGTTGAGGAACAGACTTTTTTACGGGGAAGGTTCTCGCTCGGCTGGTGCGTATTACACAGAGGTGCTGGACCAGGACAATGGTCTGTGGGATGGCGCTCTGGTAATCAGCAATCAGGCACTGATATGGAGCACCGTGATTGACCGGCTGTGGGTGGAGTATACACGTGCCGACTGGCGTATACGCGCGGGTCGTCAGCGCATCAACTGGGGCATAGCTACCACCTGGACACCCAACGACCTGTTCAACGCGTGGAACTTTCTTGATTTCGACTATGAAGAGCGCCCCGGCACCGATGCCATCCTGATACAGAAACAATTCCGAAAATCTGTCACCCTCGAGGCTGCCCTGAGCGGAAGCAGAACCGACAGCAGCAGCGTGGCGGCATTGCGGCTCTCATCCAACTGGAGAGCATACGACCTGCAGTGGATTGCGGGTTTGTACAAAGGCAGACCAACTGCCGGCATGGGCTGGGCCGGACCACTTGGACAGTTCGGGTTCAAGGGTGAGATGGGGTGGTTTGGCGGTTCGGAATCCACGTTCAGCGCTACTGTGCAGATTGACAGACTGCTCCCCCACTCCTGGTATATCAGTACAGGAGTTCTGTATGCAGGTGGAGCCTCGGGAAACCTGTTCCAGCCCTCATCGCTGGCCACAAATACCCTGTCACCCGACCGGCTCATGCCTGTGAAATGGTCGGCCATCGCGACAGTCGCCAGGCCGGTTACACCCATCATGAATGCGAGCATGGCAATTGTTTATTCACCCGAATTCAATCTGCTGATTGCCATACCTGCCCTTGCCTACAACATAAAGGAAGACTGGGATATTGACCTGACGGGACAGCTATTCATGCTGCGGATACCCGGAAACCGGTTCAGAGATCAGTACATGGCCGTTTACCTGCGGCTGAGGCACAGTTTCTGACTACCATTTTCTGCCGGTTGGCAGCAGACTGCCGATACCGGCGACTGTAATCTGAGCCGCGTGAATGAGCGACATGACAGGAAACCGGCGCAACAACTCCCTTCTGCCAAAATAAGACGCCACGTCCTTCAGAAACAGGTAATCCATCAGAACCTTCACTGCCACCTGCAGTAAAAAGACATACCAGGGCAAGAATCCTGCCACAACAGCCAGCAGCGAGATCCAGAGACTCGCACAAAAGAGCAATACCGAGAGCAGTATCAGCTTGACAGCAGCTCCGGGGATAGCAGAATTTTTACCGCCCCATCTGATTCTCTGCCGGATGAGACTGCGCCAGTCTGGCTGCGGCAGGGTGAGTACCACCGCTTCCCTGGCAGGCAGAAACCGGGCCGAGCCGGGCCACCTTTCGGCAATTTTTTGGAGCAGAAACATATCATCGCCGGAGGGTATGTGACTGTTGCCCTCATAGCCATTTACAGCTGTGAAAGCAGACTTTCTGTATGCCAGACTGGCGCCATTGCCCATCTGATGCCATCCGAGTTCGTAGCCTGCCGCAGTAATACCCATCAGGCCGACAAAGTCAAGTGCCTGATAACGCTGCACAAGCGAACTTCCGGCATCGCAAAGGACGGGACAGGCCAGAATTTTCAGGTCGGGATCGGCAGCGAAGCGGGAAACCACTATTTTCAACCAGTGAGGAGGCACCGTACAATCGGCATCTGTAGTTACGATGATATCCGCGCCGGTGGTCGCTACGGCCAGCTCCAGCGCCTTTTTTTTATTGGGAATCCCCTTTCTTTCAGGAGGCAGATACCCTGAAAGACATATCAGACGTTTTATAGAGTTGTTATCGTGCAGACTTTCAAACAATTCGGTCACCACGGCAGCCGTTTCATCCGCAGAGAAATCATCCACGACAATTATTTCAATCAAGTCCGCAGGGAAAGTTCCATTCAGCACAGATAAAATACAGTTCCGAATAACCGGAGCTTCATTTCTGGCCGGAATGACAACCGCCACGCGCATACCGGGAGCGTTGGTCACAGAAACAGGATGCGAACATGCCCGCACAAATCCGCGCCGGTAAACCAGCATAATCACGGCGTAAGAGAACGTGAGAAAAGCCACCGCACTGATCAGATGGAACATGAAACAAATTATTTTTTAACTACTTTTGCGGTTGAAATATCACCCAACACAGAAAAAAATGGAGCCTCAGCGTCTGATTACAATCAAGGCATCTCTTCAGAAGAAGCGCATGCCCCTGTACGGGAAGATTATCCGTCTGACATGGCGCCTTCTGATTGGCGGCATTATCAGTGTGGCGGTGCTGTTTCTGATGATCAACTTCACATCAATTCCTTCATTCAGAGAGCTGGAAGATCCTGCCTCTGCGCTGGCCAGTGAGGTGCTGGCCGACAACAATGAAGTACTTGGCCGTTATTTTGTAGAAAACCGCGTACCGGTATCCTACGAAAACCTGAATCCTCATCTTGTTTCAGCACTGATATCCACGGAAGACGAACGTTTCAGGGATCACTGCGGAATAGATGCCAGGGCAGTTGCCCGGGTAATGTTCAGGACAATCCTCCTGGCGGACCAAAGTTCGGGAGGAGGTTCGACAATTACCCAGCAATTGGCGAAAATGTTGTATTCAGACCGCGATTTCGAGGGATTAAACAAGTTTGAGCGTTTTTTCAAACTTGTTTACATGAAATTGCGTGAGTGGATTACGGCGGTCAAGCTGGAAAGAGCCTATACCAAGGAGGAGATTATCTCCATGTACCTGAACCAGTTCAACTTTATCAACAATGCGTACGGAGTACATTCTGCTTCAGAGGTTTATTTTGGTAAAGACCAGTCGAAACTGAAAGTTCAGGAAGCAGCGATGCTGATAGGCATGTTGCAGAACCCTTCGCGCTACAATCCGAATCGTCATCCGGACAGGGCCATGCGCCGCAGGTGGGTAGTTTTATCCCAGATGCGCCACAACGGAGTACTCAGGGAGACCCAGTACGACAGCCTGAAACTGCTCCCGCTGGGTATCAACTTCAGGCCGGTGACCTTCGTGGATGACAAGGCTCCTTATCTGTGTGACTATCTGGAGAAGCAGGTCTCTCAAATACTTGAGCAACCACAGGCAAGACGACCCGACGGCTCGCGCTATAATCTGTACCGCGATGGTATCAGAATTTACACCACCATTGATCCCGTTTATCAGCGACATGCCGAAGAGGCGATGGTTGCTCAGATGAAAAAGACACAGGCCAGGTTCTTCCAGGTCTGGAAAGGCCGGGATCCGTGGAAGCACAAGTCGGGTGACGCCACTGAAGATGAAATGAGGCTGCGGGAGGAATCACTCTGGGCCCTGGTGCGCAAAGACTCGCGGTTTGAAGCCCTCTGGCCACAGTATATGGACAAGGTATGTGCAGAAATCAAGAGTGATTTTTCATTTGAGCTTCGGGATATTGATATGGAGCGGATGCTCAGGGAGGAGAAAAAGCAGGGAAGTACACGGGGGGAAACCACCGCGGAACAGGCTGCTGCATATAAAGACATTATGCGTTCCAAAAACTGGACTGCAGCCAAAACCGGGTACAAGTCGCTGCGCTCAGCCATAAATAAAGTATATGGTACACCCGCGCGCATGAAGATATTTACCTGGGGTAACCAGCGATTTGAGAAAGACACCGTAATGACCCCAATGGACAGCCTCCGCTATCACAGGATGTTCCTTCAAACAGGCGTACTGGCAGTTGATCCGGGCAACAGTGAAATAAAAGCATGGGTCGGCGGTATCAATTTCAAGTACTTCCAGTTCGATCACATATACTCGCAGCGGCAGGTGGGCTCTACCTTCAAACCATTGGTTTACGCCACAGCCATAGCACAACAGCATATCAGTCCGTGTTTCGAGGTGTTTGACCAGCCTGTAACCATAGAAAAAGGGTATATGAACTTCAGGCACATGACCGACTGGACACCCAAAAATGCGACGGGAGAATACAGCGGCGAGCGACTCACACTAAAGGAGGCGCTGAAGAATTCCGTAAATTCGGTGAGTGCATACCTGATGAAACAACTGGGCGATACAGAGCCCGTGCGCGGACTGTGCAACAACATGGGTATAGACTCCATCAGGCAATCAAACGGACGCTACCTGATTCCTCCCGGTTCCCCCTCTATATGTCTGGGGGCTGCCGACCTGACCGTCATGCACATGACCGGAGCATACAGCACCTTTGCCAACAACGGAGTTTACAGAGAGCCTTTTGTCATCAGAAAAATTGAGGACAGGAATGGCAGGCTTCTTTACCGCTCCATCCCCGAGGAGAAAGCAGCACTGCCGGCCGATGCCAACTGGGTGATACTGGACATGCTGAAATACAATGTAAAGGGTGCCCCGGGTATCAATAAACTCAAGAGTGATGCAGGGGGTAAAACCGGAACCACCAACAGCTATGCCGACGCGTGGTTTATGGGTGTGACGCCCAGACTGGTGGTAGGCACCTGGGTGGGCGGTGAAGATCGGTGGATCCGATTCCTCAGTCTGGCCGATGGTCAGGGCTCAAAACTCGCCAGGCCCATTTTTGCCGACTTCATAGCAAGACTCGAGAACGACCCCGATTCGGGATACGACTATACAGCCAGATTTACCCCTCCCCCCGGCGAAATGAACATCGAAACCAACTGTGATGTGTATGAAAACCAGGGGGCACCCGGCGACGAGGAGGATTTCTCGTCAGACGGTGCCGGTGGAGACACCGATGACACATCTCCGCCCCGCCCCGGGAAAGCACGCAGGCCCGATGACACATTTGGCGATCAGGATTAGTAAAAGGAACAACAAAAACATACATGGACAGTTTTGAAGTGATCGGCGGCCAGCCGTTACATGGCGATCTGCAGCCCCAGGGGGCTAAAAATGAGGCACTGCAAATCATCAGTGCCGTGCTGCTGACCAACGACTCCGTAACCATTTCCAACATCCCGGATATACTGGATGTCAACAAGCTCATAGATTTGCTCCGCGGATTCGGAGTAACGGTTGAAAGGCTCTCCGAAGACACCTACAAATTCTGCGCGGGATCTATTGATATTGATTACCTGCGCTCTCCCGAATTCATGCGCGATGCCGGGCGACTGCGCGGCTCCGTCATGCTGATCGGTCCGCTGCTCGCCCGATACGGTCGCGCTACCCTGCCCAAGCCGGGCGGTGACAAAATCGGACGCAGAAGACTCGACACCCACTTCCTGGGTTTCCAGCAACTCGGTGCGGAGTTTAAATACGATGACAAACAGGATATTTACTACGTAGAAAAGCCATCAGATGGCCTGAAAGGCACCTACATCCACCTGGACGAGATATCCGTAACCGGAACGGCGAATGTCGTTATGGCCGCAGTTCTCGCGAAAGGCAAAACAACCATATACAACGCAGCCTGTGAGCCTTATGTACAGCAGCTCTGCCGGATGCTCACACGCATGGGCGCGCGCATCGAAGGTATTGGTTCCAATCTGCTTCATATCGAAGGCGTGGAACAGCTCGGCGGTACCGAGCACCGTTGCCTCCCTGATATGATTGAAATCGGGTCATTCATCGGTCTGGCAGCCATGACTGGCGGTGATATTACCATCAAAAATGCAGGAGTGGAACACCTCGGTATCATTCCGCATACTTTCGAGCGACTGGGAATCACCATAGAGCGCAAGGGCGACGACCTGCACATTCCTGCACACGACCGCTACGAAATCAACACGTTCATTGACGGATCCATCCTGACCATATATGATGCTCCCTGGCCCGGCTTCACCCCCGATCTGATGTCTATCGTTCTGGTTACAGCCACACAGGCGAGAGGATCGGTGCTCATACACCAGAAGATGTTTGAGAGCAGGCTGTTCTTTGTTGACAACCTGATAGACATGGGCGCCCAGATTATCCTGTGCGACCCGCACCGCGCTACCGTCATCGGTCTCGACCGCAGGTATCCGCTACGGGGAATTGAAATGAGCTCACCGGACATCCGGGCCGGACAGGCATTGCTCATCGCCGCCCTTTCAGCCAAAGGCAGGAGCGTCATTCACAACGTACACCAGATAGATCGCGGCTACCAGTATATTGACCGCCGTCTGAATGCCATCGGTGCAAAAATTACGCGTATGTAAACCGGTTACAGCCGCAGTTGGTAGATGAACACTGCGCGTTGGTTGAAATTTATTTGGAATTGGCCGACAAAAACGACAGCCGTCAGAACAAAGTTTGCTGCCCTGCGTTTTGCTTCTTTCTTTTTCCAGATTCACCATGCGCTACCTACTGACAATTCTGCTGCTACTTCCTGCAATTTTTGCTACCTCACAAAAAAATACCACCATCAGTGGAGTAATACGGGACGCCCAAAACGGTGAAACCCTGATTGGTGCCTCAGTGGCAGCTGTTGGCTTGTCGAAAGGGAATGTAAGCAACGAATACGGCTTCTATTCCCTTTCATTACCGGCCGGCAGCGACTCTGTAACGCTGGTGTTCAGTTATGTCGGCTATGAGTCGCAGGCCCGGACCATCTATCCCGCCGGTGAAATAAAACTTGACATGGCACTGAATCAGGTGGGGGCACTGATGCAGGAGGTAGTTATCAAGGCCAATGTACTGGCCGACAAGGTGAAAAGCACCGAGATGTCGGTTACTACCATCAGCACGCGTGAGCTCAAGGCAGTACCTGCGCTGTTTGGTGAAACAGATATCATCAAGGTACTCCAGTTAAAGCCCGGATTCACGCCCGGATCAGAAGGTACAACCGGCATATTCGTCAGAGGCGGCAACACAGATCAGAACCTGATCGTGCTGGATGAAGCGGTGGTTTACAACCCGAACCACCTTTTCGGCTTCTTCAGTACCTTCAACTCGGACGCAGTGAAAGACCTGAAAGTGTACAAGGGAGGCTTTCCGTCGCAATACGGAGGCCGCCTGTCATCGGTCATTGACGTCAGGATGAAAGAGGGCAACAACAAGAAATATACCGCATCAGGCGGTGTGGGCCTTATTTCGAGCCGACTTACCGTAGAGGGGCCCATACAAAAAGACAAATCCTCGTTCGTAGTAAGCGGTCGCCGCACCTACATTGACATATTCACCGACCAGGTGAACAAGGCAAACGCCAATGACCCCGATTTTGCCAAGATACCCGACTACTACTTTTACGACCTCAATACCAAGGTCAACTTTCAGCTCACAGAAAAAGACAGGATCTACCTGAGTGGTTACTTCGGACGCGACGTGTTCAACTTCCGCGACCAAAACTTCAACTTCCGTTTCGACTGGGGTAATGCCACCGGGACAGCGCGCTGGAACCACGTTTTCGGATCCAGGCTGTTCTCCAACGCTACCTTTACTTACTCCGACTACCAGTACAACATCCAGAATATACTGCAGGGCTTTTCTTTCAATCTGGGCAGCAATATCCGTGATGCCAACACGAAAGTGGATTTCTACTATCAGCCCGACAATCGCCACACCATACGCTTCGGAGGCAATATCACCTACCACGACTTTGTCACAGCCCGACTGAAGGCAGGCAGCGACGACGGGAATGTCCAGTTCAACGCAGGAAGAGAGTACTTTGGCTGGGAATACGGCGCATATGCTTCCGACGAATGGACAGCCACCCCCAAGTTGAAAGTAAACTACGGACTTCGCTTGTCGGCCTGGCAGAACAAGCCGGCTTTCTATGCGAATCTGGAGCCGCGGGTCGCAGCCAACTACTCATTCAGCAACCGTTTCTCCGGCAAGCTCTCGTACGCGCGCATGAACCAGTACGTACACCTGCTCGCGAGCAGCGGCCTGTCATTACCCACAGATATATGGTATCCCAGCACTGAAAATGTGAAGCCCGAAGTGAGCGACCAGATTGCAGGCGGTATTTCGTGGCTCATCGGCGATCAGGTGCTCATCACCTGGGAGGCCTGGTACAAGTGGCTTCAAAACCAGGTTGACTTCATAGACGGTGCCGAATTGTTCGGGAACAACAACCTCGAAGAAGAGCTCACCTTCGGCAGGGGATTTGCATACAGCCCGCTCGAACTGGAAATTGAAAAGAAAGAAGGTCGGCTGACCGGCTGGATAGGTTACACCCTCTCGTGGGCAAAACGCGGCCGCTTCCCCGTCATCAACAACGGAGAATATTTCAGTCCGAGGTTCGACACACGCCACAACCTGACCGTAGTGGGCACCTACGAGTTCAACAAGCACTGGCAGGCCACGGCCACCTGGGTTTACTCCTCCGGCTACGTATCGTGGCTGCCGCAGGGCAGAATTTCGGTACAGGACATTCCCGGAGCTCCGATACAGACCATCGTGCCCGTGTATGGCGACCGTAACTCCTTCAGGTATCCGCCGTACATGCGCGCCGACCTCGGACTGATTTACAAATGGCAGACCCGTAAAAGCGAGCACGACCTCACCCTGAGCGTTTACAACGTGCTGGACCGCAGAAATCCGTATTTCATCTACCTGGATGCGGAATTCCAGAGCACACCCGTGGGCGATGTACCTGTGGGAATCAAGGCAAAACAGGTTTCGCTTTTCCCCATCCTTCCCAGCATCACCTGGAACTTCAAATTCTGATCCAAAACACCCGATTTTATGAAACTTCAGATTCTTTCACTGATAGCAGGTATTGCCGCACTCGCCTCCTGCAATCTCACCAAAGATGTGGAAATCGAGCTGCCAGCTTACACCGGACAACCCGTTGTTGAGTGCTACCTGGAGCCGGGCAAGCCGTTCAGACTCCTGCTCACACAGGGATACTCCTACTTCGATCCGTTCGGACTGGACTCTACCTTTCTCCAGAAAACACTGCTGAACGGTGCTACTGTCACCGTTTCCTATGACGGAAAAACTGATACCCTGTATAACGTACCCACTTTTGAACTGAGTCCCGTCAAAATCTTCAACTACACGGGCTGGAACATTGTCCCTGCCACTCCTGGAATGGAATACACCCTGCAAATAACCCTGCCGGGAGGCGGAACGATCACAGGAAGTACCAGCATGCTTCCGCCCGTGCCCATAGACAGCGTGGTGTGCGACTTCAATCCCGACCCGAGATTCGACACCCTCGCGCGCGTACTCACTTTCATCACAGACGACATGAGTACCGAAAACTTTTACCGCCGGATGCTGCATTATTCCTCCCTCGACAGTTTCCCGCAACAAGACTTCCTTGTGACCGACCGTTTCTCGGAAAAGCCCATGATTGCTTTCGGTACAGGCTACGAGCTGACAGAAGGAGATACCGTCTTCAATACCATTTACCACATCAACAGAGCGCATTACGACTACTCTGAAAGCGTTCAGCTGGCCATTGTAGCCAACCTGAATCCGTTCGCTCAACCCTCGAGGATCAAGAGTAACGTGACCGGAACAGCAGACCCGATCGGGATATTCACCTGTCTGGTTTACGACCGCGACACCACCATTATACGGAAATAGCTTCCCCCTGCCGTATAATATGATTTTCATAACAGGGGGGCATACAATAAAAGCAACTTTGTTTAGTTAATCTGTAAGCGTGAAACACGAAGGAAACAGTTTCTTCCGTGGCGCTGCAACTGATTATGAACAAACCAGTCTTCATTCTTGTCCTGCTCTTCGCAAGCACCACCGCATCTGCTCAGTGTATCACCGGCGACTGCCAGAACGGAATTGGCACCTATCTGTTTCCTTCCGGAGCGAAATACACCGGCCACTTCAAAAATGGCGAGATCAACGGTGTGGGAGTCTGTTACTATACCAACAATTCCAAGTATCAGGGAGAATGGGCCAACCGCTATCCGGATGGAAAGGGCACCAAGACCTATTCTGATGGAACCGTACGGACGGGCCTCTGGAAAAAAGGGAAACCGGTGGATGAAAACGGAAACCTGCTGGAGGAATATGTAGCCCGCAAGAAGGAAGAACGCTCGGACGACGGCACCAATATTCAGTCAGGCTGCCTGTCGGGTGACTGTCTGAACGGACCGGGCATCTTTGCCTACCCCGATGGCAGCAAATACGATGGTAACTTCCTGAATGGAAAGTTCGAAGGCGAAGGAACATTCTTCTTCGCCAACGGTGATGTTTACACCGGCGAATTCCGCGAAAACTATCCCGATGGCAAGGGTACCCGCATGCTCAGAGACAGCACCCGCGAGAGCGGCGACTGGAGGCAGGGCGAATTTCTGGGCCAAAGTCTGGTAGAAATGGGCCGCACAGGATGCCTCGAGGGCGACTGTACGGATGGACAGGGAATATTCGTTTACAAGGAAGGATCAGCAAAATATTCCGGACAATTCAAGGGCGGCATGCCACACGGGTACGGAACCTGTGTATATGCCAATGGCGATATTTATGCCGGCAACTGGATCGAGGGCGCATTTGAGGGACCTGGCACCCTCACGCTGCGCGACAAGACAGAGGTGGATGGCTACTGGAAAGCCGGTGCGTACATGGGCCGCGAACGCCCCTCCGAACCGTCGGACGCCGGAACTAACCCTGTCGCAACAGAGACTCCGGTGCAGATTGTGGCACCCGGAGCAAAAGTATGGGCCGTTGTATGCGGGGTGGCTACCTACGACCACATGCCCGTACTGCGCTACACCGACGACGATGCCTACCGTTTCTATGCCTTCCTGAAGAGTCCGGAAGGCGGTGCACTGCCCGACCAGCAAATACGTGTACTCATTGACGAGGATGCCACCCACGAAAACATACTGGAGAATATCAGCCAGATCTTTGGCATGGCCGGACCCGACGACCTGGTCGTTTTCTACTTCTCGGGCCATGGACTGAACGGCTCATTCCTGCCCATAGACTTCGACGGATACAACAACAAACTGCTTCACGAAGAAATTGCGGCCGCCTTCAGCAAAACGAAAGCGCGGTTCAAGCTTTGCGTTGCGGACGCGTGTCATTCGGGCGGACTGCTGGCCATGCGTTCGGGTGAGCCGGAGCCCATGCTGGTTCAGTTCTACCAGTCGCTCTCCAAATCAGTATCGGGTACAGCGCTGATCATGTCGAGCAAGGCCGACGAGACCTCGCTGGAATCTTCCGGATTGCGGCAGGGCGTATTCAGTCACTTCCTCATTCGCGGACTTAAAGGCGAGGCCGACAGCAACGGCGACAAAGTGGTGAACGTAGAAGAGTTGTACGATTTCGTGAACAAGAAGGTTCGCGAGTACACCGCCAACCGTCAGAGTCCGGTGCTGAAGGGCACCTACGATCCGAAGATGCCTGTTGCTGTAGTACGTTAACCGATCTGTCGTTTCAGGTTATAGCCTTTTTCCCCGGCCAGTGCGTTCAGAAACCTGTTCAGACCCTGCCACTTGGCGTCGTCGAGTTCGTAACTGATGTAGTGCCGGTAGTAATGCTCCAGATCAAACATGGGCATGTCGGGCAGCACCTTCACCAGCTCGGGCACATACCTGATACCCGCTTCGAGTGCGGCGTTGAATTGTGTGAGCAAATCATCCGGCAGCGGTTTCACCGCAATCCATGCAGCAAATACAAAGGGAAGCCCCGTCCAGGCGGTCCAGGCCTCTGCGAGATCATATACATAAGGATACCTGTCATGCAGACCAATAGTGCGGTCGCCGATAATGAGTGCAGCTGTTTCACCTCCAATCTCGTTTTCAAACCCCTCCGTTGCGGGAACAAGTTCAGGTGCAATATGCCAGAATTCAGCACAGAGCAGGCGGGTGAGTGCCACCGAGCTGCGGGAATGAAAATCGAGATAGAGCCTTTTTATTTCGCGCAACGGCACCTCGGAGAACACACAGACCGTGTTGACGGCACCCACTGCCCCAATACAATAGTTTGAAACCAGGTAGGCTTCTTCCAGTTCGGGAATAATGGCAACCGGTGTGAGAGCGAGGTCCACTTCTCCGGATTTCAGCTTGCGGGCACACTCGGATGGAATATCCAGGCTCAGATCGAATTGCCCGGCCATTTCGCTGCGGTACAGTCCGTATATAAATGGCTTGGTATTCAGGTAGCTGACAGCCGTCAGTTTCAGTTTGCGTGTTTCCGTGTTCATATAAGTCTGTTACTTTTTGGGGTGAGCAGGACTTTTCAGGCGCCACAATCTTTGTTTCTGCCATTTTCTGCCCTCATTGGCTACCAGCCAGGTATTGTTGCAGACATAGACAACAGATTCGAACTGTCGGGCAAACAGGAATTTGGGCAGTCTTTTTACCGAAAGCTCTCCACCCAGAAAGCGACTGCCGCTGAACGAGGAAAAGAACATAGCGCTTGCGCGGGTACGCGGGAGAAAACCCCACCTGATACCGACATTGTAGCCAGTCAGTGCGAGTACCGATCCGTCGCTGTTGAGCGCAGCCCCGGTTATTACGCGGTCAGGAATAACCCGGGATTCTACCAGCTGAGCGGTGAATGAGCCCGGGCTGGCGGGTAAAACGTAGTGTTTGCATACAAAGTCGCCCCTGAACCGGTGCTTGGAGAACAGATGCAGGCTGTCGTTGAAAAAAACGAAAGCCTCCATGTCGAAATTCCGCTCTTGTTCAGTGGCGGGCGGGAAATCCGTCTGGTCGGGGTAACCGAACAGGATGCTGTCCAGCGAGCTGCTGGCAGGATCGAACAGAAGAATCCGGAGATCGCGGCGTTTGTTCTGGTTATTTCCGAAGTCGCCGATGAACAACCGGCCGGATCCGTCGGTGGTCAGATCCTCCCAGTCGCGGTTAGCCGCAGGAAGTTGTCTGACCTCCTCCACAAGCCCCGACAGGGGATTAACCCGGTATAATTCGGAGGGATTCTGAGAATCGTTGAGCATCCAGAGCGAACCATCGGGCAGAAAAGTCATACCGGATACCTCCTGCAGTTGCGGAGGCAAACTTACCCGGCGTCTGGTATGGCAGGACTGCGACCCGGCATCCGGCTGGTACACAAACAGCAACAAAGCAGTTGAAAAGAACGAGAGGATTCTGAAACGATTCATACGGAGCGCGAAGGTACTGTCCCTGTCAAAATTGAAAAAGGTGATAAAACTCATCAGACGGAAATAGTCCGGTATTCGGATAACGCTTATAACATTTGTTTCTTTGCAGGGTTTCACGGTAATACACAAAACACCATATATCTTGAAAGAAAGGGAAAAAACACAGGCTGGCGACCGGAAAAAACTGAGCGGATGGGCCAACTACCCCACCGTTGAGTCCGATGTTTTTCAGCCGGAGAATGCGGAAGAGCTGCGCCGGATCATTCTGGACAGCGAGCGGATTATTGCGCGGGGTAACGGCAAGAGCTACGGCGATGCCTCCCTCGGCAAGCGGGTGGCGTGTATGTTATCCATGAATGGTATCCTGTCATTTGACCCCGGCACGGGCATTATCACCTGCGAGGCTGGCGTTCTCTTGTCGGACATACTGCCGGTAATAGTGCCTTCCGGCTGGTTTTTCCATGTAACCCCGGGAATCAAGTCCATCACCGTGGGAGGCGCTGTCGCCTCGGACGTACACGGGAAGAACCACCCGGAGAAGGGCTGTTTCTCCAACTGGCTACTGTCATTCCGTCTGATGGACGCCGGTGGAGCCATCCTGACCTGTTCGAGAGAGGAAAATCCGTCGTTATTCTGGCAAACCTGCGGCGGAATGGGCTGGACGGGCGTCATACTGAGCGCCACCTTCCAGTTGATGCGCATCACCTCTGTATCCATGCATCAGCAGACTGTTCGGGCGCGCAATCTGGAGGAAATGTTCCGGCAATTCGAGGAACAAAAAGCCTGCACGTATGCGGCGGCGTGGATAGACACCACCGCTTCCGGGAGAGACCAGGGTAAAGGTACCGCGCTGTTTGCGGAACACCTCCCGGGAGATAAAGCCCTGAACTGGGACACAGGAAAGCCGGCTGACGTGCCTTTTTTTGCCCCGTCGTGGCTTCTCAACCCGGTCAGCATACGTTTGCACAATCAGATTTATTACAGTCGCAACAAGCCCGGAGAGCGGGTCATACATCTGGACAAATACTTTTATCCGCTGGATGGCATTACGAACTGGAACAGACTGTACGGTCGCCGCGGATTCATACAGTACCAGTTTTGTCTGCCCGGACCGGCATCATTTGACGGCATCAGGGAGGTACTCAATACCATCAGTGCGAGCGGAGAAGTGCCCTTTCTGAGCGTGCTGAAGCGACATGGCGACAGGCCTTCCCGGGCCATTAATTCGTTTCCGGTGAAAGGATACTCGCTCGCACTCGACTTTCCGCGAACGCGCCGACTGACTGCCCTTCTGAGCCGGCTTGACGGACTGGTGTGGAAGCACGGGGGAAAAATCTATCTTGCCAAAGATGCCGTATCAGGTGCCGGAATGGGGCGCGTTGACATGAAGCAGTTTACAGAAAAGAAATTCACCTCTGCCTTGAGAGAGCGCCTTGAGCAGTAATCAGAGCCGGTTTTTTTCAATCAGTTCGAGCAGTTCGTCGCGATAGTTCTTGCCAATCGGGAGAAGTTTAGGACGTTCCTTGTCCTGCACCTCGACCATACTTCCTTCAATGGCTGTAATCTTGTCGAGCGCAACGATAAAAGACCGGTGAATACGCTTGAACTTGTTGCGTGGCAGCCTGTCTTCCAGACTTTTCATCGTCTGCAGCGTAATCACCCTGCCCTGCATCAGTCGGATAATGACATAATCCTTCAGTCCTTCGATATAAACGATATCCTCAAAATTGACTTTCAGCAGCTTTTTATCCGCCTTTACGAAGAAAAAATCCAGTTCGTCGTTGATAGCGGAGGTAACCGTAGCTGTGTGTTCGTGCTGTGAGAGTTCCTTTTGTTCGACAGCCTTGTTGACCGCCTTCATAAAGCGTTCGAGCGAGATTGGCTTCAGCAGATAGTCCAGCGCGTTCAGGTCGAATCCCTGGATGGCATAGTTTGGGTAGGCAGTGGTGAACACCACCATGGGAGGATTCTGGAGCGTTTTGACAAAGTCGGTACCCGTGAGCTGAGGCATCTGAATATCCAGAAACATCAGATCCACTTCATTATTCTGCAGGGCCTCATTGGCTTCGAGGGCGTTGGAATACCTGCCGATCAGTTCCAGCTGCGGGATCTTTGAGATATAAGTCTCGAGCACATCGAGCGCAAGGGGTTCGTCGTCAACAACAATGACTTTGAGCATGACAAGAGATTGAAGCCTTTTTTTCAGAGGCAAATTATGAATTTAAGCCCAGACGCAGTGAAACAACATAGCGGTCGGGTGCATTTTCGATAGTGAGTTCGTGTTGATCGGGGTACAGCATTTCAAGTCGCTGGCGCACATTGGCCAGTCCGATACCCCCGCTTCTGGCGTGCTGGTTACCGGGAAACATATCCACCTTGCTGTTTTCGATCGTGAAGAACAGTTCATCGCTACCCACAGAAAGTCTGAGTTTGACGAAGCCGCCTCCGTTTACCGTATGATTCAGTCCGTGCTTGAAACTGTTTTCCAGAAAGGGTACAAAGAGGAGGGGTGCCACCGTCTGATCGCTCACGTTCCCTTCCACCTCAAAAGTGATGGCGGCGCCCTCGGGCTGTCGGAGGCGTTCAAGATCGAGGTAGTTATTCATGTACTGAATTTCGCGGCTGAGGAGCACGCTTCTCTCGTTACATTCATAGAGCATATAGCGCATGATTTCCGAGAGTTTGAGTACAATTTCGGGGGCTTTGTCGCTCTTTTTGAGCGTCAGAGCGTACAGATTGTTGAGCGTGTTGAAAAGAAAGTGCGGATTGATCTGACTTTTCAGGAAACGGAGTTCCGACTGAATTGTTTGCGTAAGCAGGACCTGTTTCTCATTCTGGTAGCGCCACCAGTCCATTATAACCCGCAGGAAAGTTGACACGAAAATGACCAGCAGATTCCCCCAGAAAATCCATGATTGCTGATGAATCAGGCTGGTTCTGTATTCCGGGCGACTGGAGAACTTGAGATAAAGGGCAAGCACCTCGATGGGCGTGACGACAGCACAGCAGGTCACTGCCAGAAGGAAATAGATCAGAACATGTCGCGCCAGATACCGCGGGATGAGATAATACAGGTTGACATATACCAGCAGTGCGTAAAAAACGAGTTGAATGAGTTCATTTCCGACAGCGAACCATGGGTCAATACCTGAATTATAGTCACTCCATCGCATCAGAGCGAACAGCACGAGCCAGAACAGACCGTGATAAACAGGTCGCCGGCTCAGAAATTCGTAAGTCCGATCGAGGAACGTGCGCGTCTTTTTCATAAATAATCTGGCACTGCAAAGGTGTGTATCATCCGGATACAAGCGCCTTTTTTTTAGATTAATGATGAATTACCCCGGATCAAGAGCGATATCCCGCAACGATTTGCAACCATTCTGTGACAGAAGATGTTTATAATTAAGCGTTTGCTGCTCACGCATTAATTCAGACGCCATTCATTACATGTCCTATAAAAAGAACGACCATTACGATCCCGAGCAAACCGGGCAGCTCACTAATCATTACCATGGCATACTCAGCGGGGTTGGAGAAGATGCCACACGCGAGGGCCTTTTGAAAACACCGGAACGCGCTGCAAAAGCCATGCAGTTCCTTACACAGGGTTACGAACAGGATGCGGCTGCAGTATTGCGCTCGGCCATGTTCAAGGAGGATTATCGCGAAATGGTCATTGTAAAGGATATAGAGGTATACTCCATGTGCGAGCATCACATGCTTCCCTTTTTCGGAAAGGCACATGTGGCTTACATCCCCAACGGACATATAGTGGGACTGAGCAAAATTCCGCGGGTCGTGGATATTTTTGCCCGGCGTTTGCAGGTACAGGAGCGGCTCACCCTCGAGATACGCGATGTCATACAGGATACACTGAAGCCCATGGGAGTAGCAGTAGTCATCGAAGCGCAGCACATGTGCATGATGATTCGCGGTGTACAGAAACAAAACTCGTCCACCACCACTTCCGCCTTCACCGGTGAATTTCTGAGAACACCCACCCGGGAGGAGTTCCTGCGTCTGATTGGAGCAAAACTGATGTAATCACGAATGAACAGGGGGGCGATATCGGAGTTATTCGAAAGGCGTTTCAACCAGATACCTGAAATCATTGTCAGGGCGCCCGGAAGAATCAATCTCATCGGCGAACACACCGACTACAACAACGGATTCGTACTGCCGGCAGCCATCGGACAGTCTGTGTGGGTAGCTGTATCCCGAAACAAGGGAAGCGATCACCATTTTTATGCTGAAAACTACGATGCCTGGTTCAAAACCGGGGAGTTAACTCCTGTTACAGACACCGGTTTGCGCTGGGCCAACTATCCTTTGGGCGCCCTCGATGAACTGCGGAATGAAGGATACGAAACAGGTGGACTGAACATGGTCATAGGTGGTGATGTGCCACCCGGTGCCGGCTTGTCCTCCTCAGCCGCTCTGATCAGTGCAGTCATAGTAGCTGTTGACGGACTCATCGGGGCGGGACTGTCGCGACCACACATGGCGCGCCTTGCACAGGGCGCCGAAAACAACTTCGTGGGTATGCAGTGCGGCATCATGGATATGTTTGCCTCCCTGCTGGGGAAGCGGGATCATGTGCTCAGACTCGACTGCAGAAACCTTGACTATGTTTACTCACCGTTTCCCGATGATGAATACCGGTTGCTGCTGCTCGACAGCGGTGTAAAACACCAGCTGGTTGACTCCGAGTACAATACGCGCAGAAAAGAATGTGAAGCAGGCGTTGAGATACTGCGCCGGTATCACCCTGAAACAGGCAGTCTGCGGGATGTCACCCCTGAAATGGTACGTGCGCACGCGGGCGCCATGCCCGAAAACGTGTACAAACGCTGCCTGTTTGTCACCGGGGAGAATAACCGCGTTCAGGCCGTTTGCGAGGCCCTTGAAAACGGAAATATGGATCTGGTCGGGGAGCTCATGTACCAGAGCCACGACGGCCTGAGAGATTTGTACGAGGTGTGCGTGGAAGAGACCAACTTTCTGACTGCGAGTATGCGGGGCATCGCCACGGGAGCCCGCCAAATGGGTGGCGGTTTCGGGGGATGCACCATCAATCTTGTCAAAAAATCAGTTCCGGAAGAAGCCATTCAGGGGGTTGCCTCCGCTTATTTTGAGCGATTTGGCATAAAAATGCGCGTTTTACCGGTTGAAATTTCCGAAGGCGCTCATATTTTGTAGATTTTCAGGAAATATTTTGGATAGTAGTTTTGAAGACATTACCTTTGCGCTCCCATTTGAAAAAAGGGGATTCGGGATGTAGCGCAGTCCGGTAGCGCACCTGCTTTGGGAGCAGGGGGTCCCAGGTTCGAATCCTGGTATCCCGACAAAAATAAAACGCAATTATCTGGTCATCAGGTAGTTGCGTTTTTTCTTTGGATCACCCTCTTTCCAGCACCACAGCATACCCCTGCCCTACCCCGATACACATCGTGACGAGTGCATATTGTTTTCCGGTAAGTGAGAGTTCCAGCGCTGCGGAATAAAGAATCCGGGTACCGCTCATGCCCAGCGGGTGACCAAGCGCTATAGCACCGCCGTTTGGATTCACCCTCGGGTCGTCGTCAGCAAGCCCGAGCGCGCGCGTACAGGCGAGCGACTGCGCGGCGAATGCCTCATTCAGTTCAATGACGTCCATATCATTCAGCGACAGTCCGGCTCTTTCCAGTGCTTTCAGGCTGGCGGGAACGGGTCCTATACCCATGATGCGGGGTTCTACGCCTGCCACTGCCGATGAAACAATGCGCGCCAGCGGCTTCAACTGATATTTTTCGCAGGCTTCTCCGGAAGCAAGCAGTACCGCAGCAGCGCCGTCGTTGAGTCCGGAGGCGTTGCCAGCGGTCACCGTACCGTCCTTTCGGAAGGCTGGTCGGAGTTTGGCGAGTCCCTCGGCGGTTGTTCCGGGCTTCACAAATTCATCGCGGTCAAACAGGACGGGATCACCCTTTTTTTGAGGCAGCTCGACCGGAGCGATTTCCCGGGCCAGTCGGCCGTTTTGCCAGGCCGCTGCGGCTTTTTGCTGGGAGCGCATTGCGAACATATCCTGGTCAGCGCGACTGATTCCGTCTCGTTCAGCGAGATTTTCTGCTGTTTCACCCATGGCATCCACTCCGTAAAGTTCCTTCATGGCCGGATTGATGAATCGCCAGCCAAAGGAGGAGTCGAACATCTGTGCATCGCGGCCAAAAGGCGTCGAGGTTTTGGAGATTACCCACGGTGCGCGGGTCATGTTTTCCACCCCGCCGGCGAGCATCAGTCCGGCATCGCCGGTCTGGATAACCCGGGCGGCGTCCATAACAGCCGACATACCCGAGGCGCACAGGCGATTGACCGTCTGGGCGGGCACCTCTACCGGTAAACCAGCCAGGAGCACCGACATACGGGCTATATTCCGGTTATCTTCCCCGGCCTGATTGGCGCATCCGATTATCACGTCGCCCAATTCACGGGGGTTGAGGTCCGGATACCGCGACATGAGGCGGCGGAGCACAAGGGCCAGCATATCATCCGGCCTGACAGTTGACAAAGATCCCGTGAAATTGCCTATCGGCGTGCGTACGCCGTCAATAATGAATGCCTGTTGCATGATGTATCAGCTTAAAACTTCTCTGGAAGTGCGGTAAGCGGTACCTTTAAAAATAGCGACCGTTTCACCGGCTTCATTGGTGGTGGTGATTTCATATACACTGGTTTTGTTGCCCAGGTGAAGTTCTCTGGCTTCAACAAACAGTGTTTCCCCTGCCTTTGCGGATTTCGTAAACGAGATGGAGACTTCGAGCGCGAGCGCGATACGTCCGTGCGAGTTACAGGCAAATGCGAAACAGGAATCGCTGGCAGCGAACACTACCCCGCCGTGAATGATATCAAAACCGTTGAGCATATCCGGTTTGACGACAAACCTGAGTCGGCAGGTTCCGGGGCCCACATTTTCTATTTCCAGTCCCATCCAGTGACTGAAAGCGTCTTTCGACATCATTCTGGCTACTACCTGTTCAGGGATGGTCATATCTAGTGGCATTTGAAATAATCAAACGGTTCCAGACAGTCCTTGCAGCGGTACAGCGCCTTGCAGGCAGTAGAACCGTATTCGGCGAGTTTCTCTGTGTTGCGCGAATCGCAGCGCGGACAAGCTACAGAGACATCTGAAAACAGGAGCCGTTCCACGCGGGAGGCCTGTTCGGGTGGAGCGATACCATATTCCCTGAGCTTCTCACGGGCAGATTCCGGAATCCACTCTGTTGTCCAGGCCGGCTGAAGTACCTCTCTCACGGAAATATCGCTGAAGCCGTGCGTAGCCAGTTCGATACTGATATGGGCGGCGATCATATTCATGGCAGGGCAACCGGTATAAGTAGGCGTAATGTAAACCAGAATCTGTGCATTTTCCGGATTAACCGACGCGTCTGTATTTGTGCGCCCCTCGAACTCGGAAACAGTTACACGGTCGTCCTCCCTGATTTCGATACGCCTGACAATACCCATATCGAGGATAGTCAGCACCGGAATTTCCGGGTCAACCACCGTTTCGAGCCAGCTCCAGAGATCCCCGACAGTTACAGTTTGAGTTTGAGTTTGAGTTTCAGTATTCATAACACTACCAGACTGAGTTCGGGTAAGCTCGCTGAACATACTGCATCTCGGCGAGGATATAGCCCAGGTGTTCTGAATGGCGGCCTGTTTTTCCGCCGGACTGCATCCAGCCGTCTTCGGGTCGTTGGAGCGTAGCCTGGGCGAGAATATCGGACAGCCTGTCTTCGACCAGTGGCCTGATGGCATGCAGGTCAACACCATAGCCGGCGCTGGCTGCCTCCGTTTCAAAGGGGGCGGGAGTGAGCAGTTCTCCGCGGAAAGTCCAGAGATTATCGAATGCATCCTGGATACGGCTGTGACTCTCTTCGGTACCATCACCGAGCCTGATTACCCATTCGCTGCTCCAGCGCAGGTGGTAGGTTACTTCCTTGAGCGACTTGCCGGCAATCGCTGCCAGTCGCTCGTCGTTGCTCTGACACAGTGCCTGCAGGAAGAAATAATGCCAGGAGTCGAACAGGAAATTGCGGGCAACCGTATGGGCAAAATCGCCATTGGGTTGTTCGACCAGCAGGCAATTGCGGAATTCGCGGGCATCGCGGAGGTACGCCAGATCATCTTCCGTGCGACCGGCGCCTTCCAGTTCGGCAGCATACTGATAATAGTTGCGGGACTGGCCTATGAGATCGAGTGCCAGGTTCGTCATGGCCATATCAATCTCCAGTTCAGGTCCGTGGCCGCACCATTCTCCGAGGCGGTGACCAAGAATTTGCGTATTGTCGGCGAGTAGCAGCAAAAAATCGCGCATAAACAGGTGATTTTGGGGACTTTACATGTGTTTGAGCCCTTCCGGAATATCGTAGAAAGTGGGATGCCGGTATATTTTGTCCCTGGCCGGCTCGAAAAAAGGATCCGTATCGGCTGGATCGGACGCAGTGATAGCGGTGGATGGAACCACCCAGATAGATACACCTTCCATCCTGCGCGTGTACACGTCGCGCGCGTGCTCGAGGGCCATCTGTGCATCGGCGGCGTGCAGAGAGCCTACATGTTTGTGGTTCAGTCCGCCATGAGAGCGGATAAATACCTCCCAGAGCGGGAATTCGCTGTGATTTGCCATAATTGACAATAATTTGCGTTTTAGACCGACTGTTGTCTTTTGGCTGCGTGGGCCATAGCGGCTTCGCGCACCCAGGCACCTTCCTCCCAGGCCTTGCGGCGTGCGGCGAGGCGTTCGCGGTTACAGGGGCCGTTACCCTTGAGTACCTCATTGAATTCTGTCCAGTCAATGGCACCGAAATCGTAATGTCCGCGTTCTTCGTTCCAGCGCAGATCCGGATCGGGCAGCGTCATATTGAGGACTTTAATCTGTTCGGCGATCATATCCACGAACTTCTGTCGCAGCGTATCGTTGGAATAGCGCTTGATTTTCCAGCGCATGGACTGAGCGGAGTGCGGAGAGTCGGAGTCATTGGGGCCGAACATCATCATGGATGGCCACCACCAGCGGTTGATAGCATCCTGAGCCATTGCGCGCTGTTCGGGCGTACCCTTGGAGAGCGTGAGCAGTAGTTCGAATCCCTGGCGCTGGTGGAAACTTTCCTCCTTGCAGACACGCACCATGGCGCGGGCATAGGGGCCGTAACTGCATTTGCACAGAGCAACCTGATTCATGATAGCAGCACCGTCAACCAGCCAACCCACAGCGCCCATATCTGCCCAGGTGAGTGTGGGATAATTGAAAATAGAGCTGTATTTGGCTTTTCCGCTGAGCAGTTCGTTGTACAGTTCTTCGCGGCTGATACCGAGCGTTTCGGCGGCCGAGTAGAGGTACAGGCCGTGACCCGCTTCATCCTGAATTTTAGCGAGCAGAGCTACTTTACGGCGCAGACTTGGGGCCCGGGTGATCCAGTTCCCTTCCGGGAGCATACCAACCACTTCGGAGTGTGCGTGCTGGGAAATCTGGCGGATAAGCGTTTTGCGGTACGCTTCCGGCATCCAGTCTTTGGGTTCAATTTTTTGTTCGGCATCAATGCGCGCCTGAAAACGTTCTTCCAGCGAAACCTGAGTACTCATGGGTGATGATTGGGTTAGAAAAGCGTTATTTAATGTCGAAATCAACTTTAATGACAGGTGTGAGCGGGTGTGCCTGACAGGTCAGGATGAAACCGGCCTCCACCTCTTCCTCATCGAGTGCGTAATTGGCGTCCATTTCCACCTTGCCTTCGGTCAGTTTGGCGCGGCAGGTGCAGCACACGCCACCCTTGCAGGCAAAAGGCAGATCAGCTCCGGTGGCAAGCGCAGCATCGAGCACGGCCTGACCTTCGCGGACAGGTACGTCGAACTGCACACCGTCGAGTCGAATTTCAGCTGTGGCTATAACAGCGTCCGACACCGGTTGTTGCGATTTTTTATGCTTGTGCTGGCCAGTTCCGAACAATTCGAAGTGAACGTGTTCTTTTGGAACACCTCTTGACTGAAGTCCCTCGCGCACGCAGGCGATCATTTCCTCCGGACCGCATAGAAAAAACTGGTTGGCTTCTAGCAATTCGGGTATCACCTCCAGCATTTCATCCAGACGGGCAGCGGTAATACGGCCGCTTTGCCAGGGCACATCCACCCGCTCCTGGCTCAGAATATGAATAACCTGAAACCTGCCCAGATGGCGGTTTTTCAAACCTTCAATTTCTTCGCGGAAGATGACGGAAGATGATCGTCTGTTGCCATATACGAGCGTAACGCGACTCCCGGGAGCGTGCTCCAGTACCGTTTTGATGATCGAGATAACCGGTGTGATACCGGATCCGGCCGCGAAGAAGACATAATTGAGGTCTGCCGTTACAGACAGCGATTCCGGGAAAAAGCGACCATCGGGCGGAGCGGTATCGAGTAAGTCGCCGGCTTTGAGGCGCTCGTTGGCATACGTGGAGAAAAGTCCTCCCTCTACCTTCTTGACTGCCACGCGCCATTCGCGGTCGGAAGGAGCACTGCAGAGAGAATAGGACCGCCGCACATCTTCACCATTCAGGTTGGCGCGGAAAGTCAGATATTGACCCGGACTATAGCGGAAAACCTCCTTGAGATCATCCGGAATATCCAGTGCAATAGAGATACAGTCCGGCGTTTCCTGCCGGATGGTGGCGATTTTAATTGGATAGAACTTCATTATCAGGGCAAATGACGCCCAAAGCTAAGCACTATCCGGCGTTCAGCCAAACTATCCTGGCGGCAAGCCCGGATTTTAGAATTTCTAAAAATTGAGAGAATGTGAAGGTGAAGCCCATTTTAGTACGGTGTTGCATACCGTTCATCCGATTTGTGCGCAAAAAACTTTTGCGGTCAGATTATTTTCATGTCTGACTTGACACATTTATTGACGTCTTTAAAACGACAAACAAGTCAGTTACACGCATAAATTATTCACCTGAGCCCGCAAGCAGCATAACATTTCTTTGCCGTAAATCAAATATTTGCAAAAAATATTTTTTCTATTCTCATAATTCTTAATACTTTTGGGCTCTCATCCGCAGATACCGGCAGCCGTTTTCTCAACAATACCCATACAGGGAAAAGCCAACTGAGAGCCGGGGATTCATTCCCAGGCGGCTGCCGATTCTCTGCCATATTTTCCCTGCTGAACTTTTTATCTCTGCGCTTGTTCAAGGGTTTGAACTGACAATGCATGGCTACTTATTCCATTAACCTGAAAGATGGTTCCATAGAAAGACCGGGTGAGATAATTGTAGGGATTGACCTGGGAACTACCAACAGCCTCGTGGCACTTATCAAGGATGGCAAGCCTGTCTGTGTACGCGATCAGGATGGCCGCAGTTCACTTGTTCCATCTATCATTCACTTCGCTGAAGACCAGTCGGTGCTGGTAGGCGGAGCAGCCAGGGAAAAACTCGTCACTGACCCTTCCCGTACCATATTCTCTGTCAAGCGACTGATGGGCAAGTCTTACCTCGACGTTGCCGGACACACACAGTTTTTCGGGTACAAAATTATTGACGACGACACGGAATCGCTGGTCAAGATCAGGGTGGACGATAAATTCTACACCCCGATTGAACTCAGTGCGCTGATTCTGCGGGAGCTGAAGCAGCGCGTCGAAAACGAACTCAACACAACTGTCAGCAAGGCGGTTATCACGGTACCTGCCTATTTCAACGACAACCAGCGACAGGCCACCCGCGATGCGGGCAAGCTGGCCGGACTGGATGTTTTGCGTATTGTAAACGAACCCACCGCTGCCGCACTGGCGTACAATCCCTCCGAGGCGGGTACTATTGCCGTTTACGACCTTGGAGGTGGCACTTTCGATATCTCCATTCTGCAGATACAGGACGGAATCTATGAGGTACTTTCCACGAATGGCGACACTTTTCTGGGTGGGGATGACTTTGATCAGGTCATCATCCTGAAATGGCTGTCAGACCTGGGCCTTCAACAGTCTTCGCTCGAAGAAAACAAGGAATTCAGCCAGCAAATTCGCCTGGAAGCCGAAAAAGCCAAGAAAACACTATCCGGTGCTGACACCTATTCCTGTGTACTGAACGGGCAGTTACTGCAAATAAGCCGTCAGCAGTTCGACGAACTCATCAAACCACTGGTGAACCGGACACTTGCCTGCTGCGCCAATGCAGTTAAAGATGCCGGAATTGACATTAAAGACATCAAAACGGTGGTCATGGCCGGAGGAAGCACCCGCGTGCCGCTGGTCAAACATTCCGTATCAGCTTTCTTTGGTCAGCCCGTTTTCGACAGTATTGACCCTGATGAGGTAGTTGCCCTGGGTGCAGCCATACAGGCCGATGTGCTCGCCGGCAACCAGCAGGACGTGCTGCTGCTCGATATTACCCCGCTCTCGCTGGGGATAGAAACCGTGGGCGGACTGATGGATGTTATCATTCCGCGAAACTCCAAGGTGCCATCGAAAGCCGGACGGCAATACACCACCAGCGTGGATGGACAAAAAAACCTGAAAATTGCTGTTTATCAGGGTGAGCGCGATCTGGTGGAACACAACCGGAAACTCGGCGAGTTCATCCTGCGCGATATTCCGGCCATGCCCGCCGGACTTCCCAAAATTGACATCCAGTTTATCCTGAATGCCGACGGCATTCTCACCGTGCGCGCACGCGAGTTGCGTTCGGGACTGGAAACACAGGTGGAAATCAGGCCTACTTACGGTATTACCGAGGAGCAGATGGCACTGATGCTGCTCGACAGCATACAGAACGCGCAAACCGACATGGCTGCACGCGGACTTCTGGAGGCCCGCAACGAGGCCCAGAACCTCATTCTCTCCGGAGAAAAATTCCTGAAGCAGCACGACTCCATCCTTTCGCAGGAAGAGAAGGATACTACCAGTGCCATGATTGCATCACTCCGGCAAATCGCAGCCGGTACCGACAAGGATGCCATACACAAACAAATCGAGGCGCTGAACGAATATACCACTCCCCTCGCCCACCGCGCCATGGATGTCACCATCGGTTCAGCCATGAAAGGGCAGCGGATTGCCGAGTAATCACGTCTGCAGCACCCCGGGATTAAATTTCTCCACGGGAGCGTTATTTGCGGCACTGATTCCCATACTGATCCACTGCCGGGTATCTGCCGGATCAATGATGGCATCCACCCACAAACGGGCTGCTGCATAATATGGTGTAGTCTGATCGTCGTACCGGGCTTTAATCTGGCTGAACAGTGCTTTCTCTGCTTCGGGATCGGGAGCCGAGCCCTTGTCTTTCAGCGATTGCACCTGAATCTGGGTGAGCACCTTTGCCGCCTGTTCACCGCCCATCACAGCAATTTTGGCAGTGGGCCACGCTACAATCAGTCTGGGATCGTACGCCTTGCCGCACATGGCATAGTTGCCGGCGCCGTAGGAATTACCGGCAATCACTGTAAATTTGGGAACGGTGGAATTGGCCACGGCATTCACCATTTTAGCGCCATCCTTGATAATACCGCCGTGTTCGGACCGAATACCCACCATAAAACCGGTTACATCGTGTATAAATACCAGCGGAATCTTTTTCTGATTGCAGTTCATGATGAAACGCGTTGCCTTGTCGGCTGAATCGGAATAAATCACCCCGCCGAACTGAATTTCACCTTTGGCATTTTTCACCACCTGCCTGTTGTTGGCCACAATCCCTACAGCCCAGCCATCAATCCGCGCATAGGCCGTGATGATTGTTTTGCCGTAGTGCTCCTTGTATTGCGTGAGTTTCCCTTCATCCACGAGCGTTCGGAGTAATGCCACCGTATCATAGGGTTTTGCACCATTTTCCGGGAAAGTGGCATACAGATCATCTTTGGTTCCTGCCGGCGGGCGCGGCTCCGTGCGGTCGAAGCCAGTGGTTTCACGGCGGCCCATCTTGTCCATCAGATCCCGGATTGTATCCAGACAGGTTTTGTCGTCGGGCATTTTATAATCAGTAACCCCGGAAATTTCGGAGTGCGTGGAAGCTCCCCCGAGCGCCTCTCTGTCGGAGTCCTCACCGATAGCGGCCTTCACCAGATAGGGACCTGCCAGAAAGACCGAGCCTGTTCTTTCCACAATCAGCGCCTCATCCGACATAATTGGCAGGTAGGCACCTCCTGCCACACAGGCTCCCATGATAGCGGCAATTTGTGGTATCCCTGCTGACGAAAGGCGTGCATTATTCCTGAAAATACGTCCGAAGTGCTCCTTGTCGGGAAAAATTTCATCCTGCATGGGCAGGTACACACCGGCGGAGTCCACGAGATAGACAATTGGCAACCGGTTTTCCATAGCGATTTCCTGTGCGCGCAGATTTTTCTTGCCGGTAATCGGGAACCACGCGCCGGCTTTCACCGTGGCGTCGTTGGCCACCACGACACATTGCCGGTTGCTGATATAGCCGATCATGACGACTACGCCGCCAGCCGGACAGCCGCCGTGTTCCTCGTACATGCCGTGGCCGGCGAAGGCACCTACTTCAACACGCGGCGAACCGGGGTCGAGGAGATAATCAATACGCTCCCGGGCGGTCATTTTGCCCTCTGCGTGGAGCTTTTCGATGCGTTTTGGTCCGCCGCCCTGCACTATTTTTTCGAGGCGGCGATTCATTCCGGAGACCGCCACGCGCAGTGCGTCGGCGTATTTCTCCGATTCGAGGTTAATTCCGTTGACAGACATTGGTGTTATTTGTGTGGTGTGGTTACGTGTCAGGACAGATACTTTCCAACGATTGGCAACCGGCGGCCCATACCGAAAGCCTTGCTGCTCACGCGGAGAACGGGGGCTGCCTGCTCCCGTTTGAACTCGTTGATATTGACCATGCGAAGTACGCGGCGAACAAGAGCCTCCTCAAAGCCCATTTCGATCAGTTCGGCAGGTCCCTTCCGGCACTCGATGTACTGGTAAAGCAGCGGATCGAGCACCTCGTAGGGTGGCAGACTGTCCGTATCCTTCTGGCCGGGCCTCAGTTCGGCACTGGGCGGCTTCACGATTGAATTTTGCGGGATGATTTCCCCATTCCGGTTGATATAGTTTGCCAGTTCATACACTTCCGTTTTATACACATCACCGAGCACGGATAGGCCGCCGCACATGTCGCCGTAGAGCGTGCCGTAACCCACGGCCATCTCGCTTTTATTGGTGGTATTGAGCAGGATATGGCCGAATTTGTTGCTCATGGCCATCAGGAGCACCCCGCGTACGCGCGCCTGAATGTTTTCCTCCGCCACATTGAAAGGGAGTCCCTCGAACAGCGGGTCGAGTGTATTTTCAAACGCGTCGAACATGGGTTTGATGGGGATAATATCATACCGGACACCCAGCTTTTCTGCCAGCGCCCGGGCGTCGTCCACCGAGTGCCCCGTGCTGAACTGGCTGGGCAGCAGGAGTACCCTGACATTTTCACAGCCGAGCGCTTCTGCAGCCAGTGCCGTTACAACAGCGGAGTCAATACCGCCCGACAGTCCCAGAATCGCCTTCGAGAAGCCCAGCTTTTTGAAATAGCCCCGGATACCGGTAATGAGGGCTTCGTGAATGAGCGCCATCTTGTCTTTGGCCCTGACCTGATGCACCCCTCCCCTTTCAACCTCTTCCAGATCATAGACCTTCAGACATTCTTCGAAGTAAGGCATTTCATCAAAGACAGAACCGTCGGCAGAAAGCACCAGACTGCCGCCGTCGAAGATGATGTCCGTCTGGGCACCCACGCAATTCACGTAAAACATGGGAATATTATACCTTTTCACGTTCACCTGCGCCGTGTGTATGCGCTCGTGCGCGTGCGAGAAGCTGAAGGGCGATGCCGACAGATTCAGAATAAGGTCAGGTTGCTGTCCGGCCATTTCATCGAGCGGACAAACCGTGTAGAGCGGATTTTCGTTACCAACGTTCCAGATATCCTCGCAGACGGTGAGCGCAATTTTTTTCCCTTTAAAGTGGATCACCCCGAACCCGGTTGCCGGTTCGAAGTAACGGTATTCGTCGAATATATCGTAAGTAGGCAGCAGCGCCTTGTGCTGAACCCCGATCTGTTCGCCGTTATAGAGGAAAATTGCGGAGTTATACAGATCCTTGCCGGCCACGACCGGATTCCGGGTGGGGGCGCCCACGACGACACCGATACCGCGACTTGCCTGCCGGAGCGCGTCCACACTCTCTTCACAGAGGCGAATAAAATCGGAGAACTCCAGAAAATCGCGGGGTGGATAGCCACAGACAGCCAGCTCGGAAAAGCAGATCAGGTCGGCTCCCTGATCGCGGGCCGTTTCGATGGCCCGGAGCATCTTTTCGAGATTACCCTGAATATTTCCGATGTGGTAGTCGAGCTGAGCGAGCGTTATTTTCATGCGTATTATTATTACGGGACAAAGTAACGGAATGCAGGTATTTAAAACACGAAAATAACACAAAGGTTATAATGCTGGCGCAACAGCAGTCAGGCGTTGAAGATAAAAGAGTTACCTTTGTTATTGACCACCTCATATTTCTCGTTTCAGATATGCGCACACTGCTCCTCCTCATCCTGCTTTCAACCTGTACAGGGCACCTTTCAGCCCAGAAAATCATCTCAACCGGCGAATGGTGCTCACACCGGCTGACGCCCGGAGCACTCCCGCCCTCCGGCGACGGACGCACCGACTCGGTGGACCTGACCCACGCGCTTGTTTCGCTGGACATGACTGCCGCCGCGACACAGAAAATTTCCGGAACATGTACCTGGACATTCACCGCCAAAACAGGCGGACTCGACAGGCTTCGCTTCGATCTGCTGGCACTGACTGTGGACTCGGTGATTTACGAACAGGCACATGTTCCGTTCGTACAGAGCGGAGAGCAGGTGTACATTACCCTGCCCGCCGCACTGAGTGCAGGCGACAGCCGTTCGGTAGCGATATACTACCGGGGGCAACCGCAGAAAGACGCATCCGGCTGGGGAGGCTTCTATTTTTCGGGAAGTTACGCCTTCAATCTGGGTGTCGGTTTCGACGCCGATCCGCACACATTCGGAAGAGCCTGGTTTCCCTGCTTCGATCTGTTTGGGGAGCGAAGCACCTATACCTTTGATGTAGTGTCCAATCCCGATCAGCCCTCCCATTGCAACGGTCTGTTACAGTTGGAAGAGACCACACCGGCAGGAAAATTGCGGCGGGTATGGTCGCTCAGCGAGACGATACCCTCCTACCTGGCCTGCGTGGCCATCGGTCCGTACACCACCTTCAGGCGCGCCTACGCGGGCGTGAACGGCACGATACCCGTCGAAATAGCAGCGGCGGCGGCCGATACCGCGAAAGTAAGAAACACCTTCGTACACCTTCCCGAGGCTATACAGGCATACGAGCACTGGTACGGCCCCTACCTGTGGCAAAAAATCGGGTACTCGCTGGTTCCGTTCAACTCGGGGGCCATGGAGCATGCCACCAATGTAGCCATCGGCCGCACCTTCATCAATGGCAGCCTGTCGTACGAAACCCTGTGGGCCCACGAACTCAGTCACCACTGGTGGGGCGACCTCGCCACCTGCTCCACAGCGGAAGACATGTGGCTGAACGAAGGCTGGGCCTCCTATTCGGAGCACCTGTTTACCGAGTGGACCTACGGCAAAAAAGCCTATAACGATGCCGTCAGGGCCAATTTTCTGAATGTTCTGCAGAATGCACACATCAGCGAGGGCGGCTACCGGGCCGTTTCGGGTGTTCCGCACAACCTGACCTATGGTACCCATGTGTACAACAAGGGTGCGGTGGTTGCGCACAACCTGCGCGGGTACATGGGCGACTCCCTTTTCAGGGTTGGCATACGGGCGGCGCTGGATCAGACGCGATACGACGACTGGAGCAGTGAAAACCTGCGTGATCAGCTGGAAGCAGCTACAGGCCTCGATCTCCATCCGTTCTTTAACGACTGGGTATTCAACGGCGGATATCCCGATTACAGCATTGACTCAGTTCAGTGGACCTACCCGATACCCGGGCAGGCGCAAGCGCGTATATTCGTGAAACAGAAACTCCGCGGGGCACCGGCGCTGCACACCCAGGTACCGCTGGAGCTGACGGCTGTGAGCGCAACCGGAGAAAAAAAGTACCTGAACACAGTCGTTTCAGGTGAGCAGACCGCAGTTGACTGGTTAATTGACCTGACAGAGATCACACCGGCCGACATCCGGGTGAACACCAGTCAGCGACTCCTGCAGGCGCGGAGCGAAGGGGAGAAAATGATCACAAGTACCGGAGCTACCAATTTTCAGGACGCCAAATTCAACCTCACTGTGACCAATCCGGGTGCCGACTCCGTTCTGTTCAGGGTGGAACATCACTTTGCGGCGCCCGACGATGCAGGCGCCAATCCGGCAGGGCATGCACTCACCAACAGATACTGGCAGGTGTACGGACAATTTTCGCCTGACTTTGCGGCGCAGGCCACCGTTTTTTACGATGGCCGCGGACAGGGCGACCAGCTCGACACCGAGCTGTTTGCAGCCACCGGAAACGCCGAAGACCAGGTGGCGCTGCTGTACAGAACCGGCGCAGGACAGGCGTGGCAGGTATATCCACACTATACAAGGCAGAATATTGGCACCAACACCGACAAATTCGGACAGTTCAAACTGAGCGCTGTGAAGGCCGGGCAATACACAGTAGCAAAGCTGAGCGGTGTGAACCGGACAGTTGATGCTGACGAAATACCTGCACTGCAGATCTTCCCGAATCCGGCCACAGACAGGGTAACTGCCGTTTCCGACAAGCCAATCCGGAAGATACAGATTATCGGGACCGATGGCAAAATAATCCGTGAAACAGATACAGGGGGTGAATACCGTGTAATCATCGGGCTGACAGACCTTCCTGCCGGCATGTACCGGCTGGTGGCAGAAAGTGACGGATTAATCAGAACCGGGTTCGTTCAAAAGTTGTAAAATCCGCAAAAAATACCTAGTTTTGGCGGTGAAACTTTTAAAAAACTGATGTTGGATATCTGGATAACTAACCGCCTGAGATTGTGGCTCACCGCATGGAGCCTGATTCTGTCAGCACCAGTCGGCTTGTTCGGGCAGCAGGAATTCGCCTGTTTCGACCTGACAGACAACTGGTACACCCGGGCGCTGAACCCTTCCGTTGTACCCGGAGAGCGAAAATTCCATCTGGGTCTGCTCAGTACGGGAACCGACATTCTGGGCAATGCGCAGGTGACTGCACAGGATTTGAGTACCTATTTTGGAGGTGGGCAAACAGCCGAGTCAAGTCAGTTATTTCTTGACAAGCTGGGAAGTCGGCCTGCGCTGGCATTCGACCAGCGACTGGACGGGCTGACTTTCGGATTCAGGCTCAAGGGCGACTTTTTCTTTTCTGCCATGCACGCAATCCGGCTGCATGGAGGAGTGGAGGTGCCCCGCGAACTCCCTGAGCTCATACTCCTGGGTAACGACAGGATTACATTCTGGGACAAGTCCGTGAACCTGGCTCCTGTTGTGAAGGGCGCTGCGTGGCAGGAAGTACGATTGGCCTTGTCGAAAAAAATCGGCAAACTAACCTTTGGTGCCGGCGTAAACTGCATGTTCGGGATTTCAGCGGTGGAATCAGACCCTACGAAGGCCTCCGTTTCCATCTATACAGACCCGGGAAATCTGAAATTAATTTCAGAAAACCATTACCAATTCAGGTCGGCCAACCTGCTTGAAACGTTCAGCCTGTATGATCTGAGGCCGGAGCTTACAACAGTTCAGTTTGGAAGTGCCAACCCCTTTTCGCCCGGACTGTTTGCCGGAAACGGCTTTGCACTTGACGCCGGTTTCAGCTGGCGGGTCAGCAAGTGGCTGCTGCTGAGCGGCAGCGTACTCGATTACGGAGGCCGGATAAACTGGAAAAAGAACACCTACACCTTCAGTGTGGATGAAGAATACGAATACGATGGCGGAGAAATAGCTGCAGAAGCCCTTCTGGAGGGTGCCGAGGGACTGGAACTCAGCGATATTGCGAAAGCGGCACTCAATGAGTCATTTGCATTCCAGCGGTCGGAGGGCGCCTTCAGCACCACCGTACCAACCAGATATTATGCCCGGATGACACTGCGATTGTCCGGAGCGGTTGGAGTGAATCTGTTCTACTTCCGGCAGGACAGGACCCTGCTGCCACAGGACGCCTTTGCTGCCGGATTGCGCCTCAGACCGGCAAAATGGCTGTCGCTTGGAGTACTGGCTGTTTACAGACAGGAAGAGCGTCCGCAACTGGGAGCCAATCTGGCGCTAAGCCCCGGACCGATACAGTTGTTCCTGGCTAGCGACAACCTTCTGGCACTTAAACAACCGGATCTGGCTACCCGGATTAATTTCAGGGCAGGACTTTCGCTGGCGTTCGGAAGGCCACCCAAAGAGGAGAAAAAAGAGGCCTTTGAAAAGAAGGAGTCGAACCAGTTTTGAGTTCACAAACTTAACCCTGATTGAGACACCAGTCGGGCGGTAACCTGTTATAACATGACTTCAGCACTGAGTACCCGAATAGTCGCCCTCGTGAACAGGGGGCTCGACCTGCTCCTCTCCCCCGCTACCCGGCATCGCAGCGAGCGGCTCATCCTTGTGGTGGCCATTGCCAGCTACCTGGTTCACCTGCTGCTGATAGTCCTGACCAATCAGGGAGCGATTGCGGTGGAGTCAAAATTCCTGCGAAACCCGGTTTCGGCCATTTACACGCCCTTTTCATTCATCCTGGTATATGAAGTTTATCTGCTGATATACTATCTGCCGAGGTCAACCTCCTACTATATAGGTAAGCAGTACGAGATCATCACGCTGATAGTGATACGGCGGATCTTCAAGGATATTGGCAATCTGGAATTGTATTCCAACTGGTTTGGCAACGATAACGATCTGCAGTTTACCTATGATGCTGCCACTTCACTGATTCTGTTCCTCCTGATTTTCATATTCTACTACAAGATTATCAGAAAGGAGCATCCGGAGCAGGACGGCGACGAACAGCGAGCGGAGCGCTTCATATTCATCAAAAAATCCATTGCCGTATTGCTGGTACCGGTCATGGTTGTGCTGTCGGTGTATTCCTTTTCCAGCTGGCTGGGTGTTGCCATGAATGATCAGCAATCAGGTATAGAGACCCTGAGCAAACTGAACAACATCTTTTTTGATGAATTTTTCAGCATCCTGATTATCGTGGACGTGCTCATTCTGCTCTTCTCGTTCTTTTATTCCGACCAGTTTCACACCATCATCAGGAATTCCGGATTTGTAATATCCACCATACTGATCAAAATATCATTTTCGGTGACGGGGGTGCTGAACAATGCACTGATTATAGGGTCTGTGTTGTTCGGCGTACTGATACTGATTATACACAACCTTTTTGCAGAGAAACTGACCCGGGAATCCGTGGAATAAGTGCTTGTTCAGGATTCTCTCACCGTTCAATCAGCGCACTTTGATGAAACACCTGTTTGTACTCTCTCTTATTGCGATTTTCCTGTCTGTGAGATGCCGGCCGGAGGCCCCGCCGGTAGCGGGCGAGTATGTGGTACCCGATATCAGTCCGAAGGGCGACGAGGCCTGGCTGAAAGGCGATTCCGGGGTAATTTTCGATCAGGACGAGCTGCACACCTTCGAGTTGTGGCTCCCGGAGTCATCGCTGGCATCCATCAATGCCGACCCTGCGGCGGAGCAGTACGTGGCGGCGAGCCTGGTATTCAGAGGGGATACAATCAGTCCGGTAGGTATTCGCTACAAGGGATCCATCGGGGCCTTTGTGGGCTGCCTGTCGGGGCCAGACTGGGGTAATCCGTCGGGTTACAAGATATGTCCAAAATTGTCCATGCAGGTAAAGATCAACTGGGAGGGTCGGGAGGAGACCTTTTACGACCTGAAGAAACTGCAATTTCACTCCATGAACCTCGATCCGAGTCAGATGCGGGAGCGGCTGGGTTACTGGTTTTTCAGGGAGATGGGCGTGGTGGCACCCCGCTCCGTGCATGCGCGCGTAATGATCAACGGTCGTTATTCGGGACTTTACGCTCTCACCGAGGAAGTGGACGGGCGTTTTACCGGTGAGCACTTCAGTGAGGGCGATGGCAACCTGTACAAGGAAATATGGCCCGTACGCTGGGACGGACGAGCATACGCCGAATGGGATTATATCAGTCACCTGGAGACAAACGAGGATACCGGTCCGGATGTAACCATGATGCGGAGTTTCGGGCTGGCGATAGAGAGCGCTACCCCATCCACTATTCAGGGAGTCATAGAAACATGGATGGATGTGGACAATATTATAACGTATGCCGCGGTTGACCGCACGATACGGGTTGACGACGGGCCCTTTCACTGGTATTGCGACGGCAATCAGTGTTCCAACCACAATTACTACTGGTATGAGACGCCGCTAGCCGGAAAACTGCACCTGATACCCTGGGATATGGACAATGCCTTTGAGAATATCATCAGTAATGTGAATCCGGTGACACCGATTGCGGATGAGTGGGGACAAACCCGGGCGAATTGCACGCCATTTCCTTACGGACAAGCCTATCTACTGCAACGGTCGGCAGCCTGCGACAAACTGACGGCCGGGTGGGCCAGCTACACCGATTTGTACGAGCAAAAAAGAACAGCCTTCAAGTCGGGGCCACTGTCGGCAGCGCAGGTAGAGCCTGTACTGCAGGCATGGACCGACCAGATCAGAGCAGCCACACAGGAAGCCCGCAACGTGTATCCGGATGCACTGAGCACAGGGCAGTGGGAAGCGGCACTGCTCACCCTGCGGCAGCAACTCGCGCATGCGCGGGCCAAGTGACTTTGATAATTACCTGATATTAATAACACGAAACGCCGGTCGGGACAGCGACCTGAGAAGCAGCTGCAATCAGATTGCAACGCCGCGCCGGCCTAATGTAATTTAATTGTTTCAAGTATTCGCAAAATCCAGCTACTCAATGATAATGTCAGCGAATAACTTTTAGCAGCCAAACAGTAAGTGGACTTTTCAGTCTCACACAAACTATCATACCTTTTACGGGAATTCAGTAATTGAAACAGCTCATTTAACTGCACATTCTGTAATAAAGTATGAACAAGCAAAACACCGAACCCTGGCACGTGCTGCGGGTGAGGCCCCTGTTCGAGCGCGTGGTGGAAACGCGCCTCGGCAAACTGGGGATCACAGCACTGGTGCCTGTACAAAAACAATTTCGCCGCAGTTGCGACCGAACACCCCAAAAAGAAAAGATCCTCTTCTCCGGCTATGTATTTGTGCATACGGAGCCTGCCAAACGCAATGAAGTTTTTCAGGCGGGCAGCCAGGTGCTTTCCTATCTGACCATAGAAGGCAAGCCCGCACAACTCAGAGAGCATGAGGTATCGCTTATCAAGTCTCTCTCCAGACTTGGCGGTCCGATTCAGATAATACCGCAGCAACTCTCTCCGGGCAATCAGGTAGAAATCACCTCTGGTCCGCTCCGTGGCTTCTGCGGAATGGTGGTCAATTTGCCTGGCAAGCAGCGTGTTACCGTATATATACACGGATTGCAGTGCCTGGCCCAGGTGGAATTGCGTTTGAATGAGGTGAGGCGGGTGTGAGGCGGGTTTTGCTGGCAAGCCTGTTTTGACAAAATAACCCGCCAGTTTCTGGACGAAATGGAAATAGCGGTATTCGGAGAAATCACCATTTAAAAAATCAGATCATGAATTACGAGTATGAACTCTCGGGAAAACCTGGTAATATATACTCACTGGGTCTTCTTGCGGGAATATTACTAACCTCGATAATCACTGCCGCTTACACCTTGCTCAATATGCTGCCGTTTGTCTATGTGAGTATCATTGGATGGGTATTTTATCTTTGGGTACTGTACCATTCGCAACACTGGATTGTTCGCCTTTCCAAATGCCGCAGTAAAGACCACTCGTTGACATACGGTATGATCATGGGTGTTATTGCCCTTTACCTTAACTGGGCATTTTTTTCTTATTCGATGTTCTCAAGAAATGGTATTGAATGCACTCTCTTCGGGTTGCTGATTAATCCGGGTACCATGCTGGACGTGATGCAGTTTGTATCCAATGCAGGGTATGAAGTGGGGAGCTTAACTTTTAATGACGGACCTCTTGTAATCTGCTGGCTTATCGAAGCGGGAGGCATTCTGGCTGTATGCGCGTACGGAGGAAGCAAGGCAACACACAAAAAAGTGTTTTGTGAAGATTGCAACAATTGGACTGACAAAATTGATACCTATTCCAGAAGGCAATGTCCGAATTCGGAAGAACTGGACAAAATCCTGTGGGAGGACTTGTCAGGACTGATTGTCCTGCCTGTTGCCACGCCAGATGATCCATATCATTTGAAACTGAATCCGAGTATATGTTACAGATGTAATAACCTGCACACGCTGGACCTGAATCTGATCTATTATGAACATGACCATAAGGGAGAATTAAAAGAAAAATCCGAGGACATCGGCCCCGTTTACAAGATAGACGATCAGTTGGCTCAACAAATAATAAAATTAAACTGAATGGTGACACCGGCCCGGCACCTCGTTGACAAAACAGGCGCAGGCTGCTGATCCGGACTGGCAGCCCAATCAGGGCACCTATCCGGAAAATCAATATTTTTCATCATCAAAAAAATCGCCCAGAATTATGAGTACCGCATCACCGGGATACTATCTGGCACCGACACGCTTAAAATGGAACAATTGGACAAGCTGAATCTTCTGATTTCGAATCACAGGAACAATACCCGTACAATAGCGAATGCCGAGTCATTGCTAAAAAACACCAAACCTTTACTCGCTGGTATAGCGAATCATTCCAGCGTGAATGACCCGGATTATTTGAAGTATTCAACAGAGATCATCTCAATTGCTATTGACAACATTACCCGGGAAACTGAAACCGCAAAGGCAACCGCTGAAAAAAAAACGCGACCAGTACCCTGAAGAAGCAGATATCATTCTGCGTATAACTTATTCAAATGCCTGGGCCGTCCTGAAAACGACGGAAAATATGTATATGGATGAAAAATTCATGACAGAACAGTACTATCCTTTCAGAGATTCAATACTGGATTACTGCTCGGAATTGGGCATCAGTGAGCCGGAGGAGGATAGCGAAATGAGCGCATGGCAAATTATAGCGCAATTTATAGGCTGGGCACAGTTTGTAATATTTGTACTAAATGGCGAAATCTCGATTAAAACCGCATTTATTGTTGTTTTTATAGTACTAATCATATGGATATACAGGAAAAATTCAAAAAAATTCAAATGGTGACGTGATTGAATCTGAATCACTGAAATGGTTGAAGTGGCGAGAAAGCCAGACCCGGAGAATAACCAGGATCAGTCGGTAACTCTTGACAAAACTATCCGGAAAAACGGCAACGCCGAACCAGTGAAAACCAGGGGCCTCCATTACCCCTGAAAGCACTGATTTCAGGGGTAATGGAGCAAAAAAGCGCAGGAATGGGTATATGAAGCCCCAAAATGGTATCGCTTTATGACAAAAATACTAATAAATTACCCCCGCTTTATGACAAAAATACTGTATTTTTACTGCCGAAATATACAAGTCCATGTACTACCGAAGTATCATACCCGAACTTGAATCCTGGAAAATCTCGGAAACCAGAAAACCACTTATCCTGCGCGGTGCCCGGCAAGTGGGAAAAACTACAGTAGTAAATCTGTTTTCCAGCGGATACAAACAGTATATTTACATAAATCTGGAGCGTTTGGAGGACGCAGAACTCTTTCAAAAACACCGCCGTTTCGGCACACTGGTAGAGGCTATATTTTTTGTAAAAAACAAAGACATCAGGGAACAGGACACCCTGCTGTTCATTGATGAAATTCAGGCAGTACCGGCAGCAATCAATCTGCTTCGTTACTTCTATGAAGACTTCCCATGGCTGCACGTCATTGCAGCAGGCTCACTGCTTGAAACGATTAAGAAAGAAAACGTATCGGTGCCAGTCGGTCGAGTGGAATACAAAGTCCTACGCCCTGTCTCTTTTCGGGAATTTCTGATTGCAACAGGGGAAAATGCAGCGCTGAGAGAATACGACAATATACCTGTGAGGGATTTTGCACACGAAAAACTGCTCGAACTTTTTCACCGATATGTACTGATTGGCGGAATGCCTGAAATTGTAAAACATTATGCAGAACACAAAAATCTGACGGCATTGCTGCCAATTTATGAATCACTGCAGGTGTCATTTCTGAATGATGTGGAAAAATATGCCCGAAATACAAGTCAGGTGAATATAATACGCCACGTTATCAGTGCTATGCCTTATCAGGCCGGCAATCGCATCAAATTTGAAAATTTCGGACAGTCAAACTATGGCTCCCGGGAGGTATCAGAAGCAATGCGCATTATTGAAAAAGCAATGTTGTTGCATTTGGTATATCCTTGTACCAGCTTTTCTCCTCCTGCGCTGCCCGACAGACGAAAATCGCCGCGCCTTCATCTTCTGGATACCGGCCTGATGAACTATGTGGCAGGTATTCAGAAAGAACTGCTGGATATCAAAGAGTTAAACAGTCTGTATCAGGGGAAAATTGCAGAACAGATTGTTGGCCAGGAACTGCTGGCCTCAAGATTCAATGTTATGAACGAGCTTCACTTCTGGATCCGGGAGAAAAAAGACGCTACTGCCGAGGTGGACTTCATATACATGCACGCAGGTGAGATTATTCCGGTAGAAGTTAAATACGGCAGTTCAGGCCGTTTGCGTTCGCTGCACCTGTTTATGGAGGGTGCTCCGCACGAAATGGCGGTTCGACTGTACGCCGGACCACTGAAAAAGGAAACAGCGCAGACTCCGTCCGGCAAGGTTTTTACCCTGCTGAACATCCCGTATTACCTTGCCGGAAAACTGGCACAGTACCTGGAAGCACCACTTTGAGCCGCTCCTCACGATTATGAAAACAAGCATTATCCGGCTATTAAAACAATTATTCGCGACAGCTTCGGCGGCGCATCAGAACCGTCGGCCCCTGCAGCAGGTCATGGAGGCGCAATGGCGGGAAAACAGCCGGAGGGCGTTTCTCAAAAAACACGCCCGGACAGCCATGGTAGCTGGCATGGCACCGGATGCGCTGATCCGGACTCTCGCGCAACCGCCGGCAGAGAGTAATGCGCGAATAGCCATCATCGGTGCCGGTATCGCCGGACTGACGGCCGCATACTACCTCGAAGAGCGGGGGATAAAGGCCCGGATATTCGAGGCATCTGCGCGGGCGGGCGGGCGTATTCTCACCAAAAGCATATTCGGCCATGGCGAACTGACCACCGAAATCGGCGCAGAATTCATTGACACCGGACACAAAGAGCTGCTGCGACTGATCCGAAAACTCGGACTTGGCGGAGATTTGTCAGACATGGACACCGACGACTTCGGGGAGAAGGAAGTAGCCTTTATCAATGGCCGACACTACCACACCAGCGAAATGATAGAGGAAATCTATCATTTTTACCCGGAAATGACCCGAATCAAGCGGGAAATGAGCCGGGGCAATCTCGCGTACTACGACAACCTGTCGCTGGCCGAGCTCCTTCACGACATGCCGCTGAGCGACTGGATGCGCAAGATCCTGGAGGCCGGCTTCGTGGCCGAAAACGGCGCTGAAGCCGCCGAACAGAGCGCTGCCATCATGCTCGGTACGCTCGATTTAGACAAAAAACAGTTCCGGATGTACGGCGACAGCGACGAGCGGTTCAAAATCAGGGGTGGCAACAGCAGAATCATCGCCGGACTGACAGAGCAGGTGGGTGCCGGGATACTCTTCGAACACAAACTGCTCGAAATCAGGAAAAAATCCGGCAACGAGATCACGCTGACCTTCGACCAGGCTGGTACCACCAGACAATACACGTTTGATTACGTCATTGTGACCATCCCGTTCACCCTGCTCAGAGAGACCGACCTGCATTTCGGGATGTCGCCCGAAAAGAGCAGGGTAATCCGCGAAATGGGCTACGGCGCCAACACCAAATTTGTGACAGAAACCCTCGGCAGTCCGTGGCGCAAGGCAGGTTACCGGGGCTATCTGTACAGCGACACCATCCCGAACGGCTGGGACAGCTCACAACTACAGATATCGTCAGGCCGGCACAGCACCTACACCTGTTACCTCGGCGGCAGGCAGGCCCTGGATGCTGCACCCGGACAGGAGACCAGACTTACCGTAGAGCTGGGAGGCGTCCTGAATAACGCCTTTCCCGGGTTCCGGGAGGCCGCCACGGGCAAAACAGAACTGGCGTACTGGCCCGGGCACCCGCTGGTAAAAGGCAGCTATTCGTACTACAAGCCGGGGCAATACAGCAGCTTCGGTCGTATTGCGGCAGAAAGCGTCGGGAACATCCTGTTCGCCGGCGAGCACACGAGTTCAGCATGGTGGGGATTCATGAACGGAGCCGTTGAAACAGGCCGAAAAGCGGCGGGGGAAGTTATACGGCGCATGAGGAGATGAATATAGTCCCCTGATTATTTACCTGGTACGCACGGAGGTAAGATGCCCACGATGCGCGCAGGGTTATCACGCCTGCTCGCGCGCGTAGTCCCCGCGGCTGCGGATGGCTGCGACGTTGGTGGGTGCTGTTTTTGACCTCACCAGTATTTTTCAGACACACCCCGGCAAACACAGCCCAAACACGTTCAATTTGGCTGGAGAGCCATTATACATATCAATTCCAGCCAATTTGGCGCATCAATTTGGCTGAAATTGACATATTCTATACCTTTGCAGCCAAATTGCACGGTATCTATGTCGAATTTTATTGGCAGAAAAGAAGAAACAGCGTTGCTACATGCGCTTTTACAGTCTCCGAAATCAGAGTTTGTGGCGGTGTATGGCAGGCGGCGTGTTGGCAAAACTTTTTTGATCCGGACGGTTTTTGAGAATCGTTTTGATTTTCAATTGACCGGCCAGGCCCGGTCGAATCTGAAGCAACAGCTGCTCAATTTTCAGGACGCCCTGCAATCAGTGGATCCCGGCGAGGGCAACAAACCACCTAAAAGCTGGTTTGAGACATTCGGCAAATTAAGGCGTTGGGTTGACCCGTAAGGAAATTTTGGCCATTACGAATTTATCCGACAGCGGCAATACCAGCGTGATACTGGACGAACTGACGCAGTCTGGTTTTATCCGACAATATTATCCCTTTGGCAGCGGCCGAAGAGCGCTTGTTTATCAATTGATTGATCCTTTTACCCTGTTTTATCTCACTTTTATGAAAGGGACAAAGACTGCGGGTGCCGGTGCGTGGTTGTCCCAATCGGACAGCCCCAAATGGCAGGCATGGAGTGGTTATGCTTTTGAATACATTTGCCGCAACCACATTGACTGCATTAAAAAACACCTGGGTATCGGAGGCGTATATACCGAAATATCCGCCTGGCGAAGCAAAAAGGCTGAAAAAAGCGCACAAATTGACCTGGTGATAGACCGGAAAGACCGGATAATCAACCTTTGTGAAATAAAATTTTCAACCACTGGATACCTCATTACCAAGGCTTATGCAGAAAGTCTTCGACATAAAATCCAAACCTTCAAGGCGGAAAGCGGCACAAAAAAAACAGTGCTCCTCACTTTTATTGCAGCCCACGGTCTGACGTCCAATGAATACTCCGCACAATTGGTACATGATACCCTGGATATGAATGTCCTGTTTGATTGATTTTGGCGCCGACAAGTTGGGTGCCCGTTCAAAAAGCCAGTCGGAATAATCGCTTGCGTCGTGCTACAGAGGTTTGACGGCATGACCGAAGGAATACCAATATTTTACCTGCCAGCGTATCATCGTTGAGGTTATGTCTGAAATGACCGGGCGTACTCCCCCCGACCAACCGCATCTTGCCTCGTGTTTTCGGTATGAAGACCTTTGAGGCAAACAGATTTTCATATGGCACGAACCATGTTTGTTTAACCGCAGAGTTTCGCAGAGTACGACGCAGAGTTTCGCAGAGAAAGATTTGCGTAACCCGGCAGTTAAACCCGGCGGTTATACTCTGCGTAACCCGGCGGTTATACTCTGCGTAACCCGGCGGTTAAACTCTGCGTAACCCGGCGGTTAAACAAAACCCGGTTGACACCAGCACTCCGAGCGGAGCCGACCACTTCACCACCACCTCGGAGAGACTGGCAATTATTCTTGACAGCGGTTGAAACAAGGCTACCGGATACACAGGAATATAACTTTCCTTCGGGATTTCTCAATTCAAATTTTATTCGGAAAAATAAGAAATATTCAACCTGGACGGAATTATTTTTCACCACAGCATGTTATACAAAAAGATATGCGGAAAATGCGAAGTGGAAACTATAACACAACCTTAACTGTGACACCACTTGCAGAGCAATAATAACCCCTGCACCTTTGCGTTTATAATCGCGTATCAG
>CAIYFY010000331.1 GCA_903925535.1 uncultured Bacteroidota bacterium | reverse complement strand
CGACTGAAGAACGAGGGCAAAAACAACCTCGCTTCCGAACTCTACTTCCGGATGATTGACGAAGAGCCCAATATGCCGCTCTGGCGCAAAGAACTCGCCGTTTGTCTGTACAAGGATCCCGATTTGCCGGCGGATGTCAAGTACAAGGCTGCGCTCTCGCAACTGGCAGACATCGTACAACCGTCGGAGCCCGAACTAAAAGGCACAGACGTCATGTCACGCCTCGAAAAGTTCGACTCCTCCGAATACCTCGGCGTCACCGCGGCTGTTTTCAAGCGCAAGTGGCAATACGACAATCAGTTCAAAAATCTTCTGTACGCCGAACATTTCTACAAAAAAGGAATGGATATCTGGATGGCAGAACATCCTGAACAAAAAGAGAGCGACGATGCAAGAAAGGGTCTCAAGGGCGATGACGCCGGATATTGTGCCATCAACTACGCCTTTATATGCGATTTGATCGCCCGCCTGCGTATCGAACAAACGGAAAATTTGCTCGCTCCACAGGAGTCCATATCCAGCACCGAGAGAACTAAAATAGCCGGATCCGTCAGAACTGATATCATCCGGCGATTAACCGGACGCGCCCCCGAAGACGTAACGGATACAGAATCTTCCCCGCTCACCGCCAGTTCTTTTAATGCTGCATGGGCAGCCGCTACCGTAGCCGAGGCTTTCTTCGGACTGGGTATGTATTCCAGGGCAAAAGACTGGTATGCATTGTATTGCAAAAAAGTTTCGGACGACTGGAAGGATGACATCAGGGCTCTAAATGATGAAGATGAAGTGGAGCGCCGCCGGAAAGCAAATCTGCACTGGAAACTTCGCTCCACTGCCGAACAGTTGACGTGGCTGGCCGATCTTCGAATACGCGAAATTAAAAAAGGCAAGCCCGGAAAGGAACTGAATACGGAAGAATGTACCCAAATTGAAACGGTCAATCAAGGCACCCGGGCATGTCTGGAAATGCTGTTCCCCGATAAAGTTGGAAGTATTGACATGTACAACGTGAACAGCAAAATGGGCCTCGCGCTGTCCGGTGGCGGCTTCAGAGCCTCCATCTATCATATCGGGGTACTGGCCGCCCTGGCAGAACGAGATATGCTGCGTCATGTGGAAGTTTTATCCTGTGTTTCAGGCGGTTCTATCCTCGGCACCTACTATTACCTGTTGCTGCGAAAAAAATATGATGAAAAGAAAACGCTGGAACACCAGGATTATGTTGAAATCATCAAAATGCTCGAAAAGGATTTTCTCGAGGGTGTCCAGAAAAATATCCGCTCCAGGCTCTTCTCCGGTTTTGCAGGAAATCTGAAAATGCTGTTCAGAAAGAAATATTCACGGACGAACAGGCTGGGGGAGATGTACGAAAAATATCTGTACAGCAAAATAACTTGCACGGACAAACCGATTTACATCAGTGACCTGAAGATTAATATTTCCAAATCGTTCAATCCCAAAACGGATAACTGGAGCCGCCACGACAAGGTGCCCATGCTGGTGCTGAACGCCACCACACTTAATACCGGCCATAACTGGCAGTTCACCGCGTCCTGGATGGGTGAACCCCCCGGTAATATCCGTCAGGATGTAGATGTGAAAAAACGTCTCCGGCGCATGTACTATAATCAGGCGCCGGAACCATACAAGAAAATACGCCTCGGACAGGCGGTTGGTGCCTCTTCCTGTGTGCCGGCTCTTTTCGCTCCGGTAAATATGCCCGGATTGTATCCCGGAATAGATTTAAAACTGGTGGATGGTGGTGTCCACGATAACCAGGGTATTGCCTCCATCCTCGACCAGGAATGTAAAATAGTGATAGTCAGTGATGGCAGCGCTCAGATGACCGACAGCGACTCGGCTGCCAGCGGACAGATACCTGTCTTTATGCGCTCCGACGCCATTTTTCAGGAACGAATGCGCGAAGCTCAACTGCTCGACCTCAAAGCCCGCGAAAATGCCACTCAGATCAAAGCGCTCGGCCTGATTCACCTGAAAAAAGACCTGCGGCAAAATCCGGTTAACTGGACGGACAGCGACGAACCATCCCGTCGCGTACTTCGTCCCGAAACACCCGATCAGGAGGAGGATATGACCAGCTACGGAATTCCCAATAATGTGCAGGAGGCGCTGTCAAAAATTCGCACTGACCTCGACAGCTTCCACGATGCCGAAGCGTATGCGCTCATGTACAGCGCTTATAAACAGACCTGTCAGGTACTCGATGACGAGAAATTTGATTTTATCAGGAGTGATCTGCCGAAAGAAGGGAATTTCAACTTCAAAAAGATCCGGGCAGCCATGGAAAAACCGCATTTGAGCAACCGCCTGGTCGCCTTGCTCAACCACAGCAGCAAGGTGCTCTTCAAGTGGTATCACGTTGCTCCATTGCTCCAAAAGGTGGTCAAGGCAGTTGTATCAGTTTTGTTACTGAGTATTGTTGCGTATGCCATTACTGTATTGTGCGCTTTCCTCTGCAGCAATAGCCGGGAATCCATACTCACCAGCCTTCTTCCCGAACCCGGGTGGCTGGTTCTTGTGCCGCCCGGACTTGTGCTGCTTTTTTCGCTGCTCATCGCCGGTTTCTGGATATTGTATCTCGCATGCCCGGGTGCGTTCTATTTGCAGGCAGGTCGTCTGGACAAGTTCCTGCCGGATTGTGACCAGGACTGACCAGTGTGTGATCGGACTGGTAAACTGCGGGTTATCCTGATCATCAGCCTCGCCAATTATCGGGTAGTTCACCATCGGTTTCGGGCCTGGCAACAGGATGTCGCACAGATGTTACGCAGAATCGTTTGCAAGTGAAGGACTAAACCGGACCCCGGGGCTATGTGCACGTGAAATAAGGCCTCCCCGGTCTGTCAATACCTCCACAGAGATTTATCTATTATTCTGTGTAACATCTGCGCAGCCATCTGCGTAATATCTGCGCGAAAACAGCTACCCTGCCCGGCAAATGTATTCATACACACCTAGTCCGTCATGAATGCCCTGATCGCTGCAATCACCGCCTCCGGAGCCTCGTACATGCCCATGTGTCCAACGCCCGGCAGCATCTTCACCCGGGCCATGTCCGGGAGTAATGCCGAGCTCCAGGTAACTTCGGCGGGGATGAGCGCGTCTTCGGTACCGGCAATGAACAGGACCGGACAGGTAGCTGTTCTCAGTGTCTCCCGGTGGTCTTTGCGGCCCATCATGGCTTCAATGGCTGCTATAATGCCCTCTGTGGACTGCCGCTTGCCGTTTTCAATAAGTGTCTGTACTGTTTCCGGGTGCGCCTGCGCATACGCGGGCGCAAACAACCCGGGGAACAATTGCGAAACGTACAGGTCTTTCCTGCCCGACTGAAGCAGTTCTATGCCCCGGCGCCTGGCTTCCAGGCGCTCCGCACTGTCGGCCAGCGGATGTGAATGTATCAGCCCGGAACCAGCCAGACGGCTTCCGTGGCCAGCCATTATTTCCAGCGCTACATAACCACCCAGCGAGTGCCCCAGCAGATAAAAGCGGTTGATACCAAGTGCATCAAGCGCCTGTACAACGGCCTCCGCATAACAGGCAATGGTAGCCGAAGAGGGTAGATCCGACTCCCCGAATCCAGGCAGGTCGAGGGCTATGATGGACAGGTCGCTCAGCCCGGGCAGGATGCCTTTCCAGACTGACGAATCCTCGCAGAAGCCGTGAATCAGCACCAGTGGAGTAGTGCCAGCCTCCGGCTGAATGCCGTAAAAATGCAGGGCCAGGGTGCCACAGGAAGAAGTTTGTATTCGTTTCATGCCCGCAAAAATAAAGATATCGAAATAACAGCCTAATTTTCGCCCTTCAAACCGCAACAGCATCTTTCAGATATGTCGGTATTCTCGGAAATATCAAAGGGATTAAGCCCCGATCTGCCTCAGGATCTGGGCGATATCAATGAGCATCTGGATTATATCCTGCCCAAAATCATACCGTACGGAGAAGACCTGCGGGAGGGGAATTTCTGGCTTGGCAAACGCTGGAAGGAAGTTCGTCAGGATGAAGGCTTCCATGAATCCATCCTGCATATTTTCAATCCCGGAGGGGAGTATATTCTTTCTGTGGACGGTAACCTGACCAAGGGCGCCTGGAAACAACTGGGCGAATACAACAGTCTGGTGGTCGAAATGGGAGTCAGAAGTGAACTTTTTGACGTTCGGTTCCTTAATAACGACTTTATGGTGATGTCCAAACACGGCGATCAGGCCCGGAAGGGCTTGCCACGCTTCTTCGTACTCGCCCACGAACCGGCCACCCGCTACAAGGGGCGCGAGCTCGACTGGCGCAATATGATGGAAAAGCTCTTCAATGTGTGGCGTGAAAACAGTCTGAGTATCTGGGCATGGCTGTTCTTCCTCATCGTGATCGGCGCACTTGTTTATACCTCATTGTACTGATGCAACTGCACGCGACACCTCGCTGGATTCTTTTGTATCGGTCGAAACTTGTCTAAAAATGCACCTGCTCGACTGGGTTGTTCTCATTGGCACGCTGGGCCTTATCGTTTTGTATGGCATCCGGAAAAGCCGGAATTCTGTGGGCGACAGTGAAGATTTCCTCGCCGGCAAGCGCGATTTGCCGTGGTGGACAATCGGTCTGAGTATCATGGCCACGCAGGCCAGTGCCATTACATTCCTCAGTACACCCGGTCAGGCCTTCTCCGATGGTATGCAGTTTGTGCAGTTTTACTTCGGTATGCCCATCGCCATGCTCTTCCTGGCTTATTTCGTGCTGCCGGTCTATTACAAACTGCGGGTCACCACGGCTTATGAGTACCTCGAACAGCGCTTCGATATCCGAATCCGTACGCTAACAGCTGTTCTGTTTCTGATCCAGCGCGGTATGGCCGCCTCTATCAGTATTCTGGCGCCGAGTATTATCCTCTGCGCCGTTTTTGGGTGGAATCTGATAGTCACAAATATATTCATGACCATATTTGTGGTGTTTTATACGGTTTCTGGCGGAAGCGCAGCTGTAAGCCGTACCCAGGAACTCCAGATGAGTGTCATGCTGGGCGGACTGATTCTGGCGTTTATCCTGATAGTGTACAGCTTGCCTGCAGGTATTGGTGTTTCGGAAGCATGGGAAATCGCCGGCGCAACCGGGAAGACGCAGGTGGTTGACTGGTCTTTCCACTGGCAGGACAGGTACAATATCTGGTCGGGTCTGCTGGGCTCTACTTTTCTGTTTTTATCTTATTTCGGCGCCGATCAGAGTCAGGTTGGGCGCTATCTTTCCGGAAAATCGCTCCGGGAAAGTCGCGTCGGACTGATCTTCAACGGGTTCATCAAGATTCCGATGCAATTCCTGGTGCTGGCCGTGGGGGTTATGGTGTGGGTGTTCTTCCAGTTTAATCAGCCTCCGCTGCATTTCAACAATGCCAATGTGGCACTGGTGAAAGGCACTCCCTCGGAAACTGCATACAGACAGCTTGTATCGCAGGACTCCGCCTTGTTCGTCAGCAAAAAAGCCGTCATGGATGTATTCTCGGCAGCGGAGGCAGGCTCTGATGCGGCGGCAATTGCGGCGGCAGAAAATGATATTCGCGAACTGGAGAAAAAACGCGTGGCACTCCGCTCCGAGGCTGAAACAATCATCAAGGCAGCCAACAATGGTGCCAAGTCGGAAGACAAGGACTTTGTTTTTATCAACTTTGTGCTGGGACACATACCCCGCGGGCTCATTGGCCTGATGCTGGCTATGATATTCTGTGCTGCGTGGAGTACCACAGCCTCCGAATTGAGCGCACTGTCGGCTACAGCCGTATCCGATATCTACCGGCGTTTGCTGGCCCCCGGCCGGTCAGATGACCATTATCTGAAGGTTTCCCGCTGGACGGTGGGTTTCTGGGGCGTATTTATTGTCATGTTCGCTATGTTCGCTGCATTGTCGGAAAACCTGATACAGGCAGTGAATATGATTGGCTCACTCTTTTACGGTACAATTCTCGGTATTTTCTTCACCGCATTCTTCCTGAAAAAAGTGGGAGGAAAGGCTGTCCTGCTGGCAGCTGTCATCACAGAGATTGTTATCGTCGCCCTTTTCTTTGGTGTGAGCAAAGATGCGTTCCTCTGGTACAATCCGCTGGGCTGCGGACTCGTTATGTTGCTGGGCTGGCTTTTTCAGCAACTGTTTTCTGCCAGTAAACCCGACGTTATATCTGAAAAGTCATGAACGCAACCCGCATTAAACTCATTATCGGCCTGATGAGTCTGGCCCTGATTGGCATTATCGGGCTTCAGGCATACTGGATCAACTGGAACATCAATTTCAACGAAAAAAAATTCGATAATGATGTTTTTGAGGCGCTGAACAGTGTAGCCAACCGCCTGCAGAATTACGAAATTTCTCAAATGAAAGACGTAGTCAGGCTGCCCGATCAGGCCATGAACGGTTTTGTCGCCCGGAAGATGGCAAACGCCCTGCCCGACCAGAATGAAAGCCGGTCGGCCGAGAACCGCCTGAACCCGTGGGAATACAAGAAGGTCATGGAGCTCATTGACTCCAAACCGCTCGCCGAGCGTATCCCGCTCGACGCCCTAAATAAAATCGTCCGTGAGGAAATTAAAAACAAGGGTATAAATGCTGAATACCAGTATGGTGTGTACTCCGAAGCGCGCAACAGCTATGTGATCGTCAATGACCATTTTGTAGTCGAAGACAGCGGCCCGCAGGTGTCGCACGGAGGCGCTCCCACGCTGTTCAACTCTCCCTATAAAGTTTCTCTTTTCAATCAGGATATCGAGTCGCCGGGCTACCTCTCGCTGTACTTCCCGAACCGCACGCGCCTGGTACTGGGCTCGTCGCTCAGTATGCTATTGCTTTCGGTGGTGTTCACCAGTATTATCATGTTCAGCTTCTGGTACACGATTCAGGTCATTTTCCGCCAGAAGCAACTCTCCGAAATCAAAAATGATTTCATCAATAACATGACCCACGAGTTCAAAACACCGATTGCCACGATTTCACTGGCAGCCGACAGTATCGGAAGTCCGGTGGTGATGGGTAATCCCGACAAAATCAGGCGGTTCATTGATATTATCAGGCAGGAAAACCGCCGTATGAACAGTCAGGTGGAAAGGGTGCTGCAGATGGCACTGATTGACAAGAAGGATTTTGAACTGAAAATTGCCGAGGTCAATGTGCACGATCTGGTACTTCAGGCTGTTGACAACTTCAGTCTGCAGGTGGAAAAACGCGAGGGTATTATCCGTACAGAACTGCAGGCCGACAAACCTGTCATTGAGGCTGATGCCACGCACCTTACCAGCGTCATCCACAACCTGCTCGATAACGCCAATAAATACAGTCCTGACAAGCCGGATATTACGGTCAGCACCCGCAATGTGCCCATCGGCATCGAAATTACGGTTACCGATCACGGTATGGGTATCAGCAAGGAGGCCCGGAAACATATTTTCGACAAATTCTACCGCGTTCATACGGGTAATATCCACGATGTGAAGGGTTTCGGACTCGGTCTGAGCTACGTCAAGGCTATTATGGTGGCGCACAAGGGGCTGGTGGATGTAAAAAGCGAGCCGGGCAAGGGCAGCAGTTTCTCGCTCACACTCCCGCGCAGGCAAAGGCCATCGGAATAGTTCAATCATGGCTACCTTTGCCACTCACTATCAAAAAATGGCTGATGCAGGCTAAAAAGTCGTACGGACAACATTTCCTAAAAAATGACAGCATCGCTGCGCGTATCGCCGACAGCCTGCAACTCGCTTCCCAAACCGGTGTGGTACTCGAAGTGGGCCCCGGGATGGGGATGCTCACCAAGTTCCTGCTTGCACACAAAGAGTACCAGACTTTTGCGGTGGAGGCTGACAGAGACATGGTGGAATATCTGCAGAAGAATTACCCCGAGTGGCCCGCCGAAAACCTGATTTTCAGGGATTTTCTCGATCTGGACTTTCATACTGTTTTCGGAGACAAGCCGTTCTGTCTGATTGGCAACTTTCCCTACAATATTTCCACGCAGATTCTTTTCAAACTGCTCGATTTTCGCGCACAGATTCCTGAAATGGTGGGTATGTTCCAGAAGGAGGTGGCCGACCGGATTGTGGCACCGCCGGGATCAAAGGTTTATGGAATCACCAGTGTACTGGCACAGGCATTCTATCGCACCGAGTACCTGTTTACCGTAGAAAGAGGTTCTTTCAATCCGCCCCCCAAAGTGCTTTCTGCTGTAATCCGCCTCACCAGAAAGGATAATTTTGATCTCGGTTGCGACGAACAATTGTTCCGGCAAGTGGTTAAAACTGCTTTCAATCAGCGCAGAAAGATGCTCAGAAATACGCTCAAACCTTTCTTTCAGGGTGAATTGCTCATGCAGGACCCCTACTTCGAAAAGAGACCCGAACAACTCGGATGGGAAGAATTCGCTGAACTCTCAAAAAGAATCGGAACGCAGATATGAACACAAAGAAACTCCTCCTCCTGCTCGCTCTTCTCCCGCTCTTCGCTCAGGCACAAGTCACCCTGCGCGGAAAGGTCGCCAACATGCGCCCCGGTGACCTGGATGTCGCCATTGCCGAATACTGGAATGTCACAAAATGGGAAAAACTCGCCATTATTCAAATGCAGAACGGGGTGTTCGATATCAAGGTCAATCCGCCCGTAACAGCACAGGCCCGTCTAAGGCTGGCCGCACAGTATCACGAAACGGCCGATTTTATTGTTCATCAATCAGGTAAAGGCGATACGCTGCTGCTGTTCGACCTCGACGCCCGGCAAATGAACGGCGGACCGGCACGCATCACCAACTCCTTCGAAAATGAAGGCTATTTCTACATCGCCTCCGCTCGCAAGGAACTTGAAAAGCTGCAGGACTCTACCTCCAAAGCAACGCCCGAACAGATTCTCGCCGCTGAAAATGAACTGAACAAGCGCTGTACCGAAACAGCAAAGAAGTACAAAGGCTCGTTCTGTGGCGAAATCGCTGCCAATCTGTTTTATCAGATGCAGGCGCCCGCCGGACAAGACGCCCGCGTATGGGCGCGCGAGCACGGCCTTGACAAGATTATTTTCCAGTACGGCAGCAATCTGCATCACGAGGTGTTTTACAGCAAACTCGACAAGTATTTCAATCTGTTTGGAACTGATTATATACCGGCGATTGATGCCTTTATGGCCAAAAGAAATGGTAATGAGCCGGTGGATATGTTCATGTTCCGGTTCCTGATGGAAAAAATGCTCGCCAAAATGGATGAGCCCGGTATGAGCCACCTGATTACGCTGTACCCGCCCGATTGTAACGACGATACGCCGCTTCCGGGTTATACCAAAGACATGATCGAGGCGCTGAAATATTGTGCGCCGGGAAATGTAGTGGAAGACCTGAAATATCCTGGTCCCGACGGCAATCCGGTATCACTCGCCGATATATGCAGCAAAAACAAGCTCACGGTCATCATGTTCTGGAAATCCAATTGCTCTCACTGCAGGGAGTATGAACACGTGCTGAGTGAAATATATGCCCGGCAACACCCGCTCGGCGTGGAGGTGTATGCGATGAATCTCGACCGCCTCGAAGAAGGGTGGAAATCAACCCTGCAGGCGCACCCGAACAAATGGGTGAATGTTTATGTCCCTCAGGATCAGCGACAGGCTATCAACCGCAAGTTTCCCATTCCGAGCACACCCATGCTGTTTGCGCTCGACAGAAACCGGAAAATTCTCAACCGCCTGATTATCCGGGAACACCTGGAAACTTACCTGAATGCTGCTGTGCCCGGACTGAAGTAACGGCTACTTTTCCCGGAGTTCCAGCAGAACCACATTTTCTATGTGATGTGTGTGCGGGAACATATCCACGGCCTGCGATTTCAGCACGTCGTATTTTTCTGACAGCAACTGAAGGTCGCGCGCCTGCGTGGAAGGATTGCAGCTCACATATACAATGCGCGGTGCCGCCAGATCGAGCAGGAAGCGCACAGCCTTCTCGTGCATGCCCGCACGCGGGGGATCAGTAATGACTACATCCGGTTTACCGTGTTTCTGCGCAAACTCGGGGCTCAGCACATTCTTTACATCCCCGGCATAGAAGACGGCATTGCTGATATTGTTCAGGCGCATATTCTCCTCCGCATCGGCAATAGCCTCGGGTATTTCCTCGATACCGACTACCTGACGGCACAAGTGCGCCAGATACAGGGCTATACTCCCCGTTCCGGTGTATAAATCATACACATTCTCGTTCCCGGTAAGTCCGGCAAAAGACGCGGTTACGTCATACAGACGCTTCCCCTGGCGGGAGTTGGTCTGGAAGAATGATTTCGGGCCTATTTTGCAGCGCAGGTCGCCGAGCTGCTCCACCACATATCCCTTTCCGTGGTAAGTGTGCATCTCCAGGTCAAAAACCGTATCATTGAATTTGGTATTGATGCAGTACACCAGTGTGGTTAGCTCCGGAAACCGCTCAAGAATAGCATCCAGATACCGGTTGACCGCCTCTTTTTTAATATGGGCGAAGCTGACCAGCAGCATCACCTCGCCCGTCGTGGTGAGCCGGAGCATGAGGTTGCGCAGCGCACCCGTGTGCCCGCGCAGGTCGTAAAAATCCAGCCCCTGCTCCATGGCAATCTCGCGGCAGGCATTCCTGATGGCATTGGAGGGCTCAGCCTGAAGCCAGCAGCGTTTGATGTCAATAATCTTGTCGAAAAAACCTGCCCGGTGAAATCCAAGTGCATGGCCTGCGTCCAGGTCCGGATTACCGATTTCATCGGCTGTCAGCCAGCGACGGTTGGAAAAGCCGAATTCGAGTTTGTTCCGGTAGTGGAAAATTTCAGGTGCACCGAGGATGGGCAGCATTTCCGCTATCTGTACCTTTCCTATTCTGAACAAGGCATCTTCCACCACCTGTTGCTTGTGCCGCAACTGGGCCGAATAGTCCAGATTCTGCCACTTGCAACCGCCACAGATACTGAAATGCTCACAGGATGGCTCCGTCCGGTCGGGCGATGGCTTCACGATGCGGTCGGCCACACCTTCGGCAAAACCCTTTTTCTTTTTCTGGATGAATACGTCGGCTACGTCGCCGGGGACGGCGCCTTCCACGAAAACGGTTATCCCGTCTTCACTGCGGCCCACGCCCTTGCCGCGGTCTGCTATACCGTGAATGGGTACATTGGGCAGGATGTAATGTTTTTTTGCCATAACTGTCCGCAAAAGTAGGTGAATGAAATACTTTTGACCGCGCTTCCGGGGTATGAATTGTGCTGATGATAAAAAATATGCCTCCCGGAACCGTATTTGTTGACATCTGCCCTATACTTGCCCATACTTTTGTTCGTTCTAACATGGTATCATGAACCGTTTGCTTCATACTGTTTTGGTTGTCCTGTTTTGTTCCGGGCTGTCTGCACAGACTGCGCTGAAGCCTGCATACGACTCAACAGCGTTTCAGGGAGGAGCATGGGCGCGACTTGAGATTGACAATGGCGACTCTACTTTCGTCATGGCCCTGCGCCCGGTGAAAATCAGCGCCCCCCGGAAGTTCAGGGATCAGGACGAGCAGCGGCAGTACTGGCGCTACGCCCGGGCAGCGAGAAAGGTGTATCCTTACGCCATACGCGCGGTGGATTTGTACGATCAGGTACAGGAGGAAGCAGGCAATATGAGTCGCCGGCAGCGCCGCCGCTATATGCGACACGAGCACCAGGAACTGAAAGAGGATCTCACAGAGACGCTGAAGAATTTCACCAGAACGGAAGGGCACGTTCTGATCAAGATGATTGAAAAAGAGCTGCGCCAGCCCTTTTATGTCGTTATTCAGGGCACGAGGGGCTCCACGACCGCCGCCTACTGGAATGCGATGGGCAAGTTGTGGGGATACGACCTGAAAGAAGGCTACCAGACTGGGGCCGACACCCTGCTCGACGAGGTGTTGCTCGACTATGATTTCGGGGATACTTCGTGGATGTACAGGTAGTACCTGACATGATAGCTACTCCAATATGTCACTGAACGATTGAACTTACTCGTCAGGCTTAATTATTTTAGTGATAATTTTATCAATATAACCATCAGGGCCCGATCTGTTACCATCTCGGGGTATAGCGTAAACGTTCAAGGAAGCAGCGTATTCATCCAAATGCATTTGATTAAGTGGATCATCTTCTCTTTCCCACCTGTTCACACCAGCATCTATGAAACCTTCCGTATTGTCTCCAAATGGTTGTAGTATAAATGAATTCAGCACAAGGTTGGGAGAATTTAATCTTTCTTCAAGAATCTTTATTTCTTTGGACAACTGAATCTTCTGACTGTTCCATCCTCTTTCCTCGTTTCTAAGTCCATGTGGGTCAATAAAGCTCAAAAATTGTTTGTTCGTTTTCCTGCTCTTCATCCAAAGCATAAAGTCAGGATAAAAACCACCAGAAAGGAAATAAAAACCAAAACCATGTCCTCTGCTCATGTTTCTCAGCAAGAAAAAATCATAGTCAGGAAATCGGCTTCCTTGTGAAGAAATAAAATTTCTTAGATCAGCAACAAACGTAAATTCTCCTTTATTCAGTCCGGGTGGTTTGATAGTTTCTATAATTTTTGTCCCGCCTGCTGAAAGTGTTTGGTGACTGTCGTCTTTTAACAAGGGTTGGTAAATATGTACATCAAGCCACTCTTCCAAAACAAATGTGTTGCCTTTTAATTTTATTGGATAGTTCGTTGTAGAGTCACTCAGTTCACCCAACTTGTTTAAAATGCGACTAATACCCGAAAGCTCATTTCCATCTGAATCTGATATGATAACTTCAAATTGCCACCGAGTATTTTTGATATTGGAGTTGTCTTCAGTAAGAACTTTTGTCCTCAGATTATTTCCGTCGTAGTTTCTGAGCCTCCGTTTGTAAAACAACTCTATATATTGTTTCAGAATTTGAAATACAAGTTTGTTCAGTCTTGCGACATCATTAATGTTTTTGATCTCTAATACTGACTCTGACGTTACCTTGTAGTTGACCTCTTCCAATAACTCTCTTAAACCAGAACGAGCTATCAGGATATTCGTCATTTTCGGGCTTGCCATACGCCTTTTAAACAACAGTAATTCGGTGTAAACCCAATCCCAGTCAACGACATCCAAAAGTGTTTTTGACAGTTTGTAGTTGTTAACCTTAACCACCTGACTTACATCATTCTTGCCAGCTATTGCAACAAACTTTTTTGTTGAAATGTCTAATCGCACTTTTATTGATGGATCGGCTTCAGGTTTGATAATGTCTGTTTCTTCAAACCTTGAAGCTGAGCTATCATTTTCAAGTGTGATTAGCTGCAACTTATTTAAGTCGTGCATCAATCTAATATCGAATTTGACGGACTCTTTTAGCGTTTTAATCCCTTCACGTTCCAAGTCTTCTTTGAACTGCCTCATATAATCGGCTCTGAGACCGAAAACATTCAGGCACTCTACAATATTAATATTTGAGGGTGCTTCGGGTAAACCCTCGCTTCTTTTCAAAGAGCCTTCTTTCCCTCTCAGTCGGACACCCCTGCCAAACAACTGAATGATTTGTGAACCTTTTGATTTTCCAAAATTGATAAGCCCAATGGAAGAGACGCGGTAATTATTCCAGCCCTCAATAAATTTCTTCGCACCAATGAGTATGTTAATTGGGTTACTGTTTCTGTCGCTGAGTGTTTTGAATAATGAGGTAGATTGCGTGTCCCGTATGAATCCGTACTCGGCTTCTGTCTTCACTTTAAATGGTGAAGTTTCGCCAATGTAGATCAAAGCAAAGTAGTAATCTGAGCCTTTAATCTTTAAGGCGATTTCACCCTCTGCCTTGGGCAAGGTGTGTAATTCCAGTTCGCCACCTGTGGTATGATTGAAAACTGTCTTTAGACAAAACTCATAGATGGATCCAGGCTCGCCAAGTTCTGTTATCAGATAATCAAGCTTTGCATAGTAGTCTTCTTTGAACAAGGCATCATCTGAATGTTCAATCAGAACTTTTATCCACTCCAGATACTTTTTCCGATTTGATAAAAAATCCTTCAGAAAATCCAGAACCAGTTTAACATCTGAAACAACAGCTTGATTTTCTTTATCTTGTTCAGAACCGGCTTTGGCCTTTGGCTCTACTGAACTTCCAACGAATATCAACAATGGATTTTCAATTTCAAATGGCAGCAGTTCATCATGGTGTCTGGTATAATAAATTTTTTGTTGAACAAAAAGCAGCAGGTTTTGTAAAAGATATTGTCGCTTTTTGTCCTCATTGTCATCAAGCAGTGTGGATTCGGTCAGGTTGTGTATCCAGTATTTTTTGCCATATCCATCCTCATAAAAGTGACCGTAGCTGTAATCAAACACAATGCTTTTTGCATATTCAGTTAACAAACCCTCGTCACTCAGTTGCCCGAATGTCGCACTGTATTCAAAGGCAAAACCTTCACTGCTCAATGTACTGCGAATATCTCGCCAGGCACTGTCTTCGCTCTTGTTACCTTTATGGCCTTCATCTACAAAAATGGCATTGTTGCGATCAAACTCACACAACGGAACTGTAACTCCTTGCCCGGATGAGAACTCACGTATTTTGTGTATGTCAATCACTTTTACATTCGCACTTTCTTTATCCTCCCAATACAGATTGGCAGGTATTCCGCTGGCTTCCAATTCAGCCAAATGTTGTTCACTCAAATCTTCACTCGGTGTTAGCAGTATCAGATTTTTAAACAGTGTTGCTGAAGCTTTAGCGTAATACTGATATTGCAAGATGTTGATGTGCAGAATGTATGTTTTGCCAGATCCTGTTGCATTCCAGTAAGCCAGTTTGTTAAGTTCGTCATCCGTTAACCGAGTGAGTGCTTTTATTTCGGGCTTTTTTGAGGTAGCAATGAACTCATTAAGTTCATCCTTCAAATCGTGCTTGTTGCTGAAAAACCGATGTAAATAGTATTCTGTAAAGAGCAGCGAAAAGTATTGATAATACTTTAACCGAATAGCAGCTTGCTTTCCACGGTTGATTTGTTGCAGGTG
>CAIYFY010000330.1 GCA_903925535.1 uncultured Bacteroidota bacterium | reverse complement strand
GGCCCTTGAAGCCTTTTGCCGCCAGTGGACGGCGCACAACCTGCAGCTGAAAGCAGTAGCTGAAGTGCTGGAGGGTCGCTATATCATATTAATGGTGGACGAAACAAGGGCGGGTGCCAGCGGCTGCTCCATTGACAAGTCTGTGCACTTTCTGGAAGATCTGGGCAACGCTGTCGGTGCCGATTTTTTCGAAAGGATGCGCTTTGCGTGGCTGGATGAGAATCATGTACTGCATACTGCCGACCGCTCCGGACTTTCCGAAGCGTATAAAGGCTGTCTGATAGGCGAAGATACCCTGATGGTCAACACCATGGTACAAAACAAGCGCGATTTACAGGAAAACTGGCTGCTTCCATGGAGCCGGAGCTGGCATAAAAGAATGGTTTAACTATAAATTTGCCTGTATTCAGGCGGCGAACAAGCAATGAAAGTAGCAGTAGTCGGTGCAACCGGACTGGTTGGTACCAAGATGTTGCAGGTGCTCGAGGAGCGCAATTTCCCCATCACAAAGCTTTTTCCGGTAGCCAGCGAGCGCTCGGTGGGTAAAACCATCAAATTTGCCGGTAAAAGGTACAAAATCATCAGTCTGGACGCCGCCGTGGGTAAAAAACCCGATGTGGCCATTTTCTCCGCCGGAGGCAGTATCTCCAAAGAATGGGCACCGCGTTTCGCTGAAAAGGGCACTGTTGTGATAGACAACTCCTCGGCCTGGCGCATGGATCCCGACAAGAAACTGGTGGTTCCTGAGGTGAACGCCGGCGTGCTGACTAAAAAAGACAAGATCATCGCCAATCCGAACTGCTCCACGATACAGATGGTGGTGGCCCTCAAACCGCTGCACGACAAATACCGTATCAGACGAATCGTGGTGAGTACCTACCAGAGTGTGACGGGTACCGGCGTGAAGGCGGTAACCCAGTTGATGAACGAGCGGAAAGGGAAATCGGGCGAACGCGCGTACCCGTACCAGATTGACCTGAATCTGCTGCCGCACATAGATGTGTTCACCGATAACGGCTACACAAAAGAAGAAATGAAGATGGTCAACGAGACCAAAAAAATCATGGGCGACGATACCATCAGGGTGACGGCCACCACCGTGCGCGTCCCTGTTATCGGCGGCCACTCCGAATCGGTAAACGTGGAATTCGAACACGACTTTGACCTCGGCGAGGTGCGCACACTGCTCGCATCTGCTCCCGGCATCGTGCTTCAGGACGATCCGTCGGCCCTCTTGTACCCAATGCCGCTGGTGGCGCACGACAAGGACGATGTGTTCGTGGGGCGCCTGCGCCGCGACGAAAGTCAGCCAAACACCCTAAATATGTGGGTTGTCAGCGATAATTTGCGCAAAGGAGCGGCTACAAATGCCGTCCAGATCGCAGAATATCTCATTTCACAAGGCATTTTGAAACTAAAATTGAAAAAGACCACTTCTCCTGCGTAATTTTGCAGGGTCAAATTGTCAGAAGGCCGAAATGAACCAAAAAGCCGATCTGATTTTCTTTGTGTTTTGGAATAACGATTTAACAAGTAACAGTTTGAAATGAAGAACAGGATTGTCATCTGGGGTACCAATGGTGCAGACGAAAAAGTACTGATTGCACTGGAACTTCAGACAGAAGCAAGCAAAGTGATGCTCTACACCTTCCCCGAGGCACTGGCCACGGCGGAGTTCTCAGGAAAGTTGATGAAAGACTGGCGCGAGGGCCGCGAGGTGGAATTCCCGGAAGGATACACCACTGTTGAGCGCGAACTCAGCGTTACAGAAGGTCTGCTCCCCGATGATCTGAAGGTGGATCGTACCGATGTAATCCAGCGTGCACAAACAGAATGGCACTTCGTTGTGCTTTCTACCAAGTTGCACCAGGTTTACCAGCAGGAACTGGCAGAGTTCAAGGAAAAAATTCAGCAGCTCTCTACCTACGACAATAAAGTATTCGACGGTCTCAAGGCTTTCTGGGACAAGGTGCAGTCGCAGTCGCGCGATCGCAATCTGTTCCGTGAACACGCCGACAGCCTTCGCGATAATATCAATGTCCTGTTCGAGGATCTGAAAAAGCTTCGTTCGAAAGTGCAGGAAGAATTCATGTCGGCCTCCTCTTCCGTTGCGGATGACTTCAACAAGGCACTCGACGATATAGAAGAGCGTATCACTGCGGGCGGACAACGCCTGAGCAATGTGTTCGATGAACTCAAGCAGCTTCAGCAGCGCTATCGCACTGCCCGCCTGAGCAATGAACACCGCAATCAGATATGGGATCGCATTGACGGCGCCTTCAAAAAGGCCAAGGAGCGCAAATTTGGCGCTGGCGCCGCTGAAGAAGGCAATGCCGTTGAACGCCGTCTGGCAGGCCTGGTGGATGCCCTCAAGCGCATGGAAGACAGCGTGCGCAGGGATGCCGAGGAGCTCGACTTCCAGCACAAGAAAGTAAGCAAAACTGAAGGACAGCTCGAGGCACAGATTCGCCTGGCCAAGATCAAAATGATCGAGGAGCGCCTCGAATCCAAGCGCGCCAAGGTCGAAGAGATCAAGCGGACCATGGCTGAACTGGAGCGCCGCTCCAATGCCGCCAAAAACAAGGAGGCCAAAAGAGCCGAGAAAGAAAACGAACGCCAGAAGGTGGCCGCCGCAAAAGATGCTGTCAAAGCTGAAATTGACGCGGAAATCAAGTCGCGCAAAGAAGACTCTCTCTTCGACGCAGCCTCTACCGTGATCGGTGACGTACTGATGGATGCCCTCGATACCGCCAGAGCTGTTGCCAGTGTGACTGCCGACAAAGTGGAGGAAGCCGTCGAGGCCGCACAGGACAAGGGCGCCGATATCATGGATGAAGCCGCCGAGAAGGGTGAATCTCTCCTCGATAAAGCCAGGGAACTCGCCGGAATCGTGGTTGAAGAGGCTGAGAAGGCCTTCGAAACAGCGGTTGAAAATGTCGAAAGCGCTATTTCTGCTGCCACCGGAGCCGATGATGCCGACAAGAAGGCTTCCAAAACAAAAAATGACACGGTCATCGTTGAAGATACGGTCCACAAGCCGGCTCCTGTTAAAGGCGACGACAGCGGACAATAACCGACTTACAGTTTTTCGGGACATCCGAATCATTACAAGAGCATGTCCGGGTTCCTCTGCCGGCAGCAAAAAAGAGCTTCTCTTTTGCTGACAGCCTGAGAAACCCGGATGTCCTCCAAGCCGCCCGGAGTGCTCCCGCCTTTCGGGCGGTTTATATTTCAGGCAGCATGAACTGCCACAGTCGTTCACCATTAACCATGTAAAAATGACACTGGAAGAAAAAATTGCCAAGGACCTCGTTGCCGCCATGAAGGCAAAAGACGAAGTCGCACTGCGCGGTATCCGCGCCATCAAAAGCGCCATCCTGCTGTTGAAAACAGACGGTTCCGGGCAGTCCATTGATGAGGCAAAAGAGGTGCAGCTCCTCCAAAAGCTGGTGAAAACCCGCCAGGAATCGCTGGATATATACACCAAAAACGGACGTGAAGATCTGGCTGTACGCGAAAAAGAAGAAATTGACGTTATCAAAAGGTACCTGCCAGCCATGCTGGAAGGCGCTGAACTGGAAGCGATACTCCGCAAAATAGTGGAAGAAACCGGCGCCACGTCGGCCAAAGACATGGGCAAGGTAATGGGTGCAGCCAACAAGCAGCTGGCCGGCAAGGCCGACGGCCGCGCTATTTCGGAAATTGTCAAGAAACTGCTCGG
>CAIYFY010000329.1 GCA_903925535.1 uncultured Bacteroidota bacterium | reverse complement strand
GAAAAGAATGATGTTATCTTTGCCCCGCTTTACAAAACAGCATGGTGCCTTAGCTCAGCTGGTAGAGCAATGGACTGAAAATCCATGTGTCCCCAGTTCGATTCTGGGAGGTACCACTTAAAAATCCCGGAGGGTCATCCTTCCGGGGTTTTCTGTTTTCGGGAAAACCCTTACCTTTATAGCTCGACCGGGACTTTCTTTCCTCAAATTGTTTTCCATGCCAGAAGATATTGTGATCCGGGTGCTCTTGCTCCCGTTGTCTCTCGTGTACGGCCTTGTTGTGGGCTTCAGGAATCTGCTTTACCGCTCGGGAGTTCTCCGGAGTGTCCGGTTCGATGTGCCGGTCGTTTCTGTGGGTAATCTGGCGGTAGGGGGGACAGGCAAGTCTCCACACATAGAATATCTGGTTCGCTGGCTCGACCAGTACATCAACGTGGCTGTACTGAGCAGGGGGTACGGGCGGAATACGGTCGGATTTCGGGCTGTTACCACGATAGACAGTGCCGCGGAGGTGGGCGATGAACCGCTTCAGTTCAAGAGAAAGTTTCCCGGGATTTCTGTGAATGTAAGCGAGAGCAGGGCCCTCGGCGTGCCGGAGGTGATTAAAAGGAATCCGGACACGCATTGTGTGTTGCTCGACGACGCCTTCCAGCATCTGGCAGTAACGCCCCTGATGCACATCATGCTCACCGAGTACAGCCGCCTTTTCACCCGCGACTGGCTGATGCCTTCCGGGCGCCTGCGCGAGTGGAGAAGCGGATATCGCAGAGCCGATATCATTGTCGTGACCAAGTGTCCCCCGGATTTGTCTCCCGATCAGCGCAGGAAAATTATCCGCGAGATTGATCCCTATCCCAGACAGCGGGTATATTTCTCGCGGTACAGCTACGGACAGCCCTATGATATGCTGCGGCCCGATATCCGCCGCCCCCTTGATCTGGACACAGACGTGCTGCTGCTCAGTGCTATTGCCAACACCGACTACATGCTTCAGTACATGGGCGGCGTATGCCGTTCGGTCCACACCGCTGAATATGCCGACCACCACTTTTTCAAAGAGGACGACATGAACGATATCCTGAAAAGGTATCAGCGTATGGATAGTCGCAACAAGATTGTTGTTACGACAGAGAAGGATGCGACCCGCCTGGAGGCATTCTCCGATTTTTTCTTTTCGAACGGAATTCCCGTGTTCGTCTTGCCCGTTCAGGTGGTGTTCTGCGACAACGACGAGGAGGTATTTCAACACGACATCAGGAGTATCCTCCAAGATTTCAAAGTGTAACCCCGGTTACTCCGGCTCTTCAATGAGCATCTTCCAGAGAGCATCTTTCAGTTTCTGAAGATTTTTATTGGTCATGGAAGAGATGTAAATAACCGGTACGCCCTTGGGAAGCGTTGGTTTCAGCATTTTTTCAAGATCGGCATCAATCAGGTCGCTTTTGCTGATGGCCAGCAGTCGTGGCTTGTCGAGCAGGTCTTCGTTGTATGCTTCCAGTTCATTGATCAGGATCTGATATTCATCGCTGATTTTCCGGTCGGTATCGGCCGGTATCATGAACAGGAGTACACTGTTTCGCTCGATATGCCTCAAAAACCGGTGCCCCAGTCCGCGCCCTTCGTGTGCTCCCTCGATAATGCCGGGTATATCAGCCATGATGAACGTCTGGCCCTCCCGTACTTTCACAATACCCAGCTGGGGTGTGAGTGTGGTAAAAGGGTAGTCGCCGATTTTGGGTTTCGCGGCGGTGACGGCACTCAGCAGTGTGCTTTTCCCCGCGTTGGGGAAGCCCACCAGGCCAACATCGGCCAGTACCTTCAACTCGAGAACAATCCACATCTCCACGCCCGGTTCGCCGGGCTGTGCATATTTGGGCGACTGGTGCGTGGCTGTTTTGAAAAAATTGTTGCCCTTGCCACCTCGTCCGCCCGACAGCAGTACTTTTCTGTCGTCGGGTTCGGTGATTTCGAGCAGAACCTCTCCTGTTTCCGCATCGCGGGCTACAGTGCCGAGGGGTACCTTTACAATAATATCTTTTCCGTCGGCGCCGGTCTTGAGTCCGCCGCGCCCGCCCTGGCCATCTTCAGCATAGATGTGCTTGGTGAATTTCAGGGATAGAAGGGTCCATTCATTCGGATCGGCCTGCAGGATAATATGTCCGCCGCGACCGCCGTCGCCACCATCCGGACCACCCTTGGGTATCGCTGGTCCCCTGAAAAAGTGCACACTTCCGCCTCCGCCCTTTCCCGAGCGGAACATGATTTTTACGTAGTCAACAAAATTTTGCTCTGCCATATTCCTGCAAAAGTCGGGAAGTACCAATAACTTTCCGTGAAAATCAGCGTTATTTGTGAAAATATCTCTGATACCACACTGTTCAACACCATTTCCACGTCCATTTTACCATGAAATTCACACTTTCGTTACAAAGACTGACAACAGGTCTCGCATTTTCTTTATTATTTTTCGCTGCGTGTACGCCAAAAGCCGGCCGAAACGGACTTGGAAAACCCGACCGGGTAACCGAACCGGGCGTTTATGACACCATCGGCAAACCGGATATGGGCGATGAAGATATTGTCTATGATTTTGAAGAGTCTGCCCCGCTTAACCCGGATTCGCTCGCTCCATATAACCCGGCGCATACCTTCGAAGTGGACCTGATTCACGAAAAAGTGGAAATTTCATTTGACTGGGCCAAAAGAAGGGCGAATGGCCGTGCCACACTGGTGATGAAGCCCTGGTTCTACAGCACCGACCGGGTTTCACTCGATGCCAAAAATTTCGATATTGACAGGGTGGCTTTTGCCGGACAGGCAGGCAGTCTGAAATACGATTACGACAATGAAAAGCTGACGGTGTATCTGGGAAGAACATTTTCCCGCCGTGACACTTTTTCCATCGAGATAACCTACCTCGCCAAACCGGAGGAGCGCGATGATTTCGGCGGATCGGATGCCATCACCAGCGATAAAGGACTTTACTTCATCAATGCCGACGGAACTGACCCTGAAAAGCCCCGGCAGATATGGACGCAGGGAGAGACAGAGAGCAATTCATTCTGGATGCCTACTGTTGACAAACCCAATGAGCGATGCACACAGGAGATGTACATTACGGTGGAGGACAAATACAAAACGCTGTCGAACGGCCTGCTGATTTCCTCGGTCAGGAACAGCGACGGTACCCGTACCGATTACTGGAAAATGGATAAACCCCACGCGCCATATCTGTTTATGATGCCAATCGGAGAGTTCGCCGTAGTGAAAGACAAATGGCGGGGAATTGATGTTGACTACTATGTTGAGCCGAAGTTTGAGCCGCAGGCCCGCGAAATTTATCCGCACACGGTGGAAATGCTGGAGTTCTTCTCCGGAAAACTGAATTATACCTATCCCTGGCAGAAGTACGCACAAGTCGTAGTGCGCGATTATGTGAGCGGTGCAATGGAAAATACCACAGCCGTTATTTTTGGCGAATTCATGCAAAAGTCGGCCAGAGAGCTCCGTTTTGACAGCGAAACAAACGAGAAGGTGGTAGCGCACGAGATGTTTCACCACTGGTTTGGCGATCTGGTGACTACCGAGAGCTGGGCCAATCTTACCCTGAATGAGGGCTTTGCCAACTACTCGGAGTACCTGTGGTTCGAGCACAAGCATGGCAGGGAGGCCGCCGATAACCACCTGATGAATGAGCAGCAGGGATATATCGAATCGGCCTACGAAGGGGGACACCCGCTCATCCACTATGGATATGGAAGCCGTGAGGACATGTTTGATGCCCATTCCTACAACAAGGGCGGGTGTGTACTCCACATGCTCCGGCTCCAGCTGGGCGACGAGGCGTTTTTTGAATCGCTGAATCGCTATCTGAGAGACAATGAGTACACCGCTGTGGAAGTGGATGAACTCCGGATGGCATTTGAAGAAGTAACCGGACAGGATCTTCACTGGTTTTTTGACCAGTGGTTCATCGGAGCTGGTCATCCGGTACTCGATATCACCTATGGCTGGGAAGAGAATGTGAAGAAAGCGTCGGTTACCATCCGACAGTCGCAGGAAGGTGACGATGTGACCAGGGTATTCAATTTACCCCTCGCTGTGGATATTTATGATTCCAATGGACAGGCAGTCCGCCATAATATCCGCGTTACGAAAAGAGACCAGACCTTCTATTTTGATCTGCCCGGCAAGCCTGCGCTGATAAACGTGGATGCAGACAAGGGGCTTCTTTGTGAAAAGACCGACAATCACACCCCGGAAGAATTGGCATTCATGTATCGTCATGCTCCGCTGCTCAGAGACAGGGTAGAGGCGCTGGTCGGACTGCAGATATCAGAATCGGAGTTGTCGGAGACAGTGAGCAAGGAGGCGCTGAGCGATCCGTCCAAAGTAGTTCGTCGCATGGCGATCGGGGCACTCAATCCCGCCGATCCGGCTTTGCTGGCCGATATCATCAGAATGGCCGAATCAGATACAGATCCGGATATCCGTGCTGCCTGTATTGATTTTCTGGCCGGATTGAAACAGCCTGTGTACCGCCCTGTATTCGAAAAAGGGCTCTCTCCGGACCTCCCCAACAATGTAATAGGAGCCTCACTGAACGGACTTGCCGCGCTGGATCCGGCCGCTGCCGCACTGGCTGGCAAAATACTGGAGCAGACAGGAACCGACGATTTTGTTGCCATACTGTCTGATCTGTACTGCCTCGTGCCTGATACTGCCAACCTGCGTTTTTTTGAGAGCAAGTTCAGCAAGCCCGACGGATATGATGCTTTTTCCTTCTTCGACAACTATAAAAAACTGCTGCTGTCCATCAACAATCCTGATATTATTGATGCCGGAGCTGCCAGACTGAGCGATGCTGCCAAAGACATGAACCAGAGCGTATGGCGCAGGTTTGCCTGTGCCAAATCCATTTCAGATATCCGCAAAAAGTACGAGTCCGAGGGAGACAGGGTCCGGGAGGCACAATTCCGGATGATTGTCAAGGAAATTATGGACAGCGAAACCGATCCGATGCTGAAGATGTACTACGCCGAATTCTGATGAATTCTGCCCTTTTTTGAAGGTGCGCTGTTTTTTATGTCATATATTGCAGTCGTTCCGGTCATTTGTACAGAAATTTGCATCTTGCTGTACAGAATCCCCGGTTACCGTATAACACTGCAAAAAAGGTTGCCATGTCGTCTGACGAAAGAATAAGAAACCGCCGAAGTTTTCGCAGTCCGATGTTCTACATCGGGCTTGCCATGACTGTTTTTTACATTATACTCGGGATATGGCTGCTTCTCGATGCCTCCTTTCTGCCCGGCGTTCCACGCGACTTCAGGAATGTGTTCACGGCTATGGTACTCATTTACGGAGTTTTCCGCGGATGGCGTGTATGGGCAGACTACGGCAGGCACCATGATTGAAATCTCAAAATGAACGCTATGAATCTCAGGTATTTGATTTTTGCTGCCCTCGCCGCCGGCTTTGTTTCATGTCAGGAAAAGAGCAAGGACGGCAAGGTGCTGGACACGATCACAACCGGAAGCATCCGGATCATGGTGGATGAAGGTTACCAGCCTGTTATCTCCTCGAGTATAGATGTTTTTGACTCTATTTACCGGACGGCCAAGATTGATGCCAGATACGTTTCAGAGGGCGAGGCCATGAAAGGATTAATGGATGATTCTGTTCAGGTAGTGGTGGTTGGGCGCCAGCTTACCCGCGAGGAGATGGCGTATTTTGAGTCGCGCGGATTCAAACCCCCGCAGACTCCCATCGCTTACGATGCTATTGCCTTTGTTACCAATCCGGCGAATACAGACTCCGTATTCACGGCAGAACAGATCAGGAATATCCTCACCGGCAAGGCGACAAAGTGGTCGGAGATAAATTCAAAATCAAAGCTTGGCGATATTCGACTGGTGTTCGATCATCCGACCTCCGGTACGCTTCGATACGTTCGCGATTCCATTATTGCCGACGGGTCGCCGTT
>CAIYFY010000328.1 GCA_903925535.1 uncultured Bacteroidota bacterium | reverse complement strand
GTTTTCTGAACCTTGCTGGCTCCCACCCGAATGAACTCGCCGGATTCGAGCACCCGGAGAAGTAATGCCTGCGTATCGAGCGGCATTTCAGCTATTTCATCCAGAAAGATTGTGCCGCCGTTTACCGTTTCAAAATAGCCTTTTCGATCGGCAGAGGCACCGGTAAAGGAGCCCTTTTCGTGACCGAATAGTTCGGAGTTGATAGTTCCTTCGGGTATTGCACCGCAGTTTACCGCTATGAAATCACTGTGTTTTCTGGTTGACAGACCGTGGATAATCTTGGAAAATGCCTCCTTCCCCACGCCGCTTTCACCAAAAATACAGACAGTGAGATCGGTAGGTGCCACCCTGACAGCGGTTTCGATGGCTGAATCGAGTAATCTGGATGCTCCAATGATTCCGAAACGGGCTTTAATAGATTGCAGGTTACTTGCCACAGTTGGGTACGGACTTTTGATGTTTTATGAAGGAACTATATCAGACGATTTCACCCAGCAGGGTAGCACTGGTGGCGTCGTGAATCCTGACCATAACATAGTCACCCGGATTTATCCCGTCCTTTTTGGGGAATACACACATTTTATTCTGGGAGTTCCGGCCACAGTGATCGGCACTGGACCGGCTCGAGTCGCGTTCGACGAGCACCCTGAACGTTTTGCCGATATCCTGCTGGTTATTTCTGTGTGCCATCGCAGTTTGAAGTCTGATAACCTCATTCAGCCTGCGTTTTTTGACATCCTCGGGTATGTCATCGGCATATTTTCGTGCAGCAAGTGTACCCGGTCGTTCAGAGTAGGCAAACATGTAGGACATGGAAAAGTTGGCGTATTCCATGATGGAGAGCGTATCCTGATGCTCCTCTTCCGTTTCGGAACAGAAGCCTGTGATAATATCGCTCGAAACTGCCGCTTCCGGCAGAATTCTGCGGATACTGTCAATACGCTCCATATACCACTCGCGGTCGTAGGTCCGGTTCATCAAATCCAGAATCCTGGAGTTTCCCGACTGGACGGGCAGGTGAATGTACTCGCAAATATTTTCGTAGCGTGCCATTGTGTGCAGCACCTTGTCGGTCATGTCTTTTGGGTGGCTGGTACTGAAGCGCACACGGAGATCGGGGTGAACCAGCGCGGTCATCTCGAGCAGGTCGGCAAAATCAGTATGTTCGCCGGTTTCTGGGTTGTCCCATTTGTACGAGTCAACATTCTGGCCGAGCAGCGTGACCTCCCGGTAGCCCCTGCTGAACAAATCGCGGGCTTCGGCGACAACACTGAACGGATCCCGCGAGCGCTCGCGTCCGCGGGTAAACGGTACCACGCAGAACGAGCACATGTTATCGCAGCCGCGCATGATGGAGATGAATGCTGTTACGCCGTTAGTTTCAAGTCTTACCGGATTAATGTCGGCGTAGGTTTCCTCCCGGCTGAGCAGCACGTTCACCATGCGGTTGCCCTCTTCAGCTGCTCCGATCAGGTTGGGCAGATCGCGGTAGGCATCGGGGCCCACCACCAGGTCAACCAGTTTTTCATCCTCCAGCCATTGCTTCTTCAGTCGCTCGGCCATACACCCGAGCACACCCACCTTCAGGCCGGGGTTCACGGATTTAACCTGTTCAAAAGTTTTCAGGCGCTTGCGTACAGTTTCCTCTGCCTTTTCCCGGATTGAACAAGTATTAATGAGAATCAAATCGCTCTCCTCCATGTTGCGGGTAGGCGCGAAACCAACTTCACCAAGAATACTGGCAACAATCTCGGAGTCACTGAAATTCATCTGACATCCGTAACTCTCGATATAGAAATGCTTCAGACCCGGCGTTTTGCCATGCTGCTGGTGCTCCCTGTAAAAGACGCTTCCCTGTCTGGACTCGTCAATAGTTTTTATGCCGTCCAGTGTTGGATTTGAATCGTACATGAATTGTTACAAAGGTGAGATGGTTAATGCAGAAACGGCTGCAAAGGTACGTAAAAATCGGGAAGTGACAAAATGTCAGTGAAGAATACGAATATTGACCGGGGAAAGAAAAAACCCGGTCTTCAGAGAAGAACCGGGTTTGAAAGAGAGCGGAAAACGAGACTCGAACTCGCGACTTCAACCTTGGCAAGGTTGCGCTCTACCAACTGAGCTACTTCCGCGTTTTGTGGTCGCAAAGATAATAGCGTTGAAACGAGTCAGACAAGTTTTGTCAAAAAAAAATTTACAAAAATGTAACCGGGCGCGATCAGCGCGACCTGGCGCCCGGTTGCTGATATCACAATCAGTTGATTTCAAACTTCATGCAAACTTGTTCGATGATGGAGCAGCACTCGTCCATCTGTGCTTCATTGATGACAAGCGGCGGTGCAAATCGGATGATATTGCCATGTGTGGGCTTGGCAAGAAGGCCGTTGGCTGCCAGTTCGAGGCAGATATTCCAGGCTGTTTTACCGTGTTCAGAGTCATTGATGACCACTGCATTCAGGAGCCCCTTTCCTCTGACAACAGAGATCAGGTCAGGCCTTTTCTCCTGCAGACCTCGCATTCTGTTCCGGAAATACTTGCCGAGCATGTCTGCGTTCCGGGCGAGCCCTTCATCTTCCACAATCATCAGGGCCTCGGTCGCGACGGCACAGGCGAGCGGATTGCCTCCGAAAGTGGATCCGTGTTCACCGGGCTTAAGGGTAAGCATGATTTCATCGCTGGCAAGTACAGCACTGACG
>CAIYFY010000327.1 GCA_903925535.1 uncultured Bacteroidota bacterium | reverse complement strand
TTTCCATAATTTATGCTTATACAAAAAATGCGTCAATAACGGGCACCACAAAAAAAATTTACAAGGAATCCATATTTTACAGGAAATGGCGGTAAACCAAAACAGTGCATGATGAGTTTGAACGGTAAAAGAAACATTGTTATTGAACATGCAGGAACCACTCCCGCCGGCATGCAGAGGGTCGAGTTGGTCGAGCGCAAGGGGAAGGGTCATCCTGATACCATCTGCGACTCCGTCATGGAGGCGGTCTGTTTAAACCTGTGCAGGGAGTATCTGACTCTTACGGGACATATTCTGCATCACAATATCGACAAAGGTCTGCTGATTGCCGGTATCAGTGCTGTAAAACCTGGAGGCGGGAGAATCGTTGAACCTATGAAATTCATTTTTGGTGACAGGGCCACGTATGAGTACCATGGAATCCGTATCCCTGTCGCCGAAATTGCTGAAGCAGCGGCAACGGAGTGGCTCAGAAAAAATCTGCGTTTTGTCGACCCAGACATCCATGTGATCTTTCAGAATGAGATCAAACCAGGTTCTGTTGAACTTACTGATCTTTTTTCCCGCACAGTTATCGGAGCAAACGATACATCTGTAGGGGTCGGGTATGCACCACTCAGCAGCGTGGAATACCTTGTGCTTGAAACCGAACACTATCTGAACTCCACCAGTTTTAAACTGGCATTTCCTGAAACAGGCGAAGATGTGAAGGTTATGGCATACCGAGACGGCAATACCCTGACTCTGACCATTGCCATCGCATTTGTGGATCGTTATATCCCCGATACAACCATCTATTTTGAGCGCAAGGAGGCGATCCGTGAAGCTTTGCAGGCATTTATCGCGGCAAAAGGTCAGTCATTCGATAGGGTTGCAATAGCGATCAATACACTTGACGATCCTTCACGCGGCGAGAGCGGTATATACCTGACGGTGCTCGGTACTTCGGCAGATGGAGCTGATGGTGGTGAGGTAGGAAGGGGTAACAGGGTTAACGGACTTATTTCATTCGGAAGATCGTTGAGTCTTGAAGCTGCCGCAGGTAAAAATCCGGTCAACCATGTTGGTAAAATCTATAATGTACTGGCACGCGAGACCGCCGAACGCATCTACCGGGAGGTCGAAGGTATACAGGAGGTGTCACTTTTTCTCTGCAGTCAAATCGGCAAACCAATCGACCAGCCACTTACAGCATCAGCAAGAATCATCCCCAACTCAGGAGTATCAATCAGGGATGTCCAGGAATCAGTCGCCAGCATCGTTGATGCTGAACTTGCCGACATCAGCCGCTTCAGCGAACGGCTTGCCCAAGGTATGTTCTCTATCTGCTAACGTTGCATCCGACCATAAAAAAGGTCGGGGAGAGAGTTCTTAACTTACTATAGGATGTCCGAAAGAATCACATTTTACCTATTATCGCTATTCAACAACGTCCCCTGTAGGAGAAATCAGATGCTGAAGAAAGTTTTATTTCCAGGAAAGTATATTCAGGGCGTCGGTGCTCTCGGCGAGTTGCCGTCCCTGATCTCTCTGTTTGGCCATCAAGGGCTTATCCTTGCGTCGCCTACGGCGCACAGGACAATTCTTCCGGAAAGCGGTCTGGACCTTCATGCTCACTCTCTGCCTGTCGAACGATTCTCAGGCGAGTGTTGTGAACAAGAGCTCTTCAGACTGGCGGGAATCATTCATGAAAAAAAGGTGGATGTTCTTGTCGGGATGGGTGGAGGCAAGACTATTGATACGGCGAAAATTGTCGCAGATCGGGCGGGGATACCGGTGATTATCATTCCCACGATTGCCTCAAGTGATGCGCCTTGCAGTGGCTGTGCGGTGGTCTACTCAAAAGAGGGGATTTTCGATGCAGTCTTCTATCAGAAAAT
>CAIYFY010000326.1 GCA_903925535.1 uncultured Bacteroidota bacterium | reverse complement strand
GACGGCGACGGTTTCGGGAATGCCGATTTGAGCGTGAGCACGTGTGCGGATACGATTCCCGCGGGCTATGTCGTTACCGGTACCGATTGTTCGGACAGTAATCCTGCTGTATATCCGGGCGCTGCGGAGTTGTGCGATGGTCTTGACAACGACTGTAACGGACAGATTGACGATGGCATCATCTACTACACATATTACACTGATGCTGACGGCGACGGTTTCGGGAATGCCGCCGCGAGCGTGAGCACGTGTGCGGATACAATCCCTGCGGGCTATGTTGTTGCCGGTACCGATTGTTCGGATAACGACCCGGCGATTTTCCCCGGTGCCGTTGAGCGGTGTGATGGTCTTGACAATGACTGTAACGGACAGATTGACGATGGCATCATCTACTACACATATTACTCTGATGCGGATGGCGACGGTTTCGGGAATGCCGCCGCGAGCGTGAGCACGTGTGCGGATACAATCCCTGCGGGCTATGTTGTTGCCGGCACCGATTGTTCGGATAACGATCCGGCGATTTTCCCCGGTGCCGTTGAGCGGTGCGATGGTATTGACAATGACTGTAACGGTCTGACCGACGACGGTGTCGCCCTGACCCACTATTTCCGGGATACGGATGGCGACGGCTTTGGCAATACGGACAGTTCCCTCCTGCTTTGTGTGCCAATAGATACCATTCCGGCCGGTTACGTCGGTATATCGGGCGACTGTAACGATGCAAACCCGCTGGTTTATCCCGGTGCACCCGAGGTATGTGATGACCTCGACAACGATTGTGACGGCGTGCCCGACGACGGTCTTCTGCTTTACACCTATTATGCGGATGCCGACGGCGACGGATACGGGGATCCCGCTCAGGGTCTCGAGACCTGTCTGACCGATGTGCCGCCTGCGTTTACAGTCAACAACCTGGACTGTGATGACAATAACGCTGCGGTGAATCCGGCACAGGCAGAGCTGGCTGGCGACGGTCTGGATAACGACTGTGACGGAGAAACTGATAATATCTCGTCTGCCACCGAAGCTGGCTGGTCGGTTCGCTCATACCCCAATCCGGTGTATGACTGGCTGACAGTGGAGTCGGGGCTGAGCGGAGCCGTGCAATATGAAATCACGGATGCGCAGGGCAGGCAGCTTCGTACGGGCGGGGCTGAATTCAGTGGTGGATTGCTTCGGATTTCCTTTGCCCCGGAGATGCCTGGAGTTTACCTGCTCCGGTTGAGGGTGCAGGGGGGACAGGCGCTTGTGGTCAGGGTGGTCAAAATGTAATTTCTCCGGGAAAACCGAAAAGTATCCATACTTCGGTAATTTGTGTATCTATTAAACGGTGGATACGGCACACCTTTGCAGCGGCTTTCAGTCGGGTACTGTAAGTGTCTGGCAAAAGCGTCTGTTCACCGTTTAATAAATACATCAAAATGAAGAAGATAATTCTGATAACCGGCGCGAGTTCCGGTATGGGTAAAGAAACTGCCAAGGTGCTGAGCAAAGACGGACATACAGTGTACGCCGCAGCCCGCAGGATGGACCAGATGAAAGACCTGCAGGAAATGGGTATCATACCAATGCAGATGGATATTACCAGTGAATCCGATGTACAGAAAGTGGTGGATACTATTATCACCAGAGAGGGTAAAATTGATGTTTTGTGGAACAATGCAGGGTACGGACTGTACGGAGCTGTAGAGGATGTCCCGATGGACGAAGCCAGAAGGCAGTTTGAAGTTAATATCTTTGGCCTGGCGCTGCTCACCCAGAAGGTAATACCCTACATGCGTAAAGCACAATCCGGAACAATCATCAACACCTCGTCTATGGGCGGCAAGATGTATATGCCGATGGGGGCCTGGTATCATGCGTCAAAGCATGCACTGGAGGGCTGGAGCGACAGCCTTCGTCTGGATCTGGCTCCTTTCAATATACATGTGGTAGTGCTGGAGCCCGGCATTATTCAAACAGAATGGGGTGCGGTCATGCTCGACAATATGCTGAAATTTTCAGGAAAAGGCGTCTATGCTGCCATGGCGCACAAAATTACTGCAGCCCTGAAAAAGATGAACGACAGCGGGCAATACTCCAAACCGGATGTGATAGCCGGTGCTGTCAGAAAGATAATTGCCGCGCCCCGGCCCAAAACACGCTACCGCGTGGGAGAAATGGCTAAACCAATGGTATGGATGCGTGTTTTTCTGGGAGATCGCGCCTTCGACAAAATTATCATGAGCCAGATAAAGTAAAGCCATGGTTGTTCTGAAAAACATCTCGGATCTGAGTGCCCTCTTTCAGCAGGAAAAGCCTCGTCACCCGCTGATTACGGTAATTGATTTTACTGTAACCGACGAAAAACAACTGGCTGGTTCCAGCATCAGCGCGGGATTCTACTCCGTGATGTTCAAGAACTACTGCTCCAACCGGGTGAAGTACGGCAGGGAATATTACGACTTTCAGGAAGGTAGTCTCCTTTGTGTTGCTCCCGGCCAGGTCATCACACTGGATAACGAATTCGATCATCAGATAAAAAAGGAGGGTTGGGGTGTTTTTTTTCACCCGGATTTGCTGCGGGGGTCCTCCCTGCAGCAAATCAACCGCCAATACCGCTTTTTCTCGTATGCCACCAATGAGGCACTTCACTTGTCGGACAAGGAAAAAAGCAATTTGCGCGACTGTGTGGCCCGACTGCGCAGTGAAATAGCGGAAAACACCGATAACCACAGTCAGACACTCATTGTGTCCAATCTGGAGTTGCTGCTGAATTATTGCCGACGCTATTACGACCGGCAGTTTATTACCAGAAAAAGTGCGAACAGCAGTCTGCTGGCCCAGTTTGAAAGTGAACTTGACGCCTGGTTCAGGTCGGGCAAAAAATCCGGGGAGGGTCTTCCCAGCGTGAAATCGCTGGCGGAAAAACTGCACGTTTCGCCGAATTACCTCAGTGATTTGTTGAAAAAAGAAACAGGAATGAATACGCAGGATCATATACACGCGTACCTGATTGAAGAAGCCAAGAATTTGCTTGTCGGTACCGATTTGTCGGTCAGGGCAATGGCCTACACACTGGGATTTGAGTATCCGCAATATTTCTCCCGGCTGTTCAAGTCTAAAACCGGAATGACTCCCAGCGAATTCAGGGGCCACAGATAAGTGCCGGGAATATCTCCGGTCATCACAAAAAAGGTCTGCTACAGGAATTGGAGACGGGTTCATCGTTGGCATTTCCCCATGCAGGTATCAGGCCACTGAATCGCTGATTCTCGGCCCGTTAACTGCGGTATTTAGCCGCCAATAATGCCCGTTCTGGCAAAACACCCCAATTCGACGAGTTACACGAACATAAACCTTCAAATGGTGTTGGGCATTTGGATGTTGTCAGAAATTAAAAATACATTCAGGTACTTCTGGTGCTGTTTCATCCTGTTCGTCCCGGTCTGTACGCTTGCCCAGATTCACCATCCTGTGAAAATCTCTGTGCTCGATTCTGTGAGTCGGGAACCGGTGGTGGCAGCTGTTGTAACTGTTTCCGGAAATGGAGGCGGATTTACCGACACACTCGGCCATTTCCTGATTTCTAACAGGAAAGCGAACTCCTCCGTTAAATTGCATATCAGCCGTATAGGTTACAAATCGTGGTCGGGTGAACTGGCTGATACCACTTCCGGAAAAATTATTTTGTTGGCGCCGTCGGAAACTGCCCTCAATACAGTGGTGATATCGGCAGCCGTCAAAGATGTTTCAAAGGATCTCTCTCCGATACCCGTCGAGGTTTATACTGCCGGATTTTTCCAGAAAAATACAACACCAGGCCTGTTCGATGCCCTCACACTCGTGAACGGGGTTCGGCCCCAGACAAACTGTAACGTGTGCGGTACAGGCGATATACAAATTAACGGGATGCCAGGTGCCTACACCATGATAACGATTGATGGCATGCCTATTGTCAGCGGACTTTCCACTGTTTACGGTCTCAGTGGCATTCCCAACGGACTTATTGACAGGGTGGAAATTACAAAAGGACCTGCAGGTGCTTTTTACGGTTCAGAAGCGGTGGGCGGTGTTATCAATGTAATCACCAAAAATGCGCTCACAGCCCCGCGCCTGTTCCTCGACGCCTTCGCTTCTTCTGTCGGTGAAACAAATATTGACGCAGCTGCCGGAACGAGAGTCGGAAATGCCACGTCTCTCCTTGGCGTCAATTTTTTTCGCTACCAGAATCCACTCGACATCAACGGAGACAATTTCACCGATGTGACGCTGCAGGACCGCGTTTCGGTCTTTAACAAATGGGCTTTCCGGCGAAAAAACAACTACGCAGCCTCTCTGGCAGCCCGTTATGTGTACGAAAACCGATGGGGTGGTGAAATGCAGTGGGAGCCACGCTGGCGTGGTACCGACAGTATCTACGGCGAAAGTATAAGTACCAACAGGATGGAAATGCTGGGGCATTTTCAATTGCCCGTGAGTGCCCGCAAAGTACTCCTTGATGCCTCCTGGAATCTGCATGACCAGTCGTCTGTTTACGGAAATATTCCTTACCTCGGCAGACAACAGGTGGCCTTTGCTCAGGCGGTTACCGACCTGCCCATTGGTGAAAAACACGAGGCAATACTGGGTGCAGCAATCCGCTATACGCTGTACGATGATAACTCTCCGGCCACAGCATCTCCCGACGGGCTGTCAAATATGCCCTCAAAAATATGGCTGCCGGGTGTTTTTATTCAGGATCAGATTTCGCTCAATGGAAAAAATCGCCTGCTACTCGGGCTCCGCTACGACTACAACTCGGCTCACGGCAATATTCTTACGCCCCGGATAAGCTGGAAATGGGTGAAAGATGTTCAGCACAGCCTGCGAATTACCACGGGCTCGGGATACAGAGTCGCCAATATTTTTACCGAAGATCACGCCTCGCTCACCGGCGCCCGGACGGTGGTGATTGCCCAAAATTTGCGCCCCGAACGCTCCTGGAACGGAAATATCAATTACACCAGGAAATTTTTTCCCGCACACGCCAGCGTCATCAGTCTCGACGCCTCGCTGTTTTATACCTATTTCACCAACCAGATTATCCCGGATTATGACACGGATCCGGATCTGATTATTTACGACAATCTCGACGGACATGCTGTTTCTTCCGGCGGGTCACTGAATATGGATTTCAGCTTCCTCCACGGCTTCAGGATATTGGCCGGCGCAACGGTACTCAACGTATTCCGGATGGAACAGGGACTTCGTCTGCCACAACTGTATGCACCGCCCTTTTCGGGCACCTGGGCAGTAACACTTCCCGTTTCGAGGCTGAAACTCACGGTTGATTACACCGGCAACGTGAATAGTCCGATGAGACTGCCCGTGTTCCCCGGAGATTACCGGCCAGAATATTCGCCCTGGTTTTCCATTCACAATATTCAGTTCACCAGAGAACTGAAAGAGGGGCTCAAACTATACGCTGCCATCAAAAATGTTGCTGGATTTTATCCGCGCGAGGATGTAATTATGCGTTCATTCGATCCTTTCGACAAGCAGGTGGGGGTGGATAACCCCAACGGATTTACCTTTGATCCAACCTATAACTATGCGCCCATGCGGCGACAGCGCTTGCTGGTTGGCCTGCGCTGGACGCTGAATAACCGTTCCAGGTAGTATTGGCGAGCTTATCTATTCCCTGACAAAAATACACGTCCGGTTTCCAACACGAAGCAGATAAACCCCCGGAGTTATGCCGGAGGTGTTGATGCTCCCCCGCAGGGTCAGTCCGCCCTGTATGTAGCGCCCGCTGATGTCGTGGATACTGTAAACCGACTGGTCGGTGTCTCCGATGTAAAGTATTTCCCGGCATGGATTCGGGAAAACAGCAACCGGATTGCCCGTTGGCTCCTGTACTGCCGATACCTGCAGGAACTCGAAGGCGCCCGCATCGGGATTGCCCGACGAAGGCCGCAGTGTGCCCATTGCTGTGTCGGCGTATTCCCACCCCGGATCGAGGGAATAGCCGTGAACTGTTTTGTTCAGTTTCATACCGCGGTTTACGGCGGGAGAAACCTCCGTCAGCTGATAGTTGAATACCGCGGGATTCTCAAAACCAACGGCGTTTACATTGTTGTTGATCACGTTGCCGGAAGAGTCGAGGTGTGCTGGTGTACCCTGTATCAGCCCCGAGGTTTTGGCTCCAGCCAGGATATTGTTCTTTAGAAAGAGCGTGTCGGTTCCGGCTCCCGTCTGTATGAAATTACCGGTTGATTTTTTGTTGACAAAGGTATTGTGTGCAATCCACACATGGTGCGGAGCCGGATTGGAGAGGCCTTCCATACCGTACCCGAACAGGTTGCTGTTGGCCGAATTGGGTCCCTGCTCAATCACATTTCCCACAAGCACGGCCGTTCCGCCATTGGGCAGGTCTATCGTTCTGCTGTCTTCGGTAGTTTGATTGCCTATGTAATTGTACAGAATGATGTTGTTTCTCGCCCGGCTCTTGAGTTCGTGCCCTTCTGCGATGGCATTCACACTGTAATTATATCTGAAAGCAAATGTATCTATCCGGCCGATATAGATATTGTGCTGGTAACCCGGATTACTGTTGCTGCCGTTGTTGGCAAACTCGTTGTACTCCATGGTTACCTTGCAATCCGTGTAGGCCCCGCCCAGTATGCCCATTTCATTGCCGTTGAAAAAACAGTATCTTACTGTCAGGTCGCAGCCCTCCTGTCTGATGCCTGCTCCGTTATGATCCGGAACCGAGGCATTGGCGAATTCAATATTTTCCACCACGCAATCAGCGCCGCTGATGACGAATATGGCTTTCCCGTTGGCATTCCCGGCCAGTGAAGAGCCGGCTTCCAGGCGTGGCCGGCCGCCCACACCGCGCAACAGCAGCCTGTTGCGGGTAAAATACACCTGCGGGTGATTCGTATAGAGTGCGGCATCAATGCTTACCGTATCGCCATCGGCAACCAGACTGCTCACCTGTGCAGGTGCGGTGTACGTGCGCGCAGGACCGACATGCCATTCTTTTGCGGAGAGAGAAAGGGGTGCTATTGCTGTCCAAAGCAGCAGAAAAGGGTGTAAGGAGTTTTTCATGACGAGTGTCCGGATTTTACTGGATAGCTGATTTTATTCGCCTCAGATAATTGAGCTGTCCCTGATGCCTGTGTGTGTGACAGCAGAGCTGAACCAGAAAAAAGCCAATCGTACGTCCCTGATGATGCGGTGGCGGTGCCGGCATGGGCTCGTTCAGCCTCGCCGGATCGAGCCCGTCCAGGGCAGTCTCAATTGCTTTTGCAGTATCAGATATTTCTTCCAGTAACTGCCCTTTCGGCATGTCGCGGAGATTGAACTCCCTGTCGCGGTCGCGCTGGTAACCGTCACTCCCCAGTAATGCCCCGATGAAGTGGCGCAGGTTGCCGCAGATATGCAGGGCGAGTGTCCCCACCGGATTGATAACCCCTGGTAACGCCTCCCACAGGTGTTCATCCGGGGTGTCGGCTACTTCGCCGGCCATGGCATTCAGGTCGCGGACAAGTATATGTTTTACGTCAGAAATCAGCGTATTTTCCATTTTCAGTCATTTTCGAGCGTTTGTACGCCGTTGAGAGGTGGGGTAACCAGGTCATCGCCCCACAGGCGGCGGGTTTTGGCGTCTATGGCGGCGACCGCCTTTTCAGACAGATGCGCTTCCCAGTCGCGTGTTTTTCCGGAGCGGAAGAAGGTATCCGGGTTGAAATGAAAACTGCCCGGATTCTCCCGGATCCCCTGCTTCATGGTTTCGAATCCGGTACTCTGCACGATGGCTTCAAACTGCTCGCGAGTGATTGGCACATCGGGCACCAGAAAGCGGGCAATACGCTGTGCTACCTCCATTTTTCGTTCCACCAGATCTTCGTAGCGGAGGAAGAGCAGGCTTTCTCGTGGTATCATCTTTCCTGCGCTGTCAATCCAGTTGAGCGCATGGAGGTGATAATCTCCGAAGTATAAATCGCCGCCCACAAAAATATCCACAAATTCGTCCATCGTCATGTCGGCCGATACATCGAGCAGCGGGTGCGAACGGTAAAAAAAGTATTGTGAGACAGCGGCTCCCCGTGGGTCTCTCAGACAGACGATAAATTTTGACTTTGGATGAATATGTTTCGCGGGCATATCGTCCACAAAACAGTGCGCGTACCAGGGTCGCGGATAACCGGCAGTCTTTTCCAGAAATTCGCGGAAATGGGATATGCCGTGCTGGGAGGCAGTCACCTCGGGCCATGGTACTGTTCCGTGCCCAATATCGCCGCTGCCCATACTGTGATGTTCCGGATAGCTGATGGCTGTCCGGAGAATTTCCACTACATATTTTTTAGTGAGGTGTGTACCCACTTTCTGGTGTGTACTGATAAAAATATCGTGCTCATCCGTTTCCCATGTATCACACAGGGTTCTGATAGCGTTCAAATCCATGAAGGGCGGATACACCTTTCCGTGCCAGCGTGTGTGCAGGAAGCCAAGCTGATTGAGTGGTTGACAGGGTTCGAAGACGGTGAGTTTTTTCTTTGGTTCGTGTTGCTGACTCATCAAAAATCATAGCCGGGCCACCAGCAGGCCACATTCAGTGGGAAGTACATAGTGATTAATCCCTTCAGCAGCGAACCAGTCGAGAAAAGGCTGGCACTCTGTACGACGGTCGGTTACGTTGTCTGCAAGGATGATGCTTCCGGGGCCTGCAAGCTGACGGTCAATCAGGGCTTTGAGGTGGTCGTAGTATTTGTCTTTCTGGGCATCGAAGAAAATCAGATCATAGTGTCCGTTCAGGGTCGCTATAACATCGAGCGCATCGCCGGTATGTACTATAACTGGCACTTTGCAATCGTTCATGCGCTTTTGCGTACTTTCTGCCACCCCCGCATCAAATTCTATGGTGTCAATACGGCAGTTTTCGTGATTGGCCAGTCCGCTCGCGAGATACAGGGTTGAAAGTCCGTGACCAGCGCCTATTTCGAGTACTCTGACCGGATTGGCAGAGATGGTGAGAACACGCAGCAAATCGCCGGTATCAGCCCTGATCGGGTTTCGCCAGCCGTATCTGCCGGCGGCATTGGTGTAGCTTTCTCCCTGTTTGTTGTAGGTTTCAAGTTCGCGAATGGCGGATTCAATCAACTCAGTAGTCATCGTGTAAAAATCTGTGGGGGCGAATGTACGCCAGACAGGACAGACATTGCGATACAATGATGAAAATCATCAAATAATTCCGTGACCCGCAGAGTCGGGCAAATCCGGTATCTGGTCGGCAATTTTTTCCCGCTCGCTGATAATTTCTACAAGTCTGCGGATAGTTTTACGGCGTATGAGGCGCTCCAGATCCTTGTTGGGCTCTTTAAGAATATACTGAAACTTCATGGAAACACTGTCTTTGCTCACCTCGGCTACGCGCAGATAGTAACTGTCGGGCTGAATCAGATCCTGAAAAGGGGAAAGTACATCTATTAGACTCTGCTCCAGTTCTTCCACTGTTTTCAGGTGCCGGAGGTCAATATCAAAGTCAATACTCGTGCGTTTGATCTCCCGCTTTGTATAGTTGATTACCTCGGAGGTGAGGAGGGTATTGTTGGGTATGTAAATCATGTCGTCATCGTCGTTCAGCAGATGGATATTCTGCAGCGTGATGTCTATGATCTTTCCCCGGTGTTTTCCCACACTCACGTTATCGCCTATGCTGATCTGTCCGGAGAACGTGATCACCATTCCGTTGATCATGTTGGAAATATAATCCTTGGTGAGCAGTGCCAGTCCGGCGAATACGATGGAAAGGGATGTGAACAATTGCCTTGCATCTATCTGAAACAGCGAGAGTACGCCGACTACCACACCCATCACCAGCAGAATGGAGTAAATATGCCCCATTCCTACAATGAAATTGTCTTCCCCGCGCACCCGGTGGCGCCTGCGATAGATACCCACCACCACAAACTGTACAAAATCGAGGAAAATCAGGAAAATAATGACGTTGGCCAGTGAATCCTTGTAGTAGTTGAAGGCATTCCGGTACTTTGAACCGGAGTAAACCCATGAAATATCCCACTCATCCAGGCGAACAAGCAGTACAGACACGAACACGACCAGTTTCAGAAAAAGTACAACGTATTTCATACAGGAAAAGTCAGTCAGCAATTAACGCGTTTTCACCCGAAAAGATTTTGTCAGGGTGCAATATGCACAATTTCGGGGGCGTTATTTGTTTCTTTCAGTCAGGTTGACCTATCTTCGCATCCCTTCCCGTTCTCATGGCGCGACTTGTTCGTCTGCGCAACTCCTTGTGTATATACTCCTTCATCCCTGTGCCCGCCTGCCGGCAGCATAGCTCTTTCGCTTTGCTCTGATTGTCTTTTGTAACCAAATGTTCAAGCACATGCGCACTTTTTCCCTTGCCATTCTGATCACACTGCTCTTTCCCCTGTTCTCTGCTGCTCAAACAGGCTGTCCCGGCTGCCAGACTGAAGTGCCCCCCGGGTTGCCAGCCGACACGGTCTATCTCCCCGGTCTTCCCGATGGCCAGTTCGGAACCCCCTACGACGAGAGTATATCTTTCAGACTCCCCAAAACAACCACGCCTGTTTATGCTCTGGACAGCGTGACTCAGCCCGGGCTCGCTATCAGTAAATTCGAAATCGTGGCTATTGACGGACTGCCGGCCGGATTGCACTGGCAGCCCAACAAGTCTGTATTCGATATGACCACCGAAACGGATGGTTGTCTGAGAATCTGCGGAACGCCTTTCGAACATGACTCATTTTCGCTGATTGTAACACTTCGTGCCACGATTTTCTTCCTCACCCAGGAAGCTACCTTCCCGATGAAGCTGTATATCGCTCCCAAAGTGAGCAATACTGCCGGCTTCTCCCTGACCGACCCGGAAGGTTGCGGAAGCACGACGGTGTCTATTACCAACCTCATTCCGTCGGGCGGAAATCCCGGTATCAGCTACGAGTGGGATTTTGGCGATGGCTCGCCTGTTTTCACGGGAGAAAATCCGCCACCGCATACCTATTCCGGAGAAGGAATGTACGAGGTATCCTGTAAAACCGTCATTGATACTATCGGCTACCGGCTGGAAAGCATACGTGTGCTTCAGGCTGCCTGCTCCGACGCGTTCGGACTGGGCCTGCCCGATATGTACATACAGATTTCAGCGCCGAACAACGGAGGCCTGCTGTTCGATTCCTCCCCCGACGTGCCCAACGTCACGCTCCCTTACAGTTTCAATGTGGGACTAACACTCGGAAACGGAAACTACCAGCTCCGGGTGGTGGATGAGGATAGTGGCGTTGAAGGTGCCGACGACGAATGTGGCACGGTTTCATTCAATCTGCTCAGCAATGATACCATTGTTGCGGGCGGACTGATTGTAGTTATGAATATCATTCACCCGGTGGAGGAAATAATATCCAGAGACACAGTAATTGTGTACCCCATGCCGGTGGCTCCTGTACTGCTTACGCCCAATGGCTCGTCCGCGTGCGCAGGCGCGACCAACCTGGTACTGGTATCTTCCTATGGCAGCGGCAATGAGTGGCTGAGAAACAACGCGCTCATCGGGGGTGCCACCGATTTCTTCTATAAACCGGCACAAACGGGATATTATCAGGCGCGTATCATTTCGCAAGATGGATGTGTGGCCACTTCTGACTCCACCCTGATCACCTTCTTTGAGCACCCTGCTGAACCGGTATGGTACAACTACAATAACTCGCTCAGGGTATATGACACTACCGCCCTGCCAAACCAGTACGCCCTGCAGTGGTACAAATCGTCGAATCCGATACCCGGAGAAACCGGAATATGGTACTGTACAAAGAGTAACGGGTATTATGGCCTGGTTGTAACCGATCTGGAAACCGGGTGTACGAGTTCCTATTTCAATCTGGTTCAGTACAATCCGGCCTACGATTGTACGGTATCAGCCGATTCACCGGTTACACCCGGACTGTCGGTCTATCCCAATCCGGCAACCTCCGATTTGTATGTGCAACTGCCTGCCATGGTATCGGAATGTACGGTCAG
>CAIYFY010000325.1 GCA_903925535.1 uncultured Bacteroidota bacterium | reverse complement strand
TTGAGTTGTTTGTTGTGTTTGTGGCGGTTGTTGTTGAGGTTGAGGAGCCGATATATGAGGTAGTCCAGAGTTGCCTGAAACTGGCTCCTCTTTGAAGCGGACATGAGTGGGCTTCTCACCTTGATTTGAATTAAATTCACTTTGAGTTTCATTAATTTTCATTTTGTTCAAATTAGTATCTGAATTATAATAAGGTCCAATTATACCTTTTTTTTTCAACTCTGACGGATTATTTAATATTAACTCATCCGCAATATCGCCGTCTTTACCCACGTTGGCAGAGCAGTGCATGGGGAGAGAGTCTTTGGTGCGGGTGGGCAGGACGAAATTGATGACCGAGAAAACCCCCTTTTTGATTTCGCCGGTGTAGCCGGTACCTCCGATGAGAAGACGGCGTTTTTTTACATTAACGATGGCGAAGTTGTGCTGGCGGGTTCCGTCTGTTTCAGGATTGGCTTTGAATCCCGGGGCGCACAAGACCGTCCAGCGAGCGTCAAAATCGCGGAGCACGTCTGCATCAGGCCGGAGAAACATATTGCTGGCAAACTGATTGCTCCAGGGATACTCAGTGACCACCCGGAGACGAAGGCGGTAGTCGGGATTTTTGCTGGCATTGGCGGCCAGATCGCGCACATACAGATCTTTTTTATTGAGATAGCGGCAGACCTTGCGCCATAGTGCATCGAACTTTTGCGGGCTGAAGGGGATATTTACCTTGCCCCAGTGCACCCTGTTGGCTGTCTCACTGTCTTTGACAATAAACCGGTCTTCGGGCGAGCGGCCGGTAAATTCACCGGTATGAATGACGAGCGCTCCGGAGTCGGCGAGCTGGCCCATACCTTTCTGAATGGCATGCTCCGTCAGCTCTTCGGGCGACAGGTTCCAGTAGGCTGTCCTGTAATTTTTGAGGCCGAGTTCGGCGAGATTAGCTGTGGTGGGTACTAATCCGAGTTCCTGCATGGTTAATTTAGTTTAGTTGTTAGGACTGAGGCGCGACGTTGCGTCATCGTAACTTTGACGAGAAACCAAAGTTTATGTTTTTGGTGGTGACAAAAACATGGGCCAAAGATACAATATTTGGCATTCGCGATTTTACATCGCTGTAATTTGGATGTTTTTTAAAGAGCAAGTTTAGAAGTCACCCACGTTTACTCCTGCGAAGTATCCGGATTTCCACAGCAGCAGAATAATAATTCCCGCTGCGATACGATAATATCCGAAAACACGGAATCCGTGTTTTGTAAGGTAACCAATGAATGCACGGATCGCAATCATAGCTACGACAAAGGCAATTGCGTTGCCGAATGCGAGCAATCCGAGTTCCTGAGACGTGAATGTACCACCTTCGTCCGAGATATAATCCCAAAGCGATTTACAGGTAGCTGCGAACATAGTGGGTACTGCCAGAAAGAAGGAAAATTCGGCCGCAGTAGTCGGGGAAAGACCCTGAGTGAGACCGCCGATGATAGTAGCTGCGGAGCGACTGACCCCCGGAACCATGGACAGAACCTGAAACATGCCTATACGAAATGCGCGGGGAAGTGTCACATCGTCCACGGATGTCTCGCGAAGACTGCGATGTGCGAAGAACCTGTCGAGCCAGAGAAAAATTACTCCGCCGGCAATAAGTGCCAGTGCCACTACCACGATATTTTCGAGCAAGGCGTCAATCTGCTTTTTGAGCAGCAAGCCGAAGAAAGCTGCCGGAATGAATGCAACCAGCAGTTTCACATAGAAGGAAAAGTTCTGGAGAAAACGGCGCCAGTACAGAACCAGTACCGAAAGAATGGCTCCGAACTGTATAGCCACTGTGAACACCTTGACGAACGGCGAGGAGGCAATACCCATTACCGACGATCCGATGATGATATGACCCGTAGAGGAAACCGGGAGAAACTCGGTAATTCCCTCAATAATGGCGAGAATCAGCGCCTGTAGGTAACTCATGACTATTCTGCCACAGGGGCCTGATTCTTTCTGAAAATACCAATAACAACCGCTACAAAACCTGCCACCATACAGATTGGGGCCAGCGTAATCCGGCGGAAACTGTAGATAATTTCCGGCTGCCACTTGTTGGGATCAGGCATGGAACCACCAGCCATAAGGAACAGACCTGCAACAATGAGTGCGAGTCCTGCGCCCATGAAGATAAAGTTGTTTCGGCCGAAAATCAGCTCCCGGTTGGCTGGCGTATTGAATATGCTGTCCTTCGGTTGTGAGGCGCGCGCAGGAGCGGGAGCCTGTTTTTTGGACGTTTGGGCAGATGTTTGTTGTTTTGCCATTATTTTCAGATTTGTTGACCCTGTCCGGGTTATTTAGTAAAGATCGTCAATACGCATTCTGAGGAACCGGTTCACTACAAACCAGGTACTGAGTCCGGAGATAAGTATTCCGAGAAAAACCAGCGCCGTCATCACCAGCAGAATACCATTCGGGTCACCGAGTTCTCTGAGTTCGGGAACCACCGAGTGGAGCCAGGTAATCATCAGGGAGAGCGCGAGTACGGCCAGAAGACCACTCAGCAACCCGTTCAGTAATCCGCGACGAATGTAAGGTTTTCCTATGAAAGACCAGGAGGCGCCAACGAGTTCCTGATTTCTGATTAAAAATCTGTTTGAATACAGATCGAGACGAATAGTATTGTGAATAAGGGCCACAGCAGCGAAAACAAGCAGCATGCAAAGCACCAGTGTGGCCAGTCCGAGTGACTGCAGGTTATTGCTCACGTTACCGGTGTTGGCTGCTTCGAAGTAAAGATCCGCCACCAGCGTATCGCTTCTAAGAGTTTCCCGCCATTCCGAGAGTCTGGCTGTATCGAGGTATTCAGCTTTTACATTAAACCGGATGACATCGCGCAGCAGATCCGGCATGTCTTCGAGCATACTTGAGTCTCCAAGATCCTCTTTCATGGATACCGCTGCCTGCTCTTTGGTAATCAGCTTGACCGATTCAGGCTTGACAAAAGGCTGCTGTTGAATACGCCGGACAAGCGTACTGACATCGGCCTGAGACTGTACCGGTTTTAATTCGAGCCAGATATCTACCCTTTCCTTGAAGAGGTTGACTAACTTGCGGCCGTGAAGCGTCATCAGTCCGAAAAAACCCAGCACGAAGAGTACCAGCGCAACGCTGACAACGGCGTAGAAGTAGGCAGGTTTTTTACGCGACATGCATTTCAGAAATTTATTGCAAAGGTAA
>CAIYFY010000324.1 GCA_903925535.1 uncultured Bacteroidota bacterium | reverse complement strand
TCCGGTGTTTTCAGGGCCATTTGTTCTGCGTTGTCCATGGCTATTCCGGTCTCAAAGGAGATGCCGGGATACTTGCTCTTCCACTGGTTCACCGTTTCTGCCGGGATACCGGTCCCCCAGATATAAACTTTTCTGAGTTGTGGCAGACTTCCGAATGCGCTTTCCACCGACTGGTCGGCCCTGGTATTGGTGAGGTTGAGCACTTCCAGAAAGGGCGAGTGACTGATCATGTCGGCAATACCCGTTGCTGCAGTGGTGTGCGATAAATTCAGGCGCACGAGATGAGGAAACGCCATGCCCTGCAATACGCGGTCCTGTACAGCCGTATGGGAGAGGTCAAGATCCACCAGTTGCTCTTTCACGCCGTCAAGTGCACTCAGGCGCTCCTGGTCAGTTTCCTTTATGCCCGCAAATGACACAACAAGCCAGGGTTGCCCCTCCCCGAATGTATTCACGCTCAGCCGGAGTGAGCGCAGTTTGCCGATGGCACTTTCGCTGGCCGGACTCACTTTTTTGTCAAAAACGGGATTGGCACGCACTTCCTGTTGTGTCCGGGGGCTAAAAGCAGTTTTCAGGTTGTCGGGTAGCGGCTTTTCTGCCAGGGTAGCTTTCAAATCGGCACCGCCTGTAATCCACCATTCAATCAGCCGGGTTTCGACCTGTGTGAGTTGGGGTCTGCCCTTTGGCGGCATATGATCATCGTGATCGCCGGGCAGATGAATCCGTTTGAGCAGTTCACTTTTTTCCGGATTGCCGGGCACTACAGCTGGCCCGCTTTCGCCGCCGGCCATCAGTCCTTCCGGTGTGGACAGCACCAGTCCGCCCTTCTTTTTTTCAGGTTTGTGGCACGATACACATTTCGAGCGCAGCACAGGCATAACCAGTCCTTCAAACACTTTGGTGTCCGGACTCAGTTCGCTCCGGACTGGCGCTGTTCCGGTTTCTGATGCCTGACTGCCGGTTTCAGTACTGCCGAACAGGTAACCTGCGCCATGTGTAAGTGTACCTCCGTAATGACCGGTTACTATCAGGCCTGCCACACCGGCTATGAAGGCAGGACGTCGCCATTTGTCCTGCTTCAGTAGTGTCAGCAAAGCAAATATACCGGCAGTAAAGAAGCCCCAGTACTGGTGTGGTGTGGCAACCGACTCGTCGTAGCCCCCTTCCCTGAACAGTAACCAGCCGCTGAGCGCGCTCAACGCTGCAGATATAGCCCCCAGAGCGACAGAGAGCTGTATGGCGGGCCTAAAATCATCGCGGCCCTTCCACCAGACCATGCATTCAAGGGCGAAAGCAACCAGCAGAATGCCGATGGGCAGGTGTACAAGCAGCGGATGGAGGTGCGCAATTATGGTGGCTGGATTCACAGTGTCGAGATTAGAGGTGGTTGAAAAATCTACTGGAACAGAATTTCATCGAGAAAGAGCCACGCAGGATTGCCGGCACCCGGGTGATCCTCCGGCAGTTTGCCGAATGGAATAATCCGGATTCGGATGGCGCCAGAACGGCGGGCCGATACTTTCAGCGTTTTCATCCAGGGGCCCGGCTGACGCTGCATATCTGCCAGTTCGGTGGCAGAGGCTGTCCAGTGTGCCTTGTTGCGCCACTTGCCTTCCGCACCTTTTACCTGAACAGAAATTTCGCGGGGAGGCAATACCCATGATCCGTAGTTCGCCACGGAACTGATGATTATGCGTCGGGGTCTTTGTGTTCCGACCAGTTCTGCATCGAATATGACGGTGTCGCCCTGAAACCCGACCCAGTTCCCGTCGCGCAGGTCGTCACTGCCCGACTGCAGGTCGGAGAGTGTCTGACTGCCTTTTCCCGGGTATTGTTTGTCCGGAGCGGGTGACATTGTTCCGTTTTTTACGGTCTGTCCGGCTTTGGTCAAGTGTATCACGGCCATTTCACTCGACCAGAAATCCGGATGAATGGCATAAGCTTTCAGGTCTGATGTATGTCTTACCGTTACCGGACCGGTGTAGTGTTGAAATCCGTTTGAGCTGTTTTTCCCATCCAGTTTGTAAAAAACACTCGATCCCTCCATCTCGAACCCGAAACGAACCTTCAGGGAGTCTGTAAAAAACCTGCTTTCCACATAAATTCTGGGTGGTGAAAGTCTGAACGACTGGGAAACAGCGGTACCGGGTAACAGTACCAGCAGCATTTTCAGGAGATGATTCATATTAAACGCGCTCCAGTCTGTACGGATAAACACTGCCACTGTTCCACTGTGTCACATATATATTCCCATCTCTGTCAACCAGTACATCATGCGGGTGTTTGAAAACCTGGACAGTCTGATAGAGGGGCTCCAGCGTTCCATCTGGTCTGAAAATGGGGCTGCTGCCGCCGGGCGCAGATACGGGGCGGTTGTTTTCATTCAGGATCAGCACAAAACCTGACTGACTGTCCCAGGGAAGTTTGCTGATCAGAACAGCAAAATACACTTCGTTGCCTTGTACTACAGGCCGGCATATATAGGCACCCGGAAGATCTACCGTACCGGTCACAGCGCCGTTCATATCAAATATTTTGAGTTTGTTGTCGGCTCTTGAGGTTACCAGCCACTGCGGACTGGTCTTGTTTCTCTTGTCGAGAGCAATGCCGTGCGCATTTTTCAGGTGTTCGGGACCTCCGAAAACCTTTTTGACACTGCCGTCCTGGCCGTACTGAATGATATAGTTCTTGCCATATCCATCAGCCACCACGACATCGCCATTGGGGGCGATGGCTGTTTCGGTGGGTTTGAACTCGGTCTGGGAACCATACACACCTGCATCTGCGGGCCACTCGAACGCTCTGACGACCGTGCCATCGAGTCTGGTTTTTATTACCTGGTGACGTTCGTAGTCGGCAATATAAAGAAACTCCTCGCCATTCTCGTCGTGCAGGGTCAGTCCGTGCGCGCCCGGGTAGTCATTTCCCCACGCGCCCAGGATTTTGCCGTCTTTGTTAAAAATGACGATATTATTTCGCGTATCGTCGGTGGTCATATAGATCTTCCCGGTGTGATCAATGACCATCTCATGGCAGTTTTTGACGGGATACTGCTGCGGATTCCCGCTGCACCAGTTGGTATTTATGCGGTATTTGAAATTTCCGTGACCGATGACGGGGTCGCCGGGCAGGCCTGCTGCCATACCGGCAGTCGTGATGAGGCTGCTTGCCAGAAAAGTTCTTCTGTCCATAGAAATCAGCTTAAGAGGCCTGGTATCACTTTCCCGCTGATATCTGTCAGCCTGAAGCGACGGCCCTGGTAAGGGAAAACAAATCGTTCGTGGTCAATTCCGAACAGGTGCATGAGCGTAGCCTGGAAGTCGTGTACGTGCACGGGGTCTTTGGCGATATTGTAACCAAATTCGTCGGTTTCTCCGTAGGTGATACCGGCCTTTACGCCTGCACCTGCCATCCAGATGGTGAAACAGCGCGGGTGGTGATCGCGGCCGTAGTTTTCGTCCATAAGTCCCTGGCTGTAGTTTGTTCTTCCGAACTCGCCTCCCCAGATTACGAGGGTATCTTCCAGCAGACCACGCTGTTTCAGGTCGGTAACGAGTGCTGCCGAGGCCTGATCTACATCTTTGGCGAGCCTTCCGGTCATTCCGGTTACGTCGAAGTGGGCGTCCCAGCCCATGTGGTAGAGCTGGACGAAGCGAACACCGCGTTCACACATCCTTCGTGCGAGCAGACAGTTGGCGGCATAGGTGCCCGGCACCATGGCATCCGAACCGTACAGCCTGAAGGTGCTGTCAGGTTCGTCACTCAGGTCGGTGAGATCGGGTACAGAGGCTTGCATCCGGTATGCCATTTCATACTGGCTGATGCGTGCGCTGATTTCCGGGTCGCCAAATTCTTCGAGTTGCTGCTGATTCATTTTGGCCAGCGCGTCGAGCATTTTTCTTCTGCTGAGGCTGTCGAGACCTTCCGGATCGCTCAGGTAGAGAACCGGATCTTCTCCTCCTCTGAACTGTACGCCCTGGTGCTGGCTGGGGAGGAAAGCACTTCCCCACACGCGTGATGCCAGTGGCTGAATATTGCCCTTTCCCCGGGACAGCAGCACAACGTAAGCGGGCAAGTTGGCGTTTTCACTGCCCAGGCCATAGCTCAGCCAGGATCCGATAGCCGGCCGGCCGGGTTGCTGGTGACCGGTTTGAAAGAATGTAACTGCCGGATCGTGGTTGATAGCCTCCGTGTGCATGGTTTTAATAACACACAGATCGTCGGCAATGGCGGCGGTGTAGGGTAGCAGCTCACTGAACCAGGTGCCGCTTTGACCGTGTTGATTGAAGTCAACCCGTGCGCCTGCCAGCGGGAACCGGGCCTGATTGGCCGTCATACCGGTCAGCCTCTGACCCATGCGCACGCTGGCGGGAAGTTCCTCTCCCTGCATTTCGCGCAGTTTGGGTTTCCAGTCGAACAGTTCAAGTTGCGAGGGTGCACCGCTCTGAAACAGGTAGATTACCCTTTTTGCTTTGGGTGCGAAGTGGGGCAGGTTGGCGAGCAGTGCCTCAGTGCCTGCATCGGATGAGGTACATGCGTTTCCGAGCAGTGATCCGAGGGCCATCCCGCCAATACCCAGTGCCGTACGGTGAAGAAACGCCCGGCGGTTCAAGTTGAGGTAATGATTCAGTTCTTCCATATCAGATATTGACGGCTTCGTCCAGATTGTAGATAAGAGTGATGGCCAGCACGAGGGCTGCCTGTTCGGCGTTTCCATCCTGCCCGAGCAGCGACTTTCTTGCTGCCGGGTCTTTGGCGAGTCTTTCCTGCTCCGACTCGTAATACTTAAGCAGCGGCTTCAGTTCCGACCCGGACGGAGTTCTGGTCAGTATTCTGGCAAAACCATCGCGTATCCGGGCTCCGGCATCGGTTGGCTGAGCGGCGAGCTGGGCAGCGAGCGCGCGTGCAGCGGTCAGTACCTGTTTGTCGTTCAGCATGACCAGCGCCTGCAGCGGTGTATTGGATCTGGTGCGTCTAACCTCGCAGTTGTCGCGCATGGGCGCATCGAAGGTCAGGTGTGTGGGGGGCGGTATCGTTCTGCGCTGGTAGGTGTAGAGGCTCCTGCGGAACTGTTTTTCGGGAAGCGTATCGGATATGTAACTGTATTCGCCCCTGAATGCGTTGGCTGTCTTTTCAGTAGAGATGCCCTCCCAGATTCCTGCGGGTTGCCAGGGTTTCACCGAAGGCCCGCCAACCATATTAACCAGCAGTCCGCTGGATGCCAGCAGGTTGTCCCGTATAAACTCATAGGGCATACGGTACCTTGGACCACGGCTCAGCCAGGTATTTTCGGGGTCTGCAGCCAGTTTTTCTTCCGAAATGACTGCAGATTGCCGGAAAGTGGCTGATGTAACCATCAATTTAAGCAGGTGTTTCATATTCCATCCGCTCTCGCGGAATTCAACGGCCAGCCAGTCGAGCAGTTCGGGGTGAGAGGGCAGGGCGCCCTGAACACCGAAGTTTTCGGTGGTGGGAACAATTCCCTTTCCGAAAACCTCCTGCCACATTCTGTTTACGAACACCCTTGCGGTGAGCGGGTTGGCGGGGTCGAACAGCCACTGAGACATACCCAGTCTGTTTCTTGCATACCTGGAGGTGTCGAATGGCAGCACAGCCGGTGGCAGGGAGGGAGTGATTTCCTCCGCATGCTGATCGTACTGTCCGCGCACGAGCCGGTAAGTTTTTCGGATGCCCACACTGTCGTGCATAATCATCTGCAGGATAGTGTCGCCGGGTGATTTGAATCCCATTTTACCGTTCAGGAAGGGCAGCTCCTTTTCGAGATCTGCCTGAGAGATAATCATGTAGGGCTTGGGTGTAGCCAGATTGGGTACAAAACCGTCTTCATTTACATTATTGAAGAATGCGAAAACACCATAGTAATCGCGGGCCGAGACGGGGTCGTACTTGTGGTCGTGACACTTGGCGCATTCGAGCGTCAGACCGAGAAACGCCTTGCCGAGTGTGTTGGTACGGTCGGCTACATATTCCACCCGGTACTCTTCATCAACCACTCCGCCTTCCTGGGTAATTTTGTGATTTCGGTTAAACGCGCTGGCCAGCAGCGTTTCCTTGTTCCGTTCGGGCAGCAGATCGCCGGCGAGCTGCCACGTGGTGAACTTGTCATAGGGCATATTCTCGTTAAGTGCCTTGATAACCCAGTCGCGCCAGGGCCACATGGTACGCGGCAGATCATCCTGATAGCCGTGTGTGTCGGAATATCTGGCCAGATCGAGCCAGTTGCCAGCCCATCTTTCCCCGTAGGCAGAGGATGCGAGGAGGGAGTCCACCAGCGTATTTAATGCGTCTGGCGATTGATCCTCCACAAAGCGCCGGGTTGTTTCGGGTGTGGGCGGCAGTCCGGTGACGGCAAAACTGACCCTCCGTGCGATACGTTCCCTGTCTGCCATTTCGGAGGGTTCCAGTCCGTTTTCCTCCATTTTTTGCAGAACGAAAGCGTCAACCGGGTTTTTATCCCAGCCTTTTTTCTTTACAGCGGGCACTTCCGGCCGCCGGGGAGCTATGAATGCCCAGTGTTCCTTCCATTGCGCACCCTGTTCAATCCAGCGTCTGAGCAGTGCTTTTTCGTAATCGGACAGCGTAAGGTGCGATGCCTTGGGTGGCATCATGGAGTCCGGGTGCATGGAAAAGATACGTCCGAGCAGCAGACTTTGTTCCGGATTACCGGGCACAATGGCATAGCGGGGAGCTCCGTTGACGGTATCAACCGGAGCGAGTGCTCCTTCTCTGGTGTCGAGTCGCAGATTGCCCTCCCTTTTTTTCTCGTCGGGGCCATGGCAGGCGAAACAGCGGTCGCTCAGGACAGGGCGGATGTGCCAGTTGAAATCCACCACATCCGGCAGTCTCTTCTGTCCGTGATCTGATTTGACATTAATGGTGGCGAGCCAGACAATTCCTGAGGTTATCAGAATCAAAATCCAAAGCCAACGTTTCGAAAGCAGGGCCATTCCGTTTTTTTGCCGGAAAAATACACTGTTTTCAAAAAGTTATTACAAAACAGGAAAATTAAAATCCGATTCCTCTTCTGGCGAACAGATTCAGTTTGTCTTTATCAAATGTAAAGGTCGCTACATCGTCGAGTGTGATGGTCTGTGCGATCTGTTCATCTGTTATTTTGGCTGCCGAGAGGCGGAGATTCTGATTTTTGATAGCCTCCACTACCACCTGTCTGACCGTGCGGGCGTTTCCGAAGTATTTGTCGCGGAACTGATACAGGAACGCCACATATTTGCCCAGGTGTTCGCGGGCATCCTCTTCAACGCGGTACTTTTCATGGCTGAACATCTGCAGTACAATTTCCAGCAGTTCTTCCGGTGAGTAGTCTTCGAAGCGCAGCACCTTGTC
>CAIYFY010000323.1 GCA_903925535.1 uncultured Bacteroidota bacterium | reverse complement strand
CGGTACGTAATCGAATCTCGCCACGTCGAACAGGCCCTTGTCGGTCATTTAAAATCAATTCTCGCTCAAAAAGCGAATAACATCCCTGACTTTAAATTTCAGAACCTGCAAGTCAGAGGTCGCGACACGCCATACCATACCAATTGTAATACCAAAATATTGATGGATAACCACATCCCGCATGCCTGCTATTTCTCTCCACTGAATTTCGGGAAATCTGGCTCTTGTTTCCGAAGAAATGTTTTTCACTGCCTCACCAATTATCTCTATGCGTCGAATTACAGCATCCTGTTTTTGTGAGTTACCCTCAAACTCTTTTTCCGTAGTTCCTTCCATGTATTCCTCAATCTTGTCAATACAATCCAGAACGTCTTCCAGAAAAACCAGTTCGTTTCGCTTATTACTTTTAGCCATAGATTCTGATTTCTTCTGACATTATCTGGTTCTTTAATCTCGGCTTAATAGCCTGATATTCAACCAAATCCACTTTCCGTCTGAGCAAATCCTCCAATTCCAGTTTTATTCCGACGAATTCCAGCAGGCTAATATCCTCCTCCAATTCCACAAGGATATCTATATCGCTTTCAGGGTTCGAGTTGCCTTTTGCAACAGAACCAAATATTCCGGCCCGTTTGATATGATGCCTGATCAGAACGGGTACTATAGCGTCTTTTATTTCATTTAATTTCATTTATGTGTAATCAAGGAATGGTTTTAATACAGGCATTCTGAAATACCGGTTATTCACACTCCAGGTTATCCCTGCGCATACAAAGGTAAGAAAAATCAGGCAAGCAATGGAGCACAAGATCAAAATATGCGCTACCCACCCGAATATCCGGCCTCTCCGAATGCCTTCTCTACCGGTACGTAATCGAATCTCGCCACGTCGAACAGGCCCTTGTCGGTCATTTTCAGTTTGGGTATGACGGGAAGTGCGAGAAAGGAGAGCGTCATGAAGGGCGCTTTCAGCACACAGCCGAGGGAAGATTTCACCCAGGCGTCCAGTTCGGCGTAGTCACGGGCCAGTTCCCGGCCGTTCCGGCAGCTCATCAGTCCGGCAACAGGCAGGGGCAACAGATGCGTATGGCCGTCGCCGTCTGTGGCTGCCACGCCTCCCCGGGCGGCAATCACTGCATTGACCACCGCGGCAATCGCCTCGCCGGAGGTACCCACTGCCACTATATTATGCGAATCATGGGCCACACTTCCGGCAATAGCGCCTTTCCTGAGTCCGAAGCCCCTGACGAATCCGAGTGCAGGGATTGCCCCTGACTCATAGCGGTTCACGACTGTGATATACAGCAAATCCTTGACCGTGTCGGGCACGTACTGTCCATTGCGCATTTCACTGACGGAATCCTCCTCTTCCCCGGTGACGATCTCGCCGTCCCACACCCGGATGACGCGCAGATTGGGGCAGTAAAACTCGTGAAAAAGGCGGAAACTCTCGGCTTTTACCGGTTCTGCGAGAAAATGATTGGGCGTATCAACGGGCAACTGTTCCAGCAGTGGTTCACCGTTTTCCGCCACTTTCACGCCGTCAATCCACGTTTCCAGCACCTGAAACTGCTCCAGATCGGCAACACGGATAAAATCGGCTGCATCGCCCGGCTGAAGCAGACCGACGGGCAGATGGTAGTGCCGGACGGGGTGCATGCAGGCAGCCCTCAGCGTATCAAACAAGTCGCAGCCGCGGGCCACCGCACGGGCAGCCAGCTGATTGATATGTCCGTGCACCAGATCGTCGGGGTGTTTGTCGTCGGAGCAGAACATGACCTGGTCCGGAAATTCCCGCAGGAGGGGCCACAAAGCCTCAAAGTTCCGGGCTGCACTACCCTCCCGGATCAGAATATTCACGCCGAGGGTTGCTTTTTCGCGCGCTTCTTCCAGCGTGAAGCACTCGTGATCGGTGGTGATTCCTGCGGCGAAATAGCGGCGGGCCTCATCGCCGCTCAGTCCGGGAGCGTGACCATCCACCGGCTTTCCAAGTCGTTGTGCGGCGGCAATCTTGGCCATCAGATCCGGGTCGGCATTCAATACACCCGGGAAGTTCATCACCTCCGAGAGGTATCCGATACCGGGATTTTGCAGCAGGGCTTCGACAGCGGCGGCATCCAGGGTGGCGCCGGCTGTTTCAAACGAGGTAGCCGGCACGCAGGAGGGGGCGCCAAAGCAGAATTTCAGGGGGGAGCGGGCGGCATCGTCGAGCATAAACTGCACGCCTGCCGCGCCCAGCACATTGGCAATCTCGTGCGGATCGGATACAGTAGCGACAGTGCCGTGCACCACAGCCATGCGGGCAAATTCGGAAGGAGGAAGCATGCTGCTTTCCACGTGCACGTGCGCGTCCACGAACCCCGGCATCAGGTAGCCGGAGCCGGGAGGTACTGCTTCAAGTTCCCGGATGGCGGCGATGCGACCGTCGGAAACAGTGACTTCAGCGGGATAGATGCGGCGCTGGTGCAGGTCTATCAGGGTGGACTGGAGAGTCATGTTCATATCAACTTTTCATTCAGTTTATGCTTCCATTTTACGAACCCGTCCACAAAACTGGAAGTGATACCGTCGTGTTCAATGGAGCAGAATATCAGGTCACTGTCGTGGTGATTATTTTTGTATGCCCGTTTATACTGTTCCCGACCGGTATTACGGATAGTATTGATGATATCTTCCACCCTCCGGTACTGCAGTTCGATATCTCTTTCGGATTTGCCGATACTCCATATATACGTTGCGTGGGTATTGAGCAGTTCCCATACAAAGTGATTGTTTTCCGTGCCCTCTATCAGAAAAAGGAAGCCAAAATTGGGGTGGAGTGTAAATCTGATCCTGAAATTTGCTGACTGTTTGTGGCCCGACAGGTATTCCAGCTGTTTCTTGTTGCGGGTATTATGGTGGGTAATGAGGAACTGGAGAATATCTTTTTCATCCTGCCTGAAAACGTTTCCTTCCACATCATCCGATTCACCGGTATTGAAAATATCCTCAGCGGTAAAGAGTGACTTGTCTATATCCGGCAGTTTCGGGGATTTGGTGAGGGCCAGTGTTCGCTGGTATTTGATGCTGTCCACCAGCGCCTCATTGATCATGGCAATCTGAGGGGCAGTTGCAGTAACCGATATGACTTCGCCGCCGGTTGTAGTGATGGTGGCATTTACGCGGAATTTTCTGGATTTGAGTTTTCTGGCGAACCAAGATTTGATATTCTCGAATTCAGGCAGGATGAAATCGTTGGGAATTTTGAATGCCACCGTATCGTCCACTTCCTTCACATATCTGGTGAAAAACAGATAGCCGAGCATGAACTGCGTTTCGGAGAAGTAAACCGACAGTTCCACTTCGTATGTTCTTGTCAGCAAACGGGGGTCGGCAGGGCTGTCTGTAAGCTTGTCGCCCGGCGACTGAGAAGACTTGCCGGCGCCAGGCATAGCGTAAGCCGGCACGCCTTTGGTTTCCTCCTTGAGCAACCGTTCGGTCTCATGATTTTGAAGGACATCCAGCAATTTGATTTTATGATAGCTTGACAGAAGCGGCTCCAGTTTTTGCCAGTCGAACGACTCGAAAGAAAGCCGCAATACCTCCCTGGTTGATTGCTGCCGGCTGAAGTTTTGAGTGTCTTTTATGCAATAATCAGTGATTCTGACTTTCCAGCACTTGTTTTCGGCGTTATATTCCAGCAGTTCGACCTTCCAGAATATTTCCTCCCGCGAGCGAAATGTCATGTGTTCAGCCGGAATATCGGTCTGCCGGATCGGTATGGCCAGATTCGGATTCAGGAAAACCGCCTGATTGTCAATTTTGATGATTATTTCCTTTAACACAGTGAGTTGCGGAAGCGGCAACCGATGCCGCGGTGTAGTTGTCTGACAGCATATTCTTGCACGTACAAAGATATAAACGTGACAAGAGAAATTCAATCAGCCGAAGCAGAAAGCTGGCAAGAAACGGAATATCAGGCTACTTCCGGGGGCCTGCTTTTGGGAAAACAGGGTGATTTACAGCAGTAAACCATCACAAATAGCGCTATTTGCGCTGATTAACCGTCACAAATCGCGCGATTTGTGACGGTTAATCAGCGCAAATAGCGCTATTTG
>CAIYFY010000322.1 GCA_903925535.1 uncultured Bacteroidota bacterium | reverse complement strand
ATTCGCTGCAATGAGTACCGACCAGTCGCTGCCGTTTTCACCGGTATATTTGTAGTTCAGTCCGAGCCAGTCGAGCGCCTTTTTAAGTTCATTCATGGATCCTGCATCGCCATTGGGCATAAGTGCAGCCTGAAGACTTTTCTTTTTACCGGCATTGACGGGCGTCTGGAGTTCTGCCTTCATGGAATAGCAGCGCTCGGCGATTGCCTTGAAAACCGGGGCCGCCACTTCAGCACCGTGATACCCGCCTGTCTGCGGTTCACTGATAACCACAATACAGGAATAAACCGGATTGTCTGCAGGGAAAAAACCGCAAAAAGCAGCCTGGTGCCCAATCCCGTCGCCGACCTGAAAATGGTGGTAATTCAACTGGGTAGTTCCGGTTTTGCCAGCTATCGGAAAGTGTTCAGACCGGATACCGGATGCTGTTCCTGACAGCACCACTTCTTTCAGCAGTTCTCTTGCCTTCCTGACAGTAGTTTCGGATGCTATACTTCTGTTCACCACTTTGGGCTGAAACTCCTTGATAATCTCCCCGTACCGTTCCGTGCGCTGAACCAGCCAGGGCTTCATCATACGTCCGTTGTTGGCCACTGCATTGTAGAACGAGAGCATTTGCAGGGGGGTAACGAGCAGTTCGTAACCGATACTCATCCATGGCAGGGTTGTACCCGACCACTTTGTCTTGCGCGGGTCCTTGATGAGGGGTGCGTCCTCGCCACCTATTTCTATATCCGTGACCTTGTCCAGTCCAAATTGAACGAGCTGGTCATAGAATGCCGACGGATTGGCCCCGAATGCCTGCTCGACCAGTGTGGCAGTACCCACGTTGCTCGACTGTGCGAACACCTGTTTCACAGTCATATAATCGAGGCCATGCTGATGCGCATCCTCCAGTTCCTCGCCGTGGAAATTCTTCTTTCCGCGATAAACAGGTACGGGAGCATCGAGCGCGGGCAGCTTGCCAGCCTCCATCATGGCCATAAAAGAAGCCAGTTTGAACATGGACCCCGGCTCTACCCTTTCGCCGACGGCATAATTGTAGGTCTCCCACAGCGTTCCCTCTTCAGTCCTGCCGATATTGGCAATAGCCCTGATCTTGCCCGTTTTCACCTCCATGACGATGGCGCATCCATGATCAGCATTATGCGTCTGGCAGGCTTTCATCAGGCTGTTTTCGGCTACATCCTGAATATTGATATCCAGCGTGGTGACAATATCATCACCGGCTTCCGGTTCAATTTCTGCCAGATCGCTGACGGGCAGATAAACATCGCCCGAGACCCTGATCACCAGTTGTTTCCCTTCCTTTCCCTCCAGCACGCCGTTGAAGGCGCCCTCCAGGCCGACAGGCATGGCACCCTCTCGTGTATAGCCGATGGTGCGTTGTGCGAGCAGGCGGAAAGGTCGTTCACGGCGATTTGTCTGTTCGAGAATAAAGCCTGCCTTGCGCCCCTCCCTGAAAACAGGAAACCTCTTGATCTGCATGGCCTTTGCATAAGGCAACTCCTTGGCAATCAGCACATAACGGGCTTTCGAGTCAGGTGTCCTCAGTTCACGGAGCCAGCTGGCATAGGCGCCCGGCGATTTCTGCCGGTCAACATAGGTTGACAGGAGCCATGCCAGACTGTCCACCGCCTGATTGTTGAAAATCCTGTCGGTAAGACCCTCTGCCTTGGGATCAAAATGAATGTCAAAGAACGGCAGCGAAGTGGCCAGCAGCGAGCCGTCATCGGCCAGAATATTGCCCCGCTGCGAAGGCGCATCCACCCATTTGACGTACAGACTGTCGGCTTTGGCCTCCCACCTGGCTGCATCACGCACACTGATCTGGAACATCTTCAGAAATATGGCAAACGTCACCGCCACCAGGCCGAGAGCGACCAGGTATGCGCGGACGAGCACCTCATTTTTGATGTTCAGCATACGTTTTAATCAGGTTTAACTTCAATTACCTTAACTCCCGACGGAGCCAGATCCAGTCCGGCCGACTCAAGGCTCAGATCCATCTGACTCTGCATGGATTTGTACATCGTCTCACTTTTTATGGCCGTGTACTCCCATTTGAGTTCCTTCATTTGTTTTTGGAGCGACTGAATCCGCCTTACCCCTTTCTCTGCGTAATGGGCGTTGGCGATATAGACAATAACCAGAAAACCCAGGAACAGCATAAACTGGAAATTGCCAAACACCAGATTCGTGGTGTGTTGGCT
>CAIYFY010000321.1 GCA_903925535.1 uncultured Bacteroidota bacterium | reverse complement strand
CCGGGCGTTCAGGCGGGTGATAAATTCCTGTGCATCATTCCAGCTTACCTGTTCCACCGGACAATCATCGCACCTCTTGAACCTGGACGGATTGTCACCCATCACCGCTTTCCACTGGGCCTGTGTTACCTCGGTTTCGGCGATGTAGTAGTCACTGAGCATCACCGGATGAACGGGTTTTTCGTCACTATCACAGTCCTGCTGTTCGCCGGTGCACCCCATGTTGAAGGTACCGCCTTTGACTAGGATGAATTTGCCTGTAAGCTGGTCGGTGAAGACTTCTTTTTCAACTGATATTTCAGCAGTAGGGAGGATCAGTTTTTTTTCAGAGACGAGTTCCGTATTGTTGGCATCGTTCGGAGTGGGTTCCATTCTGCATAGCATCCTTGACTCCTCCTGAATGCGTAGCTCTATCTCCTCCTGAATTCGTAAGAGTGCTATTTCCTCCTGAATGCGGTAGCTTTCTATCCTTTCCTGAATGTGTAACTTTACTAGCTCTTCCTGAATTCGATTGGCGGCCACCGAATGTTCAGCATCCAAACCGATGAATTCGGCGGTGAAGGGCAATATGGGAGGTACAGGTATTCCTGACTCTAACATGGATATATTGTACGCCGAAACTGCCATTTCATGATGCTTTATTAATTGTTCTTTGGTTGACTTACCTTCCAACGAGTTTCTCAGATACAAATCATCTGCCAGAAAGGGATTCCATGAAAACACCTCGGCAATTTGTTCTGGATTTACAGGTTTGCCAGTTTCCGAAGTAAAATTTTCAGGTAAGGGAGGTTCGTCAATAATGAGTGCAATCATCCTGATCTCCCACTCGTTATACATTCTATGCATATTAACCAGGTCCGAATAACGACGCAGAGATACTCTGTCGCGCGCGTAGAGATAGGGAAGCCGCCACTCTGGTGCCCGCTTTCGGACTTCAGACAATTCCGCCGTGCGATCCTTTGCTTCTGAGTCGGGATTCAGCCCCAGATTTATCTGTGACTGCAAAAAAAAGGCTGTGGGCGAATCGGGTTTAATCATTAACGAGCGGGCTATCAGCGCTTCAGATTTATTCATCCAGGTGATACGTTCGGTACCCTGAGCCAACATAGCGTTTTCGTAACAACCCATTGCTTGAAAATAGAAATATCTGGCTAACGTCCTTTCAGCCAGCATATCATCAGGGATGAGTATCTCAAGCAGTGAATTATGCATTTGAATCTCATTTTTGATATCCTCATATTGGGTTACCCATGGATTTATATCCTGATTCAGATACCGGTGCATAATATTTGCATCCTCGTTGAGTACCGCCACGATATACCTTGAACGCATATCCTCGTAAACTTCCGGATCAGCCTTTTTAAAGCGCTTCAACTCTTCATAAGCGGAGTTTTTATCCTCGCTGCACAATGGGCCATAGTGTAGCAAACTGTCGAACCTCGTTTTTAGCACAACGGGTGATTTGGGTGCCATTACCTCCCTGTTGGCTGTTTCACGCTTGTCAGCCAAAGCCAAATCCTTGTCGTAAGAATAATCCATACAGGGATCGAACTGGAGAAAAACACCTCTGTTGCTGTTGAACACCGGGATCTGGCGTGGTTCAGCCTTGTTCACTTTAGCCTGAATATAGTTTCCGATTTCATTGTTCTGAATCAAGCCATCCTTGTTGGCGTCCGCTTCGGCATCGCCGAGTGCCCCTTTGATGAGATAGAAGGTAAAAATACCGTGTTGCAGCGATGGGTCTTCGTAAGATTGACCGGCACCCTCACTGGAGAGCAACTCGAATACGGAACCTGTGCTCACGGAAGCGATATCGGATAGTTCACCCAGTACAGGCAAGGTTGTGCTTTTGAATTGTTCCTCTGCGCCCGTGAGTCGTCCGGCATGGCATGCATCCGAGATGACCAGGAACTTGCACTTGTTCCGTCGGTGTTTGATAAACTGGACGATATTCCTGTGCGGATAACCCATATCCGTCGAATTGGCATTATCGGTTTCGTGCATGATAAAGTACCCCTCCTTTTCGTCATCAAAACTGCTGAGCTGACCGTGGCCGCTGAAGAAGAGAACGATATAATCGGGTTTGGGTTTGCGGCCCGTGGTGTCGTCTATACACGACTTGAGGTATTTCAGGGCCATGTCCATATTGCCGACAGTGGCATCCTCATCGAGCAGTTTGATGATCGTATCCACTTTGACATTACTGGCGCAGCCGAGCAGTCGGGCGAACTGTTCGGCATCCCGGCGGGCGAACTCCAGGTCGTTGATTTTGCTGTGTTTGT
>CAIYFY010000320.1 GCA_903925535.1 uncultured Bacteroidota bacterium | reverse complement strand
GAGACCTTCTGAAATCCCATAAATGTTGTAATTTGATTGTACGTCGTTAAATTAAAGTGCCAAAATATTGAATTCAGTGCTATAAATATTATATTCGTCAAAAAAACACCCGACTATTTTAATAAACAGCTAATTTTGTCGTGAGGTGAAGGAATCTATCGAACATTTGATGAGTGAGCCGCACATCGCGGATATTATTCGGGTGGTTGGCGAAATCGAGGCAAAGCCGTCGGGAGGTGTGTATTTTGACCTGCTGGAGTCCATCATATCGCAACAGTTAAGCGTAAAAGCATCTGAAACAATCTTTCGGCGTTTTCTGTTACTTTTTGATGACGGTTATCCGAGTGCGGAAATATTGTCATCAATGAAACCCGAACACCTTCGTCCGGCAGGTATATCACAGCAAAAAGCGCAATACATCCTCAGCGCTGCACGCTTCGCAACAGAGCATAATCTTGAGAAGAAATTCTGGGATATTATGTCTGATGAAGAAATTATTCAGTTCCTGACTCAGATTGACGGCGTCGGACGCTGGACTGCAGAAATGCTGCTCATTTTTTCTCTCCATCGCCAGGATATCTTTCCGGTGGATGATCTGGGTATCAAACGCTCTATGATCAGACTCTTCGGACTTCAGGAGAGTGGCCGTGAACTGAAAAACAGGATGATACAACTTGCAGAGACATGGCGCCCCTGGCGCACTACAGCCACTCTGTACCTCTGGAGATGGAAAGACCAGTCTTGATCCGTCTCTTTGTCAACAAAATCACTCGCCGGATCATTGTCACAGCAGGATAATCCGGTTATTTTACACCTAAAGCGGCTTTCGTCGAGTCTTTATGAAGGATCAGTCATTATCAGTGCGTTATCCTGTCGGAATGTTCGAGTACGGGAAAGAGTACTCCAATCTGGATACGCTCAGACACATCAGGGAGATAGAGGATCTTCCGAAAAAGTTGAAAAAAATTGTCAAAAAGCTCCGTGAAGGCGCTCTCGACAAGACCTACCGCCAGCATGGCTGGACGGTGAGACAGGTTATACACCACCTCGCCGACAGTCATATGAACGCCTACATTCGCATGAAACTGGCGGTCACTGAAAATGCTCCAATTGTAAAGCCTTATGAAGAGCAGTTATGGGCTGAAACCGAAGACGGTAAATACGGGTCTGTCGGAATGTCGCTCAAGTTGCTGTCGGCTCTCCACAAGCGCTGGGTATTTTTCCTGAGTCATTTGTCAGACGAGGATCTCGACAAGGTTTACTACAATCCGTCCAGCAAACGCACTATTCAGGTGCGTGAGGCTATTGCACTTTATACCTGGCACGGCAAACATCACCTCGCTCACGTGAAACTCGTTGCTGCCGGAACAGGAAAGCATGAAGCCGGAGAGGCAGAGGTCGTGGAGGTTAAAACCAAAAGGGCTCCGAAATCCGGTGGTGCGGGTGCCGTCAGCGGCAAGGCTGTCAGTGAAGCATCCGGGGAAACGGAATCGCCCAGGCGCAGAGGGCGCCCTCCTCTCGCCAGGCCTGCCGCCAAACCGGCAAGGCAGAAAAAAGGTGCCAAGGTTGTTACTGACAGTGTGCAGGATACTGCACCCACTACGGCAGAGGAAGCTGTTGTTGAAAAGACAGCAGTGGCAGTTGCTGCCGGAAAAACTGCCAAAACTCGCGCTGCGAAGTCTGCCAGGGTTGAGGATGTGCCTTCTGACAAGCCGAGGCGCGGTCGTCCTGCGGTAAAGAAGTCTTTGTCGGAAGCTGTTGTTGTATCTCCTTCGCCTGTTGAGGATGTGCCTTCTGACAAGCCGAGGCGCGGTCGTCCTGCGGTAAAGAAGTCTTTGT
>CAIYFY010000319.1 GCA_903925535.1 uncultured Bacteroidota bacterium | reverse complement strand
TGGAAAGTCAGTTCAAGCATTTCAGAATCCGGGTTGTTGAAGGACCATTAAACCCTTCAGGGGGGCGCAAAGTTGCACATTTTTTGATGAATTTGGGAATCTGTGATGCCGCTAAACGTGTGAATAACATACCCATAACACCGCCACTGTTCTCTTTGAACTTGTCACAACCCCGAAAAAGGGTAATTTTGCGTTTCACAACAGAACATTCAGGCATGGTGCGCTTTATCCTGTTTATTTTTCTGACCGCTGTTTCTCTTTCGACGGTATCCGCTCAGTCTCCCTCTGTGCTGAAGCGCGACGGGGAAAAGGCACTTTCCGATGGCCGCTGGGCGGATGCTCACAAACTGTTCTCCGCTTGCCAGTCGGCCCAGCCCGGCGATGTGGCCGTGATTACCGGGCTGGGTATCGCCTCGTATCACCTCGGTATGGGAGCCGAAGCGCGCCGCTATCTGGAATATGTAGTTACTGTGGCCGCCGGTGGCAGGGATCCTGAATCGCAGTACTATCTGTCGCGGGTTTATCACGGTTTGTCAGACTGGGAACGGGCGATCGCTTCGTATAAGTCCTTCCTCAAAATAGCAGGTGAAAAACACCCGCTCCGGGAAAATGCAGCCGATAATATTCTTCGCTGTGTGTCCGGCTCACTCCTGCAGCCCAACCCTGATGTTGCCCTGATGGAAAATATGGGGTCGCTGATAAACTCTCCCGGCGATGAGTTCGCGCCGCTTCCTTCCCTGAACCATGCTGATTTGCTCTATTTCGCCGCTGCCCGCAAGGGATGTAACGGCGACCTGCGTAACGAAGAAGGTCTCGAGGATTTGAGCCGGGGCCGCTATTGCAGCGATATGTTCAGGGGGCGTCTGGAAAACAGTGGATGGGAAACGGCAGGCAGTATTGGCGGACTCCTCAATACCGCCCGGTTTGAAATTCCGCTGGGATTCAATGCTGACGGACAGGTACTCTATTTTTTCCGCGGTTTTACCACTTATGCCGGGCAATTCTTTGCCGATACTGCCTCCCGAAAAGACGAATACGCGCTCAATCCACCCCCTTTTGTGTCATCCATGAACCCGGAAGCGGGCGATTCAGATCCGTTCTTTTTCAACGACAGGACGGTGGTTTTCGCCAGCAGAAGAAAGGGCGGTCAGGGCGGACTTGATCTCTGGATCACTACTTTTCAGGATTCTCTGTGGTCCGAACCCGTTAATCTGGGCAGCAGGATCAACTCTCCCTACGACGAGACCACTCCCTTCCTGGCGCGTGACGGCAGAACGCTCTGGTTCAGCAGCAACCGCACCGGGAGCATGGGCGGACTGGATATCTTCTCCGCGGTGTTTGATGAGAAGAAACTGACCTGGAACGACCCGGTTAATGCCGGTACACCAGTCAACTCGCCCGCTGATGATACGTATTTCAAACTGTCGTCTGACGGGACTACCGCTTTTCTGGCATCTGACCGGTTTGGTGGTTACGGACAAAGGGACATCTATATCGTGTACTTCAAGGAACCGCTGACAGCCAGCATGACAGCCAGTACACCCGGACTGTTCTGCGAAGTTAAAGGTAGTGCAGTGCCCGACCTTCAGGTGGAAAATGTGCTGCTTCCTCCGCTGTTTTACGAGTCAGACAGCGATCTGCTGAATGAAGAGAACCGTGGCGTGCTGGAAAAGACTATAAAAGCTGCTCTGGTTCATCCGGAAGTCCAGTTGCTTGTGACCGTCTTCAATCATGATGCCGCTCAATCCAAGTTCGATCTGTATTCAGGTATCAAACGCGCTGAAACAGTAGGCAGGGCCCTCGTTGAAGCTGGCGTGCCGGCAGTAAGGATTCACCTCAGGTGTGTGGGTGCCTCGTACCCGCTCGCGCGACCGATACTGGACGGAGCCGCAAATCCGGCTGCCGCCCGGCTGAACAGCCGTGTCGAAATTACGCTGGTATCCGCCGAACCACTCTCTTTCCCGTTCCAGTTGCTGCGTCCGCAATTACCCGACCCGGCACCCGGTATTGGTCGCCTCGACGAGCAGTCGAAGGGACTCGTATTCAGGGTGGAAGCTGCCGCAACCCGCCAGATACTGACAAACGACGCCATCGCGATGTTCAATGATGTCATCATAGAGACGCAACCCAAAGCCGGTACTTACAGGTACATGGCCGGGTGCGTAACAAAGTTCACAGACGCACTCGCCCTGAAAAAAGAACTCGCCGATGCCGGATTCCCGGATACAAAAATAGGTGCATACGTAAATAACAGGCCCATCACCAAAGCGGAAGCGGTGAGCCTGATGAAGAAATATCCGGAATTGCTGGGGTATGTGAAGTTGCCTTGACACTGTCAGCAGCGCAGCTGCTGACAGTGTCAAGGGCCGCTCTGAACTGCCTGAGGATATGAAGAGTGGTGATTTTTCGGAACTATTGCGTATTTTTGCGGTAAACCATTTATGTAAAAGTGTGATGAGTAAAAAAGCACTGACACTTTCGGAAATTAATCAGGCAGTAAATTTCGATGAGCCCATCGGACCGGATCACGAGTTCTTTACTGACTTTTCTCAGGTGCGCGGCGACTTTGAGGAACGGATTGTCTATGCAAATCTCAATGTTGATATAAACGGAGAACAGCTTTCGTTCAATCACGCCATCAATGGCAAAAACAAGACTATCTTCTTTCTTGGCGGGATGCGCGGGAGCGGCAAAACATCCGAACTGTTAAAATATACTCAAAAGCTCAACCACGCCGACTGCTTTTTCTGTGTTACCTGTAATATTGACGAAGGGCTGGATTTGAATAATCTTGAGTATATGGATATTCTGGTTTTTCAGCTTGAAAAACTCACTGAAGCACTCAAGGCCCGCAATGTTAAAATAGACAAGGAGGTAATGACGCTGCTCAATAACTGGTTTTCGGAAACAGTCAGGGAGGTCAATAAATCAATCAAGGGGGAAGCAGGTGCCGAAATCGGTATTGAAACAGAGACAGGTATCTGGAGTATTCTGAAGATTCTGGGTTCGCTGAAACTGGGTATGTCTGGCAGTGTTGAACGTGCCACTTCCGTCAGAACCACACTGAAAAACCGTTTTGATGACTTTGCCCGCCAGTTCAATCTGTTTGTGGAAGAGGCTAACAGGGCTGTCAGAACTAACGGGCTCGGACAGGAGATTCTTTTTATTGTTGACGGGCTGGAAAAAACCATGACGGTGGACACAAGAAGGAAGATCGTCATGGAAGAAACCAACAGGATACGTCAGATTCATGCAAATACCCTGTTTACTCTCCCCATCGAACTGATGAGGCAAAGACAAATTCTCAGCCGGTATTTCTTTGTGGAGATGTTTCCTTTTGTCAAAATTGTTGATCGCAACGGCAGGAGAGTCCCCGAAGCGTTCAACAGGTTTCGGGATTTTATTTACCGCCGGATTGACCCAAAGCTGTTTGAAACCGAGGATGTAGTGAACGAAGCCATTTTCTACAGCGGTGGAAGTCCGCGCGAGCTGCTGAAGATCATCAAGATGTCCAATGTCTTTGCCGACCGGTCTCAGGGATTCATCAGTATGGCGGCACTAAAACAGGCACTAAAACGACTCGCAAACCAGACGGCACAGTTCATCGAACCGGAACAATGGACCAAAATCAGGGAGGTGATTCGCAATAATGATAAGCAGCTGGTCACACCCTTCGATGAGGTTGTTCAGGGGTTGCTGGAGCGAATCATCCTGATGGAATACAACGATGGTACTTTTAAAAGAGTAAACCCTGTACTGGAACTGTCTGATGCCTACCGCCAGCTTGACATCGGTGCCTGAAGAACTCCATCTGCTCGCCAGGGCGGTTGAAGGGGATATTTTCCATTTCGTGGTAGTACAGTGGAATTATTTCACGCAAATAAAACTGTCTGAATCTTTCTTACGAGGATATTTCAAAGACCGTGAGGCCATTTCGGTCAAGTCAGCGGATAACACCTATGAAGGTATAATGCAAAAAATCAACTCCATCAGTGGGGGATTCGTATTTTTTGAAGATTTCGATTTCCTGCTTTCAAATCCCGATATTTATGTGAGTTTAAATCAGCGGAGAGGGATGTTGGCCCGAAAACCGCTGACGATTGTAGCGTATTTACCCCCGGGAGCACATTATGTCCGTCAGTGCGAAAAAAATCTCCCCGACTGGTGGTCTGTGCTTTCCTTCAGAACTGAACTCGATTTTCCCGAATCAGCCAAAACAATACTGGGTGAGTACCCGGCTTATTATTCATCACTGAATCCGTGGCCTGCTCCGCGCAATCGTCAAAGAGCCAATACATTAATCCGCAGATTGCTGGATGACGATGCCGGACTCCCGGAGTCTGTGAAAGCGGAACTGCTCGCCAGGTTGGCTGAAGCGCTTCTTAGCGGAGGTTTTTTTGTCGAAGGAGAGTCTTTTTTCCGGGATTATCTCACAAAAGTCAGGGAAGGGAGCGAATTATACTATCGGCTGCTGGTATATCTCGCGCGATTCAAACATCAGTTGGGGGAATTCAGGCAGGAGGCAGCACTGCTCGAAAAGGTACTTGAGGCGGGTAGGCGTTTAGACAGGCTAATCCCGTTTACAGTGGAGGATGTGAAAATTTTATTACCGGATGATTTATGGGGGACAGATATTACTACAATTCAGTATCCTGAGTACCCTGATGATTATACCTCCGAAGCCAACAGAAAACGCGCACAAATATGGTTTGAACTGGGTGATTTTCAGCGGGCTGCTGAAATACTCCTGGAAGGACGAAAAAGAATTCGCCCCATATTTGGGAAAAAACATCCGATAATGGCCTCTGTGGGTGCATTTCTGGGGTTGATTTACCTCCAGCTTGGTCATCTGAAAAAAGCAGAAAAGTTATTTTCTGAAGCGCTGCATACAGATATCAGTTCATTCGGAAAAGCGCATCCTGTTGTCGCAACAGACATGTTCAATCTCGGGGTTACCTGTCTGCAGGCAGGTGATAAAGACAAAGCAGCTGACTTGCTTTCATCTGCATTCAAAATTTACAGAACATCGTTTGGAAAATCGCACCCCAAAACAAAAAAAGCGAAATCCTGGCTTGAAAAAGCACAGTCACCGAAGTGACAAGGCGCCCTCTCTGACCTTGACAGGGCGCCTTGTTTTCGCGGTTACTCCACCACCACTTTCCGCACTGCCACCACATCCCTGCCCATGCTTACCTTCACTACGTACGCACCCGCGTACAGCGTGCGCGCATCCAGATAGCAGATGGTACTGCCAGGTTGTATGACGGTTTCCTGCATCAGTAAGCCGTTTTCGCTGAAAAGTTGTACC
>CAIYFY010000318.1 GCA_903925535.1 uncultured Bacteroidota bacterium | reverse complement strand
TGATCTGACCCTGAACGATGCGATAGAAAAGCTGTACACAATTGACTCGGATCCCATGGAATTGTTTATGCTGGCCAATAGTGCTATTGATACGGGAACAAGTCATGCCTATGTTGCAGCTATCGGCAAGCTGGAGGCAAAAATCAGGTATTACCTCACCTTGCCACCAGATGGTGGTAATGATGTGGAGAGTGGTATGCGAAAATTCCTTGTTAAAAGACAACGCGCAATCATTTGTATTACCGGACTGGTATCCAGAATCTGGCAGCAAGACGGGGCTGCAAGAGAATATGCGCTCATCGTATGGAAACGAATCCGGAAGAACCTGGAACAGATGGATATTGAGCTCGAAGAACATTTGTCAAATACGTACAAACTTTTTTTCAAGGCAGCAGACTTCAGAACTGCGGATTCTGTATCCGATTTTAAAAAGTTTCTTTCTGCTTAAAATACATAACCCCCCACATGCGCCTCCTCCTCTTTCTCCTCCTCCCGCTCTCAACCCTCGCGCAGTACAGCGACGATCACTCCTGCCACTTCGCAGTAGCCACCGCCGCCACAGCAACTGCCGAAGACCTGAACGGGTACTCCGTCCCGCTGTACAAGCACGAAACGGTGCGGCAGGTGTACGCAAAACTGTGCCTTGCCGCCGGCGAGAACAACAGACCGCTCCCGGGATGCAAACTGGTACGCCGGGAGAAGTATGTGGCCTCGTTCTCCTTCAAACTCAAGCAGATTACGATCGAAGAAAAGGCATACGACCTGTGCGCCTCCCTCGGGGCCGACAGCCTGAATGCGCTCGCTGCCATGATCTCCCACGAACTGATTCACTTCTATGATCGGCACTCGCATGAGGCCGACGAGACCACGAAAAGAAATCAGGAGTGGACGGCCGATCTCGAAGGCGGTATTCTCGCTCAGCGAGCAGGTTATCAGGTGTACGGGGTGCAGGCAAAATTAATTAACAGTGTTTACTCGTCATACGGACTGCCTGCGCTCATGAAGGGTTATCCCTCTCAGGATGAACGCGTCAAACTGGCGGAAAAGGTGAGTACGCAGCTCGAGCGCCTCTGGTATCGGTTCAAACTGGCCAACCTGATGTCCGTGACCGGCGACTATGACGCTGCCCTCGCTTACTATCAGTCTGTAGCAGATACGTTCCCCTCCCGCGAAATACTGCAAAACCTGAGCACGGTGTATGCGCTGCGCGGACTGGAGTACTGGACAAAAATCACGGATGGTGCTCACATTGTTTTTCCGTTCGAACTGGATCCCGAATCCCGGTTGTCAAAGGGTTACGCAGCTCCAGATACGATGACGATGGAGCGCATAGAAATGCAGAATAACCTCAATAATGCGCTGAGTCTCGCTCAGCAGGCCATACAGCTCGATGAAAATTATATGCCCGCGCGTGTGAACAAGGCCTGCGCCCTCATGCTGCTCAGAAGGTTCGATGAGGCCGACAAGGCTGTCAGGGAGGCTGCCGTGCTGGTTTCCGATGATGATGATGCCGGGAACGGACTGTTGGCACTCCTCAGGGGTAACCTGATTTACCTCGAAGGCGCTGCAGATAACCAGAAAAAGGCTGTCAAACAGTGGACTATCGCCAAAAATTACGGTAGTAGTCTCGCAGAAACCAATCTCAATATAGTGAGCAATACCAATAAAATCACACTCACCCAGATTACCGGCGAAAGAGAGAAAATGGACGGGTTCCCGATTGACAAATATTTGCTCAATCTGAATATTTACGATTACTCCACAGCCTTGTCCACAGAAAATAAACTGCCTGTAATTAATGTGGGTGCTTCGGAGGAAAAACACTACACCGGTGCCCGGACAAAGGATCTCAAAGCGTCCTATATCCTTATAGATTTCGTCAGTGAGAACAGAAAATCGGTTTGGCAGTGCACCCGGCCCGACCACCGGACGGAAACCCTGAACGGTATTTCCATCGGCAGCACCGAACAGGATGTACTCGATAAGTACGGCCCCCCGAGCGGGATCGTGCAGACGCCCCTAGGCCGCTACCTGCTCTATCGGAAATCCATGATTATCTTCCAGATCGAAAACGGTCGGGTAGGGGAGTGGGTGGTGTATCGGATGGTGAACAAATGGGGTTAATTCATCCAATAAATAACAGTTATGATAATGCCATTTTTACCCTGTCGTTTCTTGCTTAATTTTCTGGTAGGCATTGTATTGTTTTTTTTGCCAGCGATTCACTATGCGCAAGAAGGAAAAAGAGATTTTGCCGGCAACCCAATTCCCACCCGGCGGATGGGAGCAATTGTGGTAGGATTGACAGAGTATGAATTTCCTTCCAGGGGAGAAGACCAACTTCGATATGCCGACCGCGATGCGCGTCAATTCGCCAAATTGTTGAATTGTATCAAGAATGTAGAGCTTGATACTGTCATAACGCTGATTAATAAGGATGCCAAGACTAGTAATTTCAGGAACGCCCTGACTTTGTTGGGCCGACGTGCTACCGACCCCAACTCAAAAAAAATTGATTATTTGTTAGTTTATTTCAGCGGACACGGTGATACAATTCCTGTCACGGGTGAAGGTTTTTTCAAAATGTATAATTCCGGGCATCCGGAAGCAGATTTGCCCGGGTTTCAACACAGAGATCTGGTAATACACCTCAAAGATAAATTTCGTACTTGTGCTCGCATTATTGTGATAGTTGATGCATGTCGGGCGGGCAGCTTTTCGGGGAAACATACTCTTTTGCAGGAACAATACAATTTTATTCGCGAAGAAGAAAGAATTGTTGAAATACTGTCATGTAAAAAAGGCGAGGTGTCAAGTGAAATTCCCGGTCTTGCCCACGGGTTATTTACCTATTTTCTTATAAAAGGCGCTGAAGAGGGAAGTGTTGATAATAAACTTACACTCATAGAATTGGGACAATATCTTGAGGAAAATGTAAAACCTGAATTGTATTTGAAAACCCCTGAAACTCCTCAAACACCAATGGTAATAGGTAAAGGAAATTTTTTTACTTTCGACACCTGCCTTAATTATACACGGGTTAATCCACAGATCATTAAAGAGAAATCCTCAGAATCCAAACATAAATCAGTACCAAATCAACTTCCGCTCGAAGTGCGGTTCGACAGCCTGCTGGCCGCAGGAAATATCTGTTTACCCCTCAATGCCTCGGCGTATGCTGTATTAAATCAGGTAAAATCACTTAAAGAGTACGCGGGTGTGTACGAGGATATGCGTGCGCGATACATCAGTGCGGTACTCGATGAAGATGTGGAAATCATGTATCGCTACCTGAACCAGGATATAAACCCATGGAATACCAAGTTCGCCGATATGGAAAAAGAGATTCAGATGCAGAAATCCATGATTGAAATTCTTCGGCCTGATGATTATCTGATAGCCAAAACAGCAGCCCGATTCTTCTTCTTCCAGGCGAT
>CAIYFY010000317.1 GCA_903925535.1 uncultured Bacteroidota bacterium | reverse complement strand
GAGGGATAATTTTGGGCAGTGAGCGTGATTGCAGAAAACAGGGCCGCCGCAATCATGAAGGGGGTAGATTTCATGTTTACCATGTTCGTCGTTGTTGACATATTAAAACTCGTGCGTAAAACTAAAGAGATTGTAGAAAATACTGTATATATTTTCGCTGAAATCGCAGTTTTTTAAATAAAAAACCGGCTTCATGGCCCAAATTGTATGTCTAAAGTGTATTTTTATTTGAAAACAAACAAGTTGGCATGCGGATACAGTGTGGTCTGACACGACTTTGTCGCACCACACTGTATCCGCCCTGAGTGGGCTACCGTACTGGCAGTATTACACCCGAAGCACGGCTGGCATCGCGGTGTATCTGTATATCGCAGGGGACGAAATCTTCGTCTTTTGCCTTGTAGATATCTATGAACTGCTGCGGGTTGCGGTCCACCAGCGGGAACCAGCTGCTTTGCACCTGTATCATGATTTTATGTCCGGGCAGGAAGGTATGCGACACGTCGGGCAGTTCAAACTTCACATTGGCTGCCGTTCCGGGTGTGAATGCCCTGGGTTGCCCGAAACTGTCTCTGTAACGGCCGCGGAAAATTTCTCCCCGCACCAGCATCTGATATCCCCCCATTGGTATTCCGTTTTCACGGCCCTGGAGGGTATCCGGAAATACATCCACCAGTTTCACAACAAAGTCGGCATCCGAGGTACTAAGGGTAGTCCACAAATCGGCAATAACCGGACCGGTTACCGTCACAGGGCTGTTCAGTGATTCGGTCTGATACGTAAGCACGTCGGGCCTGCGGGATGCAAACCGCTGATCATCAATCATATACTCGTTTGTTCTGCGCAGGTGTACACCATCGGCATAGGGTACGGGATTAGCCGGGTCGGAGGTGTACCGGTCGGTCTGCGGCGTTCGGCTTTCATTGGGTGGAGGTGCTGCCGAGAGACGGCCCTGAGCACCGAAATAATATTTCACCGGTCGGGCGTCTTTGGGTGGCCAGGCATCATAGGTACTCCATTTGTTGGAGCCGGTTTCAAACACATAAGCTTCCGGGAGGTCCATTTTTCCGGAATCTTTGAGGTAGTATTCAAAAAATCTGAATTCAATTTCTTTCTGATAAAATTCGCTGGTACGTGATCCAAAAGTTACTGCACCCAGGCGATCGCCGGCTCCGCGTGCCCATCCGCCGTGTACCCAGGGACCCATCACTACCCTGTTTGAGATAGCGGACGAATTTTGCTTCTCCACGGACTTATACACATTCCAGGCACCCCAGCAGTCTTCAGCATCGAAGAGACCGCCCACTGTCATCACAGCAGGCTTTACATTCTTCAGGTGCGGGCGCGGGTTGCGGGCCTGCCACCAGGCATCGTAATCGGGATGTTCCATCAGTTCATTCCAGAACGGGATATCCTTCATGCCAAATTTTTCGGTCAGATTGCGCAGGGCTCCGGCCCGGAGGAAAAAATCATAATTGTCCGGCGTTTTCCAGTCGCTGAAGCCCGGCTGACCGGAAGTAGTCGGCTCGGGGCGCGGTTTTCCGAAACCGGAGTAGAAAGCAAATCCGTCCATCATGAAAAAGGCACCGTTGTGATGGAAGTCATCGCCGATAAACCAGTCGGTGACGGGTGCCTGGGGTGATACCGCCTTGATAGCCGGGTGATCAGCCAGAATAGCCATCGTTGAATAAAAGCCCGGATAAGAGATACCCATGACTCCCACACGGCCATTATTACCGGTAGCGAATTTCAGGAGCCAGTCAACGGTATCATAGGTATCGGTGGCTTCATCGGTTTGTTTTTTCCCTTTTGGCGACGGGTCGGAGGTGGGAATATAGGGGCGAACATCCACGAACTGCCCTTCGCTCATATATCTGCCGCGCACATCCTGAAAAACAAAAATATAGCCGGCACGGGCGAGATCCATATTCTGGATACGGGTAGTGTAGGTATCGGCGCCATACGGGCTGCAGGAGTAAGGAGAGCGCCGCATAATGACCGGATATTTTTTCGACAGATCCTTCGGCGTATAGATGGAGGTGAAGAGGCGTACACCGTCGCGCATGGGAATCATCACCTCGCGTTTCGTATAATTGTCCCGGATGAAGGCAGAATCAGCTGCGGAGGGCCGCTGGGCAGTTGCCAGCGCACAAAGCAGCATAAAGCAGCAGAGGAAAATGTTTTTGAGCATAGACAAATTGAATTATCAGGTTTCGGGGGCTATTTTACGGACATATTCCGGTACTGCAGACAAAATTCTCAACAAATCAGATGTATGAATATTCCGGAGGAGTATATGGCTGAAAAAGAAATGAGTCGCCCCACTCAAGGAGCGACTCAAATCATCAGGTTATTGTACTAAACTTGCCGTTTTTTATCTTGCGATGATCAGTTTTTCGGTGGCGACTGCGTCACCGGCCTGAATACGAACGAAGTAGAAACCGCGGGGCAGCGCGGCCGTGTTCAGTGTGAACTGCTGAGCGCCTTCAAACACCTTTTCGTTGATCTGACTGCCGAAGTACTGACCGTTCATACCATAAATTTCAACAGAGAGATCGGCAGATTTCACCATGTTCAGCTGGAGTGTTACCTGATCGTTTGCGACAGTCGGGAAGAGTTTTACCTCATTGATATAGGTAGCCACTTCTTCTGTACCCACGAAACAGTTGTTATTGAGCTCCTTGAAGCGGGCCCATCCGCACGTCCAGTCGGAGCCGGCACCACCGCCGAATGCACCCACATAAGATACATTGTCGAAGAACGCGCTGATCAGGCGTGGAGATGAGAATGAAGAGGCGTTCAGCGCAGAGGAGACACCTGTAGGCTGCGCATTCGGGTAGTCCAGGTTGAAAGCATCCTGCAGGTTGGCGCCGGTTGCACTGGCATTGGTGGCATTACCCCATCCGCTGGTAGCAAACCATGTATCAATATCAAAGGTATTCGGATTGGCGCTGAGCGGATCAACCGGTCCGTGTACCTGTGTATTTTTCACCTCGAGCAGGCCGTTGGCGGCATTGGTAGTGGTAGAAGATCCATCAACAAAGATACCCACCGGGTAACTTCCGAGGAGCAGCGAGTTAAAGATAGCAGCCTCGCTGTTGCGGCGCAGGTGAGCGGCGCGTCTGTAGTTGGAATTGATAGTACCGGTTGGACCAACGAGTGTCACGTTGGAGAAGGTTGGAGCAGTTTTGGGGGTAGTTGTACTGCCGCTGGCATCATTATCAATCTCGAAACCGTTGGAGCCGCTCACGTCGGCTACCTGCGGATCGCGAACAGAAAGTGCGTACTGGACATTGCCTTTGTAGCCATTGTCAGCGTCGAAATCATCGTCGAGTGCGCGATAGGCAATCAGGTGTTTGCAGTTAACCGTTCCTCCGAACCATTCGAAAGCGTCATCGCCTGCGAAGGACACCTGTACATTATCCACTGTTGTGCCTGCGCCAACCGCACCGAAAGTAATACCATTGATTTCATTGTTTGGCTGGAAAGCGATACCAGGATATTCAACGCGTACGTAGCGGAGTACACCGGAGTTATCGTTTACATCATTACCACCATAAAGCGCCTTGTTGGGATCAAGACCACCTTCGATCAGGCCGAGGCCGGCGGTTCCATTGTAAGTCTGGTTGGTGGGGGCGTTACCAAGGATGATCAGACCACCCCATGAACCATAAGACGGGTTCGGGTCATTGGTAGTGAACACGATTGGTGCATCCACTGTGCCATCAGCCACAATTTTGGAACAGCGGGTGACGATCAGGGCGCCTTTGGAGCCTTTATCGCCTTTGATAACAGTACCCGGCTGAATTGTCAGTGTGGCGCAGTTGCTTACATAGATAAAGCCCTGCAGTGTATATTCATTATCGGCAGTCCAGGTAGTATTCTGCGTGACATCTGTAGAAACAAGCACCTGATTGGGCGTTGGAGCCGGGATACAGCCCGGAGTAGCCCAGGAAGCCCATGGGCAGGTCCAGTCGCCGGTAGGGCCGAAAGCGCCTGCATAGCTTACCGGAGTGAAGAAATTATCCTGAATGCGCGGGTCGCTGGTGAAGCTGGCGGCAGTCAGCACCGGCGAGCCTGGCTGAGGACGCGGATTGGGCAGATTGATATTGAAAGGATCAGCCAGTTTGGCATCGGCAGAATTGCTGGAGGCCACAATAGCCTTGTCAGCAGCCCAGTTGGCGATGTTAAAGCCGCTCGAGTTCGTGCTCAGCGGAGTAGTCATACCGGTGAAGAAACTGTTGCGGACAATCAGTTTGCCATTGGTGGCATTGTTTGCGCATGAATCACCGTCAATAAACAGGCCCACGGGGTAGCTGCCTACCAGTACACTGTTGAAAATGGCATTTTCTGTATTGCGGCGCAGATGTGCGGCGCGCTTGTAGTTGGAGTTTACCGTGCCAGAGGGGCCTACCACCGTGATGTTGGAGAAGGTAGCCCTTGATTTCGGGGTATTACCGCTGCCATTCGCATCGTTATCAGCTTCGAAGCCATTGGAGCCGCTTACATCAGCTACTTGCGGGTCGCGGACAACCAGACCAAACTGTACCTTTCCAGTGAAACCGAAGTCAGTATCGAAGTCATCGTCGAGTGCGCGATAAGCAATCAGGTGCGAGCCGTTTACCGTTCCACCGAACCACTCGAAAGCGTCGTCGGCAGCATATGAAACCTGAACATGATCAACAACAGTACCAGAACCGACGCCGCCGAAAGTGATTCCATTGATTTCGTTGTTTGGCTGGAAGGCAATACCCGGGTACTCAACGCGTACGTAGCGGAGAACACCGGAGTTATCGGCAGCTACCGCTCCGTTTGGCTGGTCGCCACCGCCATAAAGACCTTTTACAGGATCAATACCGCCCTCAATCAGGCCGATACCTGCAATACCATTATAAGAGATATTGGTAGGTGCATAACCCAGAATGATCAGGCCACCCCAATCGCCGTAGGAAGGCGTTGCCTCCGCGCTGGTGAACACAACAGGTTCTGTGGCGGTGCCATTAGCCACGATCTTGCAGCCGCGGGTAACAATCAGCGAGCCTTTGGAAGATTTTTCGCCTTTGATTACCGTGCCCGGTTCGATGGTTAGAGTGGCACCATTGGTCACATAAACAAAGCCGCTAAGAAGATACGTATTATTTTTCGTCCAGGTAGTGTTGGTAGCGATATCGCCGGAAACAACTACTTGTGCCAGTGCACTGGCCGCCAGTGACACGACAAGCGCAAGAAGTAATGTAATTTTTTTCATTGCAGGAAAAATTTAGTCAGTCAAAATTTCACTGCAAAGGTCGCGGCAGAGCGTTTACTGCCCGAAAATAGGAGATTAAGTATGAATTAAGTTTAGATGAAGTGAATATTAAGCGGTCAGATACTCCGGCAGGTATCGGAGACTTTTCAGCAGGCCATCGTTCTCGAAAACCGACAATTGTTCGAAGGTATGCGTACCGTTGGTTACTGCGAGCGACATCAGACAGTCTGCATTTTTTCCCTCCAGCAGATCAACCGGAGTATCACCGATTTTCACCACATTTTTGGAGCTTTCTACGCCGAAGTATGCCATCGCGGCGCGAATCATGTGCGGAGCAGGGCGCCCGGCGGGCACCTCTTCGCTGGTAATAACAAACTGGACCGGACTGCCAGACATGCCGGGGAGCCAGCCCATACGCCCAAGAATGATATCTGTAACGGCTCTGTAGAAACCCGTGTTAAGAGCGATATTAATGTTCATTCCTTGCGCCCAGTGGAACAGCTCAAGTGCTCCCTCCGTGGGTTGCAGGGGGCAGGCACGGTAATAGTCTTCCAGAATATGTCTGAAAGTGTCATAGGCAGCAGCAGCCTTCTCCCGGATGATTGCAACGGAGGTATCGTCGCCCAGTTGTTCGCGCCAGAGCGTATGAAATACCTCCAGTTTGGAGACACCCATCAGCGAGTTCAGGCGGGTATCGGTAGCCACAATACCACTTTCACGGCAAGCTGCGGAGAAGCAGTTCAGCACTTCATTATTATCGCATACTGTAGTTCCTGCGATATCAAGGACAATCAGTTTGACAGACATATCAGTTTTGTTTGGCACAAATGTAACCGGGCTATTGTTATGCCATTTTTAAGTTTTTCAAGGCCAGATTAAGTTATTGAGAAGCGATCATTAAGATAAGGTTATTTCGTCATAATCAATTAATTTACAGATACTTAAGCCCATAATATTGTGTGGAATTACGAAACAGATGGTTCACTCACCCGCCTTGAAACGTCATCTCGGTCACAACAGACCGCTGCAACTGGTTGTCGTGACTGCGACAACGGCCTTTCTGGCTTATTGCAGCATATACGGTTTCAGAAAGCCCTTCACGGCTGCATCCTTTGATGGCAGGGAATTCGCAGGCGTCCAGTACAAAATACTGCTGGTGGTAGCACAGGTAACGGGATATGCACTTTCCAAGTTTATAGGAATAGGCGTTATCGCCGGACTGGGCGTGCAACATCGCGCTCGTCTGCTTGTGGGAGTAGCCCTGATTGCAGAAGCGGCACTGTTCGGCTTTGCAACAACTCCATATCCCTGGAATATCATGTGGATGTTTGTGAACGGCTTGCCGCTGGGCATGGCGTGGGGGCTCGTGTTCAGCTACCTGGAGGGGCGGCGCACCACCGATATACTCGCCTCTGTTCTGTGCGTTAATTTCATCATTTCATCGGGCATATCCAAGACGACAGGAAGGTGGCTTATCAGTAGTTGTCATGTTCAGGAGGAATGGATGCCTTTTATTGCCGGACTGATCTTCCTGCCCGTACTGGCGGTTTGCGTATGGATACTTGAACATGTTCCTCCGCCTTCGGAAGAAGACCGGGATAGCCGATCGGAGCGGTTCACCATGTCAAAACAGGAACAAGGAGCTCTGTTCAGTCGTTTTGCACCGGGTATAATTTTGCTTGCCGGTATTTATCTGGTACTCACGGTGGTACGGGATGTGCGCGACAATTTTGCAGTAGAGATATGGTCTGATCTGGGATTTGGCGGTCAGCCTGCGTTACTGACCACAGCAGAGATACCCGTTGCACTGGCCTGTCTGGCAGGAATTGCCTCTATGGCAGGCATCTCAAGACATTACCGGGCCCTTGGAGTCATTCACGTCATGACAATCGGCGGCGCACTGATACTGGCATTATCAACATATTTATCCGAGACGGGAGAGATATCTCCGTTATCATGGATGATTATCTCGGGTTCAGGGCTCTTCCTGCCGTACCTCCTGTTTAACGGAGTACTGTTCGACCGGCTGCTGGCTGCATTTAAAGAACCCGGAAATGTGGGATTCCTGATGTATATAGCCGATTCAACCGGCTACCTGGGGAGTGCAGCAGTGTTGTTCTGGAAAAATTTTGGTGCGAGACAGCAAAGCTGGCTCGAATACTACAGGGTGCTTTGCTACGGAAGTTCGGTCATTATTTTGCTGCTTGGAATTGCCTCGTGGTTTTATCTGAGCAATAAATATCATTCTGAAAACAGGTGACTGCCAGGCAGTTACACAAACAAGATATCATGCAAGACAACAAATACGACGTGGCAGTAATAGGAGCCGGGATAGTTGGCCTGGCCATTGCGTACGCCGCAGCAAAAAAAGGAAACAAAGTGGCCGTTTTCGAGCGCAATCCGAGAGCAGTTGGGGCATCCATACGCAATTTCGGATTGGTTTGGCCGATCGGACAACCCGCGGGGGAATTGCTTGACCGCGCTATGAGAAGCAGAGAAATATGGATGGAAGCAGCTTCGGAAAGCGGTCTGTGGCTAAAGCAGAACGGCTCTCTCCAGCTGGCTTACCATCAGGATGAATGGGAGGTTGTACAGGCATTTCACAAAGATGCATCCCATGCCGGATACAAGACAAAACTCATGACACCCGGTGAGGTGTCGGTCATGAGCCCGGCAGTAAAAACAGACGGATTAAAGGGTGCACTGTACAGTTCCACCGAATGCACCGTTACTTCCAGACTTGCCATTCCGCAACTGACACAATACCTTGAACAGGTTCACGGCGTAGAATTTCATTTTGGCACGTCAGTGTCACACGCGGAAGGAGGGCTTCTCACCGATTTTTTCGAGATTTGGCGAGCAGAAAGAGTTTATATATGCTCGGGTGCCGATTTTGAGACCCTTTATCCACAGATATTCAGGGAAAGCGGGATTACCAAGTGCAAACTGCAGATGATGCGTACCGTGGCACAGCCGGAAGGATGGGATTTGGGCCCTTCGCTCTGCGCCGGCCTGACACTGCTGCACTACAACTCATTTTCATACCTGGAAGACCCGCTGAAACAGATAAGAGCGCGGTATGACTCGGAAAATCCGGCATATTCAAAGTACGGCATACACGTGCTGGTTTCCCAGAATAAAGCGGGGGAAATTATCCTCGGCGACAGCCATGAATACGGCTGGGACGTGTCTCCATTTGATAAAGAGGAAATTAACAGGCAAATTCTGGGATATTTGTCCACTTTCGCCGAGCTTCCGACAATGGAACTAACAGAAACATGGCATGGTGTTTACCCGAAGTTACCTGGCAGGACTGAATTCGTGGCCAATCCGGCGCAGGGAGTCTGGATTGTAAACGGACTCAGCGGCGCCGGGATGACCATGAGTTTCGGACTGGCCGAAACACTTGTTTAATATCAGGAAACGACCTTTTCCAGCAGTTCTTCCACCCACAGAAGAGTCGAGAACGTGTGTTCCGCAGATTTGGCGCGCTCGTCAATTCTGCGGAGTGCTATATGCAGCCCGAAAAACGGATCTGATTCAAAAACTGCTACCTCCTCTGCCTCCATTTTACCTCCCTGATGCATCAGTGTGATTTTACTTGCTTCTGATAGTGATTCAAAGTAACTCGCATCGGTACTGACCAGATATCGTTTGGCCTCAACGTGGCATTCCACCAACCGGGCTACTTTTTCAGGAAAACCCAGTCCAAGCAGGAAATCAGCTCCGGCCTTTTCGTGGTTCTTCACCCCGAATCCGCTCATAGACGCTTCCTTTGACTTCGGGATGGCGCAGATATGTCCGAGATCGTGTAAAAATGCTGCTGCGATAAACTCCGGGTCGTCCGGATACAGTTCGCGGGCGATCTCGGCTGCCTGAACGGCATGTTGCAACTGGGTAACATCCTCCCCGAAGTATTCCTCGCCACCTCTCGTCTCGAAAAGCGACATAACAGCAGCTACTTTTTCTTTTTTTGTCATGATGGATGTGAAATTGGTGATTTTGAATCACAAGGCAGTGGGAACCCGGCATTTCGCCGACTTCCCACTCAATTAAACCATTCTATATGAAGTTATGACAAAAGGTTAGGAAGTACCGGAGCAGACCGGGGCAAACGGTACTTGCCGCTGCCCGGCCTGCTTCAGACAAACCTAATCTTTTTCTATCCAGAGCTTGTCGTTGATATTGTCGGTTGTATTGCCGAACTGACGACTCAACGCTGCCTGGTAATTATCGGTGTTGTTATCGCGTTCGCTGGTAGGGTACTGGAACCTGCGCGGTATCACGCCGGAGTTACCTGTTCCCGGGCCACCCTCTGCAAAAGTCGGCACACCGGTACGACGCCATGTGTAATACGACTCCAGTCCGCTGTGCTGAGCTTGTGCGAGATATTTTTGAACCAGTACCTGGGTAAGTCCGCTGGCGTTATTTCCCGCATATACCACCTGAGACTGAGCCAGGTAGGCTGCAACATCAGTAATACCGTACGTTTCCATGCTGGCAGTGATGCCCTTGTTGTACCACTCACCTGCATTGCCGGTTGCCCAGCCGCGGTTAATGGCCTCGGCAATATTCAGACACAATTCGGGGTAACCAATCTGTATGCCGGGCTCTCCGACGTAATTACTGAAGAAACGCGCCTTGTTGATACGTGAGTACTCTCCGGCCTGAACCTTGGTAGCCATTTCATCCAGGCCCTCATCAGAAGGGGCACCTACATAAGATTCGAAATCTGCAGCAGTGTAACCGGCAGCCAGTTTGGCGGCAGCTGGCTCGGCCACCACATAAACACGCGGGTCGCGCAGTGCTGCGAGCGTGTTTATGTAGGTACCGGCAGTATTGTAACGGTCGGCATAAAAGCCGAAATTATCGGGATTAAATGGGTATTTGTTAAAAACACTTCCGTAGATGAACTGGAGATTATCATTATTGCTTTCCATCAGCGGATAACCCGTCGGGTTACCGAGAATTTTGGAAAACTCACCCTTCACGTTCAGGTCAGCGTCGGCCGATTTCTTGCTGAGTTGTACCAGTACGCGCAGTTTGAACGAGTTTACAGTTTTCTGCCATTTGCGCAGGTCGCCTCCGAAGTAAATATCGCCTTCCAGTGACACGTCAGAAGCAGCGATACGTGCAGCCAGATCAGTGTTGGCTTCATCCAGCCATACCAGCACCTGCTTCAGGACATCTTTTTGGGTGTCGTAGGCAGGAGCCACATTTTCGGCACCCAAAAGTGCCTGGTTCATAGGGATATCCCCTACTTTCATGGTCATATCATAGTAGAAGAACGCGCGGAAGAACTTGCCCAGTGCGCTGTAGGCATTTACAGCAGGAAGGTTAATCCGCTGTGCCTCCTCTTCCATTCTGATAACGTTCTTGAGTGTGGTGAAGCGCAGGTCAGCGCTGCCAGTCCAGTACTCATTATTCTCGTAGTAGTTGTAGTTGGAGCACCAGTACTGGTTCCAGCGCGAAATGTCGCCCCACGGAGCATAGTTCATATCTACGAGAATACCGCGCAATACCAGCGAGGGCGGCACCTGAGTGGAGCGGTTGGGATCTGCCTCCAGCTCATCGAACTTCTGGCAGCTTTCGGCAGCGAGAATGAGCGCTGCCAGCATGAAGATATATCTGAATTGTTTCATTGTCGAATGATTGAACCCTTTGGTTTAGAATGTGATGTTGATGTTCACGCCATATCGCTTGGCTGTAGGCGACTGCAGACCGGAGTAGTTGTTGGTGATGTACTGGTCGAGATCAATATCCTTCTTCTCGGCGAAATAGAGGAGATTACGACCAACCAGAGAGACATTTGCCTGACGAATGAAGTTGCTGTTCTGGAACCATTTCTTCGGCATCTGGTAAGTGATTGTCACCTCGCGCAACTTGGAGAAGGTTTTGGACATCAGGTTGGCCTCCGAAGTAGCGTAGAGACGGCTTATATAGTCCTGCAGAAATGTTTTGGTCGTGTTGTCGGCAAATTCGAGCTCATCCCAGTTGGTAATAGTGCCGTACTGATCGTACTTGATGGTTCCGCTTACAAGACGTACGCCATCTCCGACATAATTTCCGTTAACCTGCGGGTCTGTGAAGAGACCATTTTTCTGATTTACCCAGTCGGCGTAGCGCGCTTCGCCCATTTCTCCCTGTGTGGTAGCCAGATGGCGACCACCGCGGAACGTCTGACGCTGTACGTAATTGGTGATAACTCCTCCCACACGGCCATCAAACTGGAAATTGAAGCTGAGATTTTTCCAGGAGAACCTGTTGTTGACAGCCCAAACCCAGTCCGGATTGGAGTAGCCCAGAAATTGTGGTACCGGATTTCTGATGGCACGGCCACTGGCATCATGTACGATGTTTCCCTGCTGGTCGCGTACCGGAGCTGAATCGTAATATTTATCCAGGCGGTCGCCAAGGCGGAAGAAGCCGTTGATTACATCGGTACCCTCCGGAAGCTCTTCCAGTGTTTCCTGGTATGTGCTCCAGTTAACCATGACATCCCAGCTCAGTCCGTCTTCGTTCCTGATTGGCGAGCCGGTCAGACCTACTTCCCAGCCGGCTTTCTTCGTTTTTACGGCATTGATCAGCTGGCTTGTGTAGCCGGAAGCTTCCGAAATCGGGAGCGCAAAAATCTGGGGACCGTCTATGTACTGGAAATAAGTTACATCGAGACCGAGGCGACTTCCGAAGAAACGCGCTTCCAGACCAGTTTCGTAGTTGGTACGCGATGACGGCTGCAGACCTGTGTTGGCAATCGTGTTGGTGAAGTACGAGCCCGGCTGTCCGTTATAAACCAGCGGAGATGAATAGGCAGAGGCATTGGAATAGGACGGGCCGTCGTAAGTTGACGAGTAGTATGATCCGTATCCGAGCGGGTATGGGTCAGCAGGTGTGGCGCCGATATAGCGAGTTGTAAGTGCTTCCTTCACGTTAGCATAAGAACCACGCAGTTTCAGGTATGAAACCGGACCGAGATCGGCCAGTTCGCTGATCAGAACACTGGCGCCAACGCTTGGATAGTAAAAAGTATTACTGTTCCTGGGTAGTGTTGACAGGTGATCAACACGACCAGTGTGTGAAAGATACAGGAAATTGCGGATACCGAGATCGAGTGAGTAATACCCGCTCTGCACCAGCATCTTCGACCGGAAGTTGGATGCGTACAGCGGATTTGCAGTATTGGAGAAAGAGTACAGGCCCGGAACGTTGAGGTAGTTCGTGGTAGTGTAACTGGATTCGTAGTTAAATGAGCGGAGGTTACCTCCTGCAAGTGCTTTCAGGCTGATATTGTCGGTGATATTACGGTCAAAGCTGAGATAAGCATCCGTGTTGTTTTCAAACATGGTACGCTTGTCTTCACGGTAATCACCACGCGCTTCTTCACGTCCGTAAACTGTAGCAGAGTACGGGAACTTTTCATTGCGGAACAGATCATAAGTCGTGATAGCAGTACGCAGTTTGAAATCAAGACCTTTGGCGATGTTCCAGTTCAGGGCTGTTTGACCATAGATGTCGGTCTTGTAGTGACCGCGCAGCCATTCCTGAGCCATAAACCACGGATTATTGTAGCGCTGGTATTCGGCATAAATTTGCTGAACACCCTCCTTGCCCGGCTGCCAGTAATTTTTCATGTCATCAACATCCCAATCGGCGCCCGCCCACAGTATGACGTTGTAGATCAGGGAGTTAGGTCCGTACTGAACATCAGGGATATTGTCGGTAAACTGACGGTTATAGTTCAGATTTGACTCAAGGCTCACCCGCTTATTGAACCGCAGATTATTGTAAACATTGAAATTCAGGCCGTTCAATTGTGTATTCGGAACCATCCCCTGCTGATAGTTGTAGGAGGTGGAGAAGCGCATATCCATCTTTTCAGAAGAAGTGGAAACAGCGACGTTATTGTTGGAAAGCAAGCCCGGGCGCAGAAAACGCTCCAGATTTCTTTCACCGCGTGCTACCCATGGCGTCGGGATACGCTGACCGGTTAACGGATCAAGCGGGCTGTCGTACTGTGGAATCAACTGTCCTTCGAAGCGAGGCCCCCAGATATCATAATCGCCGTCATTGATACCACCGCCGCGACCATCCGCAAAACCGTAGCGGCCATGATCGCCGGGACCATACTCGTAGTTTACAGTAGGAACAGCATTGAAGCCGGATTCCACCATCTGGCTGCTGTTGAATTCAATACTGACACCACGCTTGTCTTTGGTTCCCTTTTTGGTGGTAATCATAATAACACCATCCTTTGAGCGGAAACCATAAAGAGCGGCCGCAGCAGGACCCTTCAGCACGGTGAAGGTCTCAATGTCGTCAGCGCTGATGTTCCAGGTGTCGGAGTTTACCGGCACACCATCCACTACAAAAATCGGATTTGAACCGCGCAGATTGAGATTGGGTGCACCCAGTAACTCGGGCGACGCACCCACTGTCAGACCGGCTACCTTGCCAGCCAGCGTGTTGATGGCGTTTGGCTCACGGGCTTTCAGCAACTCGCTCCCGTTTACTTCCTGGACTGCATAGCCGAGAGATTTTTTCTCACGGCTGATACCAAGTGCGCCTACCGTAACCTCATTCAGGATATTATCGCCCGACATGAGAATGACAATAGCAGCAGCACCAACCGTGACTGTCTCTGTTTTGTAGCCAACATAGGATACAACCAGTACCTCTCCCTTGCTGGCATCCAGTACAAAATTGCCGGAAGCATCGGAGGTAGTACCGCGGGTAGTACCCTGCACAACTACGGTGGCACCGGGGAGCGATTCCCCGCTGACAGCGTCCTGGACGGAACCGCTGATTTTTTGACCCGATGCCGAAACAAGGCACAACAGGGTGATGACAAGGGTACAAAGCGTACCCTTGAAGGCTGAGTGAAAATCCTTCATAGATGGGAAAAATAGGTTAAAGTTTGTCTGTCACAGTCGCCGGAAAACGTACTAGTTTATCGTCCGGCACAGCTGTAATCGGAAATCTGCCCGCAAGGGATGAAGTCCGCTGCAAAGGTAGAACCGGAGATCGCGCTGATTGCGTCACAGAGAATTAAATTAGAATTAAGTTATTGTAAATCAATAAATTAAAGCAGAATTAACCTTTCCTTTACTATAAAATCATACAACTCACAAAAAAATGAATATTGCGAAAATGGGTGCGTCCGATAAACAGACGCACCCATTCGCAACATATCCGGGATGGATAATTTATCGCTCTACCACCATCTTCAACACTTCCTTCTCTCCGTCGTCGTTACTCAGCTCCACAAAGTAAAGCCCGGGAGGAATACCGGCTGGCAGCGTCACAATATGCGGAGTATCTCCTGCACGCGTGCCTGTGTGCAACACCCGCTGTCCGCGACTGTCGTACACCTGAATGACAACATTCATGCCTTCCCAGGCGCTCAGATCGGCGTGAAAAATACCTTCAGACGGATTCGGGAACAGCGAAATCTGATCCGGTGTCAACTCCTCCTCACCTCTTGCATCACTGCCATCCATCAGATTATCAGTCGGCGTGATACCTACCGGACAGTAGTAAGTATTCAGATATGCCTCATAGTACTGTTGTTCAAACAACCTGCTTATGACGTGAATATAGTCAACATCCGCCTGAGCGGGCAGGGTATAACGGAATACGGAAGTGGCACCATTGGCCAACCCGGCGCCGGTCGGACGAAAACGCACGGAGTAGAACGGTGCAAAATTGGGGTTCCGGACCAGATAGGTACTCCCCTCCGGCGAGGTGTACACCGAATTGTTGGCCGGCGACATTGCCGTTATGGCAGAGGGCAACTGGAAAGCTGTGTAAATCAACTCGCGGGAACAGTTGTTGGTGACGCGCACCCTGTACGTTCTGTTCTTGCCCTGATCCTGTGTTACTGACAGCAATTCGTATTTCATACAGCCGATTACCTTCACGTCACACGGACTTTCTTCCGAAACGGTTACACTGAAACAACACGTACGCGACTGCCCGCACACATCCTCGGCCCTGTAACATACCTGTGTCATACCTACCGGGAACAGACTGCCCGACACCTGTCCGGACAACATGGAAACGACCGTTCCCGGACAAGTGCAATCGGTGGAAGCCAGCGGACTGGCATATTGAACCGCAGCGCCCGGAGCTCCTGTGGGTACATTCAGGGTTACAGAAGGAGGACAGTTCATGGTAACAGTAGAAGGGGCAGGTGTGGCATATCTCAACTTGTAGGTAACGATACTGTCACAGCCCGCAGCCGTCTGGTAGGTAATCGGGATATCTGCCTCACTGCTGTACGGAACACCATCCAGCGTCACCTCGTCTCCCGGACAAAGGAGAATGAGTTCAACGCCGGTGAGCGGCGGCTGTTTCACAAGCGTGTAAGTCATCACACTGTCGCAGCCATTGGCCGCTGTCAGCGTATCGGTGAATATACCGGGAGTGCTGTACACCTGACCATTAATACTGACAGAGCCTCCGGCACAGAAAGTGAATGTTTCGCTACCGGAAGCGGTTGGCAAGGCATTCAATGTATAAGTCGTAATCTGCCCGCAATCGGGTGCATTCAGAAAGACCGTATCATTCACAACCGCCGGCGCTGTATAAAACGCGCCGCCAATTTCAACCTGTTCACCAGCACAGACAGTAATTGATATATTCTCCCTGACGAAAGGCAGGACATCAACAGCAATACTTCCTGAGATTGTATCCCCGCAAAAATCGGTTACCGTAACCGAATAAACAGTGCCTGCAGGGGGCGATACCTGTATGAAAGGGTTTATCGCTCCGTTGCTCCACACATAGTTATAGGGAGCCTCTCCTCCGGTCGCCAGCGCAGCAAGACTGCTTTCGCCGAACTCGCAGATCAGCGAATCGCCGGACAGAGCCAGTGAAAGCGGCTCAGAGTCACCAATTAAAAACTCAATCTGGTTCGTTTCGCACTGACAGGAGTTACTGATATCGAGAACAATTTTTTCAATTCCTTCCGACAGTCCATCGCTGAAGATTGTCACCGGAACCAGCACTTCGCTCTCTCCTGCGGGAATCACTGCCACCCCGGGGAGGGGGGCATAATCAGTACCGGCAGCAGCCGTACTGGCCGGAGAAACCGCATAGTTAACCGTCAGCGGATTTGTCGTGGATCCTGCGCGGAAGAAACGAATAGCACCGCCGACACAACCTTCGGAAGCAACCGGCCTGTTGGTCGCATACGCAGGCGCAGCAGCTACCTGTCCGCCCGCACTGAATGAGTTGGCCTTCAGAAATACAGCCGAGTCGTACAGTCCGTCGCCCACATCGGCGATGGCCAGCTTGATATGGTATTTCTGACAGGGCTGCACGTTGGCAACGGCCTTCAGCGGCTTCGTCCAGCCATCGAGTTCAACCTCGGCGTAGTTGCTGGCCGACCAGCCCATGAAGTTGCAGGACAAAAAATTGGTGCTGTTATTGACGTAAAATTGCGTATTGGAGTCGTGATTTATACTGTTCACGGAAATAGGCGTGGTTCCCCCTGGCAGGACAGCCAGATTTTTCACCCCGTTAATTCCGGGGCCACTGATAAAAAAACCGAATACATCATTGTACTCGCTACCCACGTACTCACAATACTCCTCAGAGCCGAACACGTACTCAAACTCGACCATATTGCCCGTTGGTACAAAGTCGAACTCGATTACGTTCACGTCATACAGGTTGCCAACAACCAATGCGTCCAGACTCGCATCATAGCCGGGCGTGCCAAATCCGCCATCGGAATCACCCGCCAGATTGGGGCCCGAGAGTATGTTCACATTACCGGTACTCATCACCAGACCTGTTGACAGCTGTATATTCTGTGAGCCGCCGGAGAACGTTCCTTTGGCAGATGAATTACCCTTTGCCGTTACATTTGATACAGCATAACAGCCGCCACCGATGAGCGTATTGGCAATCAGGCTCTGCGGATTTACGTTGGGGATTGTCTGGAGCAGAGCCTGTGACTCCGCGCTGCTGCCGGATTTGTCTTTCTCCGGCTGGAAATTTTCCTGCATAACAGACAGATAAAGCGGAATATCGTCTGTTTTGACCGGAGAGACAGCGAAAAGACTCAGTGACACCGTAGCAGCATCGGGAGTGAACCAGATCGTGTTGTCGCCTGAATTTCCCACAGCCTGTACGGACTGTTTTTCCGATATCTTGAGCGAGAAATCGGCCAGCTGTTCGGAGGAGGTCCGCAGTGCCACAATACGGCAGGGATAGCCTGGCTGCAGCCCGCTGACTGTTACCTCGCTGGAACCGGGCCTGACTGCCAGCGCCGCACGCGCGCCTGCGGAACCGGATGATGCATTAACCGTGATTTGAGCGGAGAGATCGCATTGCCATATAAAGGCGATGCAGAGGAGCAGAGCGCTCCTCCAGTGTGATTGGTTTACCATTGTTTTCAATTAATTTTGGTGAATATGAGCCACAAAAATATGCCTTTACCTGAAATAAAGGCATATTTTTACAATAATTAACGCTGGAGTACCACGCGCTGCATCCCTCCAAGATCGTCAAAACCAACAATTTCAACGAAATACAGTCCGTCAGGCAGACTTTCGGGAAGGGTGATGTCGGCTTGTCCGGCGAACAACTCCCCTCTGTCAGACAAGACAAGTTGTCCCTGACTGTTGAAAACCCGATACTCAACAGGAGTATCTTCTTCGGTCTCAAGAATCATTCTGAACGTTCCGGCAGTTGGATTGGGTACCGCACCCGATACAAAAGACTGGTAGATACCGTCTTCATCATCCCTGTTGTCGGGAGGGGTAACGCCGATCGGGCAGTAGAATGTGTTCATGTGAGCAGCAAAGAACTGCTGAATACTCAGCCGGCTGATCACCTCGAAGAACAGCACATCTGTCTGGGCAGGCAATGTGTAACGGAAAATTTCAGATTGTCCGTTGGCTATACCGGGGTTCAGTGCTCTGTATCTTACGGAATAGAAAGGTGCGAAGTTGGGATTTCGTACCAGATACTGATTCCCGCCCGGAGCAGTATAAATGGTATTGTCAACCGGTTTCATGGCCACCACACCACTGGGAACCTGGATAGCTGTATAAATCAGCGGGTCAGGGCAGTAATTGGTTACCTGAACACGGTAGGTTTTGTTTCCGCCGGGATCCTCCGTAATGGTGAGCAGTTCATACCGCAGGCAACCAATTACCTTTACATCGCAGGGCTCGTCTTCCAGTATTGATACATTAAAGCAGCAGGTATTTGTCTGTCCGCAGGCATCTTCTGCCTTGTAGCAGACTTTGGTTGTACCTTGCGGGAAAATACTGCCTGATGCCAGACCACTGATCATTTCCACTTCAAGTCCCGGACAAACACAACTGGTAGATGCTGCAGGGTGAGCGTACTGAATTTCGGCTCCCGCTCCGTTATTGGTGAATACGGTGACAGAGGCCGGGCAGGTAATATTCACCGATGAAGGTGATGGAACTGCATACACGAGCGTATAAGCGACCGTACTGTCACAACCGTTTGCCGCTGAAAACATCAGAAATTTAACACCTTCCTCAGTGTACAGTATTCCACCGACGTCAACTGTATCTCCGGGACAGAAGGTAACAGTAACAGACGTTTTGATTTCGGGCAGCTCCGTGAGTTTATATGTGGTGACAGAACCACAGGGGGTGCCGGAAAAAGTGGTATCAATGACCGTAACAGTACCCGAGTAAATTTGTCCGTTAATCTCAACGGACTCCCCGAAGCAGAGCGGAATATGTACCGTTTCCCGCACAAACGGGACCAAAGCCACCGACATCTGATCTGAAACAACCTGGCCGCAGTTATCTGTGACTGTCACTGTAAAAACCGAAGAAACAGCGGGTGAGACCGTAATACCTGCGGTGGTTGCACCGTTACTCCATGTATAATTGTAAGGAGTTTCTCCCCCGTTGACGGAGGCGAAAAGTTGTACGGATGAAAACTCACACACTATTGTATCTTCCGGGACAGTCAGCTGAAGTGGCTCCAGATCATTCATCAGAAAAGTGACCGCTGTTTGCTGGCACTGGCAGGAATTATTGATAAGCAGTTCTATGGTTTCCTGCCCTTCTGTCAGTCCATCGCTGAAAACAGTGACCGGGACAAATATTTCTGACTGACCAGGCTGGAATACCAGTGACGAGGGTAGCGGAGCATAGTCAACACCCGATACGGCAGTACTGGAAGGGGCAACCGAGTAAGTGACCGCAAGTGGCTGAGTGATATCGCTGTTTCCGCGGGTAAAACGGATACCAGCACCCGGGCAGCCCTCGTGTGCCAGTTGCTGTCCGGGCTTGTAAACCGGAGAAGCGGCTACCTGTCCGCCTGCATTGAAGGAGTTGGCTTTCAGAAATACTGCAGAGTCAAACAGCCAGTCGGACACATCGGCTATGGCGAGTTTGATGTGGTAAGTCTGGCAAGGCTGAACAGACAGTTTTGCCTGCAGCGGGGTAGTCCAGCCATCGAGTTCGGCTTCCTGAAAAATCACCGGATCGGTGACAGCCAGTCCGCATGAAATGATATTGTAGTTGTTATTGAAATAATACTGGGAGTTGAGAACGTGATTGACATTGTTCGTAGTTACGGGGATGGTGGTATTGGGAATTACAGCCAGGTTAGCCACACCACTGATACCAGGTCCCGTCACGAAAAAGCCGAAAACATCGTTAAACTGCGTTCCGACATATTCACAGTACTCTTCAGATCCGAACAAAAAATCAAATGTGACCGTGTTGGCTGTGGGTGTGAAGTCGAATTCAATCACATTGGCATCGTACAGATCGTAAGTGGGAATGAGTGTTCTCAGATCGGGATCAGAGGCCAGTACATTAAACCCGCCGTTGGTGGAATTGCTGCTGTTCGGGCCTGCAAGAATACTCACGCTGCCTGTACTCATCACCATACCGGAGCCAATACCTATGTTGGAGGAGCCGTTGGAGAAAGTACCCCTCGACATGATATTCCCCGATGCCGTAATATTGGAAACCGAAAAGCAGTCGCCCCCCACCAATGTGTTGGCGATGAGACTTTGTGCACTGATACCGGGCGTTACCTGCAAGGCCACGGCAGACTCCTGCAAGGATTTTGACCCGTTGCTGCTCCACTGCTCCGATTCTGCAGATACAGAGATGAATACAGGAACGTCTGCAGCGTTCTCCCCGCCGGAGGCATCAAGCAGAAATCGGGCAGTTGAACCCGGTGCTTTAAACCGAACTGCCCTGCCCTCGCTTTTGGGCCCCGGAGTGTTGCCCGCCTCACTGAATGCCGGTACAAGACTGAGCTCCGACTTCTGTGCCTCACCAGCCGGAACAGCCTTGACCAGATAAAACCGGCCGGGCTCGAGCCCTTCAAGCTGAACAGTACTGATTCCCTTTGTTATGACCAGTGGAGTTCGGGAGCCGGTATCTGTTACCTTCACAGAATGAATCTGTTGTGCAGACAGGCACACAGAAAGCAGGGTAAAAAACACCGTCAGGGTGTGTTTCGGGTATTTCACCTGGCACATCATCTTTTTCAAAATAAATCGGTTTTGCAATTACAGCCTCAAAAGTAAGTAAAAACAATTGGCAGAGCAATCATATATTAGTTTTTTCTTTGCCCCAAAATCACGTCATCGTATGTCCTGGAAGAAGAACTTACTATTTTTTTACTGGCAAATTGCTGCAAACGGCCTGAACCGGAGCTATTTCAAGTTTGCAAACAGATATCGGGATAAATGGGCCGCCTCCATGAAACCGGGAAGCAGCTCCGTTGCCGATGAGAGCCCCTGGCTGACTTTTCCCGCGATAGATTTTCTGGCAGAGCATGTAAAGCCCGGCCACAAGGTTTTTGAATACGGCGGTGGCGGCTCCACGCTTTTTTTCTGCAAAAAAGGGGCCGAGGTTGTAACGGTGGAAGACAATGCCGACTGGTTCGGGATTCTGACTGAAACGGTTCAGAGCAGGAATTACAGCGGAACATGGGAAGGACACTTTATTCCGGCTGAACCGGCCAAGTCATCTGCACCCCGCAACCACGCAAATCCGGACGATTTTATGAGTGCCTCGAAAGGTTGCGAGAATCTGTCATTTGAATTGTATGCCTGCGCAATTCAGCGATTCCCGACGGATTTTTTTGATGTTGTGCTGGTTGACGGTCGGGCGAGACCATCCTGTATCAAACAGGCGATTCCCCACCTGAAAAAGGGGGGGCTGCTGGTAATTGACAACACCGAACGCTCCTATTACCTCACCGCTTTCAACAGTGAACAAATAAACAGGTTCAGGACTGAACTACAGGCACTCGCACCATCTCCTTACGCACCCGATTTCACCCGTACCACCATTCTCAGAAAAATCAGTTAGTCAGCGCGCATCAAAGGCCAGTAACTCCACCCGTCCGATTTTTTTCTCCCGCAGCGCAGCGGGCAGCTGGTCGTAGTGCACACTGATACCCAGTTCCCGCTTTTCCCCTCCAGCCATCGGACCGGTTTTATCCATGACAATCAGTGACTTGTACAGGGAGTCTCCGGGATCAAGCACGGTACTGAACCACAGTTTCCTGTCAGTTCCGAACAACAGCAGTTCCAGTTTCGGGTGCTGAGCCGTCTGCGGCAGCGGATTGTTCAACACAGCACTGATCTGCCAGGCAGCTTCCACGCTGGCCGGCTTCCCGGGTGCTTCAGGCACCATCATGCGCACGCCGCCCACGTTCTCGGTGAGAAGAATGGCTCCGGGCGAAACCTTCAGTGATCCTTCCTCCCGCACAGTACATGCTGCCGGCACACCGGAAAAGACGGAAAGCGGCCAGCCCGCAAAAAAGGTGGTACGGCCCATGGGTGGTACGGCTCCGGAAAAAGTGGGAATAACCGCCGATGCAGCACCTCCTGCAGACAGCGCCCGGCCCTGCTCACCAGTGAACGACACATTGAGCCAGATCTGCTCCCATACACCGGATTCATTGATACAGACACCCGTTACAAAAAACTGCCCCTGCTCCGTCCAGTAGTTCAGATCGGTTACCCTGATACGCGACGGTACAACACCGGCTGGCAACAGTTCGGCGTTCAGGGGTTTTTCAGCTTTTTTTCCGGCCGACTGGCAGCCTGCAAACAGGAAGAGAATGAAGATGGTCAGGATATGTCGCATCAGAACAATTTTGGGGCAAATTTCAGATAAATTAGCCATACTGTAATTATGGCAGGCAATTTGAACCATTGAAATATGACTTAAATGCCCATTCATCTGAAACACTCGCTACCTTTGCACGCAAATAAACGCGACGCACGCGTACACGATCTTTTTTCATGGAAGCAACCTTATCTACCGCCCAGAAACTGGGACTCACTCCCGACGAGTTCGGAAAAATTTGTGAAATACTCGGCCGCACACCCAATTTCACCGAACTGAGCGTGTATTCTGTCATGTGGAGCGAACACTGCTCCTACAAAAACAGTATCCTCCAGCTGAAAACACTGCCCCGGTCTGGCAAACGCCTGCTCGTGGGTGCCGGGGAGGAAAATGCCGGACTCGTGGATATCGGCGACGGACTGGGCTGCGCGTTCAAGATTGAAAGTCACAACCACCCCTCTGCGATAGAACCATATCAGGGAGCAGCAACCGGAGTAGGTGGTATACACCGGGATATTTTCACCATGGGCGCCCGCCCGATTGCCGCACTCAATTCACTGCGCTTCGGCAACCTCGATAATCCCAGAATGAGAAGTCTGGTAGCCGGTGTGGTGAAAGGCATTGGCGACTACGGCAACAGCTTCGGTGTACCTACTGTAGGCGGAGAGGTTTATTTCATGCCCTGCTACAACCACGATATTCTGGTCAATGCCATGTCGGCCGGTATCGTTGAAGCCGGCAAAACTGTGAGTGCGACTGCCGGCGGCCCCGGCAATCCGGTATTTATCGTGGGCTCTGCTACCGGTAAAGACGGTATCCACGGCGCTACTTTTGCATCCGCCGATCTTTCGGAGGATTCTCATCAGGATCTGCCAGCTGTCCAGGTAGGCGACCCGTTCCAGGAAAAACTGCTCCTCGAAGCCACGCTGGAAGCCATCGCCACCGATGCCATCGTCGGGATGCAGGACATGGGCGCCGCAGGTATCACCTGCTCCACCTCCGAAATGTCGGCAAAAGCAGGCTGCGGTATGGAAATTGACCTCTCGAAAGTACCTGTGCGCCAGTCCAACATGAAAGACTGGGAAATTCTGCTCTCGGAAAGTCAGGAGCGCATGCTGATCGTGGTAAAACCGGGCCGGGAAGCCGAAATAAAGGCCGTTTTTGAGAAATGGGATCTTCCCTGTGAACATATAGGAACCACCATCGCTGAAGACCGCCTGCGCTATTATTACGAGGGTGTGCTGGTGGCCGATGTGCCCGCCGAATCACTTGTACTGGGCGGAGGTGCCCCCGTGTATGTGCGCGAGCAGAAGCGCCCCGACTACCTCGACGAGATAGCCCGGTTCAGCACAGAAAATACAGGCCAGCCTGCCGACTATCAGGCTGCTGCAAAAAAACTCTGGCAGTCGCCCAATCTGGCCTCCAAATCCTGGATCACACGCCAGTACGACTCGATGGTGCGAACGGGTACCATGACCACCAACCGGCCCAGCGATGCCGCAGTTGTTTATGTAAAGGGCACCCGCAAGGCACTGGCACTCACTACCGACTGTAATTCCGCCTATGTGTATGCCGATCCGCACAAGGGCGGCATGATTGCCGTGGCTGAAGCGGCCCGCAATATTGTGTGCGCAGGTGGCGAACCCGTAGCCATTACGAACTGTCTGAATTTTGGCAATCCGTACAACCCCGAGGTATATTACCAGTTTGCCGAGGCCATCCGCGGCATGGGCGATGCCTGCCGACGCTTCGAAACGCCGGTAACAGGAGGAAATGTGAGTTTCTACAACCAATACTCACAAAACGGCAAGACTATCCCGGTTTACCCCACCCCAACCATAGGCATGCTGGGTATTCTCGACGACTACGACAATATTATGACCCTCGACTTCAAGAACGAGGGCGACCTGCTGTACCTGATTGGCGTGAGCCGGAATGATCTGGGCAGCAGTGAATATACGCGCAGCGTGCTGGGTATCGAGTTCAGCAGTTGCCCCTGGTTCGACCTGGAGGAAGAGTTCCGTATTCAGCAGATTGTCAGAGACCTGATTGCCCGGAAACTGGTCCTTTCAGCGCACGATGTGTCTGATGGCGGTATTTTCGCCAACCTCATCGAAAGTGCCATGCCGCGCGGACTCGGATTCAGCGTGAACACCAATCCTTCAGTCAGGAAAGATGCCTGGCTGTTCGGGGAAGCCCAAAGCCGGGTGACAGTTTCAGTTTCAGCAGAACAACAGGAGGCGTTCTCGCGTTATCTCTCGGAACAGAATGTGCCGTTTGAAGCCATTGGCAAGGCAGGCGGCTCTTCCGTTGTTATTGATGGCGAAAACTGGGGCTCTGTTTCCGAATGGGCAGCAATTCACCACTCGGTACTGGGCAACTGGATGAATCAGTAACTCCCCTGACCCAATTTATATACTTGTCAAATTCACATCACCATGAAAAAAATTCTCCTGTTTGCGCTCCCGCTTCTGGCGATTCTCTCTTCCTCCTGCGGTCAGTCCGGAAAGTCTGTTTCCGGCACTGTCAGTGGTGCAAACAATCTGCAGGTTGCCCTCGAACAGATATATTTCGACCGCAATTCCAATGTAGCGCTGGGCAAGGCAGCCTGCGATGCCAGCGGCAAATTTGAAGTCAAATCCGAAAAAGCGCTCGAAGAAGGCCTTTACCGACTCAGTATAGGTGCCAAACGGGTGTATTTCATCCTCGATGGCAAAGAGAGCGGAGTGGATATTTCCGGCGATCTGTCAACGATTGACCGCATGGAGATGACCGTCACCGGTTCCGAAACCTTCCAGTGCTATGTAAATATCGTTCAGGAACTGATTAAAGCACCAGCACAGACTACCGATGCAGCCAAGGCGGCCGTCCAGAAAGGCTGCACACCGCTGATGCGTGCCTTTTTGTCAACCCAGCTCTATGCCCAGAACCCGCCACTTTTCATGGATGAGTTCAAGAAATACCGCACAGAGCTGAATGAAGCCATGCCGGGATCCAAGTACGCATCCTCCTATGAAAGTATTATCAACCAGCTCGAGCAACAACTGGCTGCGCAGGCTGGTGGCGGTGCCCCTGCCGAGGAAGCCGGTCCGGTACAGGTTGGCATGCAGGCTCCCGAAATCAGTCTGCCCGACCCAAAAGGAAAGGTGCGCTCGCTGTCTTCTCTTAAAGGCAAAGTGGTACTGCTCGACTTCTGGGCATCCTGGTGCGGACCATGCCGTCGCGCCAATCCGCATGTGGTGGAGATGTACAAAAAATACAAGTCCAAAGGCTTTGAAGTATTCAGTGTATCTCTTGACCGCCCCGACGGCAAGGACAAATGGGTACAGGCAATTCAACAGGACGGACTGGTGTGGGATAACCATGTGAGCGACCTGAAATTCTGGGATTCTGCTCCGGCAGCAACTTATGGAGTGCGCTCAATCCCCCGTACGTTCCTGATTAGCCGGGAGGGGAAAATCGTGGCGGTAAACCCGCGCGATAATCTCGAAGCCGAACTGACGAAAAATCTTTGATTTCAGACAGGCGACTGTCTGGCAGGCAGGCGGTAACATAGCCCGCACCCTGCCAGACAGTCGCTGCAAATCCTTCCCAAACCGGGTTCCAATGCAATCTAGAAAATATCTGATTATCGCAGGCGCTGTAGCAGTAGCCGCACTCGCTGTCTGGTTTTTCTTTTTCCGCGGGCCATCGGCCGAAGAGCTCGCCGCACAGATGGAGGGTATGGATCCCGAACTGGCAGAGCTCACCCGCCTGCTCGATGAAAATCCCAAAAACGACTCTCTCCTGTACGCACGTGCACGGGTGTTCTACAATCTGGAAGCCTACGATGAGGCGCTGAAAGACCTGAATGCAGCGATCAGCGTGGATTCCATGAAACCGCGTTATTACCATCTGCTGGCCGATGTTTTCATGGACTATGCCCGTCCGAATGACTCCCGCCGGGCGATCGAGGTACTCAAACTGGCAACCAAACGCTTCCCGGGACGCATCCCGACACTCCTGAAACTCAGCGAGTTCCAACTTATTGTAAAAAAACACGGTGATGCACTGGTCACACTGGATGAGATTCTCAAACAGGACCCGCAAAACGCAGAGGCATTTTATATGGCAGGAAGGGTGGCACTCGATCAGGGTGATACCCTGTCGGCTGTAGGCTCCCTGAAAAAATCCGTCAGTCTCGACGAAGGAAATGAAGACGCCTGGCTGTTTCTGGGCCGCATTTACAGCAATCAGAACAATCCGGAAGCGGTACAGTACTTTGACAATGTACTCCGGATTGACTCCTCCAGCCTGGAGGCACGCGAGTTCAAGGGTGCATTCTACAAGCGCAGGGGTGAATTCGACAAAGCTTTCGAAATCTATCGCGATATCATACTGCGCAACCCCGATTACGCTTATGCCTACTTTGACATGGGTATGATGTACCTCGAACAGGACTCACTGGCAAAAGCCTACACACATTTTGATATTGCCATCAAAACAGATCCGATTTTTGTGAAGGCATACTACTACCGGGGGGTTGCTGCAGAAGCTCAGGGCAACCTGACAGCTGCGCTGGGCGACTATAAACAGGCCTATGGCATGATGCCACAATACGGAGAGGCCAAAGCCGCCAAAGAGCGGCTGGAAAAACAGGCGGGCAAATAATTATCCGCCGTGTTCGCGGATGAGCAATCCGCCCCTTTCCTGATTCAATGCAATGACGAGGCCTGTTTCACCGAAATCAAGCATCATTGCGTCGTTCAGATAGTGCCCTTCTTCACTCTTTGATAACCTGACTGCCTGTAATACGTTGTTCATCACAGCGGTCCAGGGGGCCTGATGATCGCGGGAAGCCCTTTGAATAACGGGCTTCCCGTGCACCCTGTAGAGTGCCGAGGCCGTCTTCAGCAACTCCTCCTGCTGAATAACGCGGATGGCATCGGTATCTTCACCGGCACTGATGATAACAGAGCCCGCCGCACCCATCCTCAGCTCAATCGCCAGCAGAAACTTCCAGACAGGTTGCTCGGCCTCCGTATCGAGCCAGATATAATAGTCAACCCCTTCCAGCGTCGCATTTTCAGCGCGCTGGAATACCTGTAGTTCAGCGAGCGTGAAGTGCCCGTCGGGAATATCCTGTTCAGCCATAGCGGATTTATTCAAATTCGATGGTATCACCGGCCTTGAATGTTGTCTGTTTGTCTTCACCGGAAGGAGCAGGGCCTGCTTCGAACAGACTCGCCTGTTGCGATTCCTGTTTTTGCTCTTCTGATCTGGCAGCTGTTTCCACTTCTTTGATACCGCCGAGAAGCTGGTCGCTCAGGCGGTTACCAACAGCCTTCCACCCTTTCAGATCCATGAAATCTCCGAGAGAAACCTCTCCTGTCATGGGCTTCCCCTTGATTTTCACGGTATATTTAATCCTCGGGTTTTCCTTCAGCGAACTGAACAGAATTTTTGATTTCGGGTGATCGGTCAGGAAAGAGTATCGTTCCCGGAGTTTACCGGTTTCGATCCGGAAACGCTTCACCATTGTCCAGCCCTTGTGTCCGTCGAAATGAACCGCATTTACCACGAGTTCGGGTGTGAGTTTGCACACCTGGACTATTTCCTTCGGTTCAAATCGCTGTTGTACATCCGTATCAGTGACCTCGTAGGAACCATCATTATACAGAACGAAAATATTGTCGCCGGTATCGAATTCACCGAGCAATGCCCCTCGTTCCTGTGTATTGAGGCGACCGGTAATTTCATCGTACCACAATTTCTGGGCACCGATGGTGCTCTTGCCCACTTCTTTCTGCCTGATTTGTTTCACCGGGTATTTGGTGAGGACATTTCCCAGCGAATCACGGCCTTTGATAGCCAGTTCGGCAAAATCGTAGTCGAATATTTTTACCCGGGCAGTACTCGCAGCCGTAAGGGTAACCTGTACCACTTCGCTCTCGCCGTTGGGATTGACCGTCAGATAGAGCATTTTGGAGCCTTTGGCATCCGACCCGAGCTGGTACTCCTTGTCGCGCGTAATAGCGGTCACGTTGAATCGCTTCACAAACGATTTGCCGCTTTTGGCATCTGAGTAGGCCATGTTATAGGTCGTGCGCTCGTCGTTCTTTTTCCAGACGGCTATATGGAGGATATCTTTACCCACAAAAACCTTTTCTCCGATGCGCACCACCTTCATCACTCCGTCGCGACGGAATACAATTACATCGTCAATATCGGAGCAGTCCTGAACAAATTCATCTTTTTTAAGTCCCATTCCGATGAATCCGTCGGCGCGGTTCACATACAGTTTGGCGTTATTGGCCACCACCGCTGTTGCCTGAATGGTATCGAATGCGGCAATTTCCGTGCGGCGCTCGCGGCCCTTTCCGTATTTGGAGAGCAACATCTCGAAGTATGCGATAGCGTACTCTGTCAGATGTTCCAGGTGGTGCTTTGTCTGAGAGAGTTCCTCATTCAGTTTTGCGATTTCCTCATCCGCCTTGAACGAGTTGAATTTTGAAATACGTTTAATACGAATCTCCGTAAGGCGTACCAGATCATCCTCGGTGATATCGCGCAGGAGGCGAATCTTCCGGGCCTCCTTGTCGTAGCCCGGCTGGGAAGGCGTGATAATGTATTTATTCAGGCCTTTTTCTATGGTTTCCAGTACCGACTCCCAGGTTTCACACTCTTCAATATCGCGATAAATCCTGTTTTCTATGAAAATCTTCTCCAGCGAAGCGAAGTGGAGTTTTTCTTCCAGTTCGTGCTTCAGGATTTCCAGTTCCTGACGCAGCAAGTCCTTCGTATGATCAGTACTGATACGAAGCAGTTCATTGACATCGGTGAACACCGGCTTGTCGTTGACAATGACGCAGCAGTTCGGACTGATACTTACCTCACAGTCGGTGAAAGCATAAAGCGCATCAATAGTGACATCGGGACTGACACCGGGCTGCAGTTCAATCTCGATATTGACCTCGGCAGCCACCTTGTCAATCACCTTTTTGATTTTGATTTGCCCCTTGTCGTTGGCTTTCAGGATAGACTCGATCAGGTCGCCGGTAGTAACACCGAACGGTATTTCACTGATTTGCAGTGTTTTTTTATCCAGTTCTTTAATCCTTGCGCGCACGCGCACCTTGCCTCCGCGGGCGCCACCGTTGTAATTGGCAGCATCAATCAGTCCGCCCGTCGGGAAATCGGGTACGAGATCCGACTTTCTGCCTTTCAGGGCGGCGATACTGGCTTTGATCAGCTCGACGAAGTTGTGCGGCAGAATTTTGGTACTCAGTCCGACAGCAATTCCTTCGGCGCCATGGGCCAGCACGAGCGGAAACTTCATGGGCAGGTGGACAGGCTCGCGTTTGCGGCCGTCGTAGCTCATCTGCCAGGTGGTAGTGTCGGGGTTGAAGGCAATATCGAGTGCGAATTTGGTCAGGCGGGCTTCGATATAACGGGGAGCGGCGGCGGAATCGCCAGTGCGGTAATCGCCCCAGTTACCCTGACAATCAATCAGCAAATCTTTCTGGCCCATATTCACCAGCGCATCACCGATGGCGGCATCGCCGTGCGGGTGATACTGCATGGTTTGTCCGATCAGGTTGGCCACCTTGTGATAGCGACCATCGTGCTGTTCGAACATGGCGTGCAGGATGCGCCGCTGCACAGGTTTCAGGCCGTCGTCAATAGCGGGTACGGCGCGCTCCAGAATCACGTACGAGGCGTAATCGAGGAAGTAATTCTGGTACATCCCCGAGAGCGTGATGACCGTATCTTCCCCGTTCAGGGACGTGGTTGGTGGAACAGAAGTGTCTTTAACTGATTTTGCCATGGTGTTACAGGAGGTATTTCTGCCGCAAATGTAGTTTTTTCATCCATTTTAAAACAATTTTTTTTAAAAAGGCTTTTGCATCAGGGTTCTGCCGGTTGCGAAAATAATGCAGCATCATTATGTACCTTTGCACCGCTTTCAACTATAAATCAAGTATCATGTCAGATATTGTCTTTTCACTCATCCACAAGGAACTCGCCCGTCAGCGTCACGGGCTGGAGTTGATTGCCTCTGAAAACTTCACCAGTCAGGCTGTACTGGATGCCATGGGCTCCTGTCTGACCAACAAATATGCCGAGGGGTATCCCGGCAAACGCTACTACGGCGGCTGTTCGGTAGTGGATGAAATTGAGCAGCTGGCCATTGACCGGCTGAAGGAGATATTCGGAGCAGCGTGGGCCAACGTCCAGCCGCACTCGGGTGCTCAGGCCAATGCGGCGGTATTCCTTGCCTGTCTGCAACCCGGCGATAAAATTCTAGGCTTTGATCTGGCGCACGGCGGTCACCTGTCGCACGGATCACCCGTAAACTATTCAGGGAAGGTGTATCAGCCGTTCTTCTACGGCGTTGAGCCCGACACGGGCCGTATTGACATGGATAAAGTGGAGCAGAAGGCGCTCGAACACCGCCCCAAACTCATCATCTGCGGCGCCTCCGCTTACTCCCGCGACTGGGACTACGCGCGTTTCCGCCAGATTGCCGACTCGGTGGGTGCACTCCTCCTCGCCGATATTGCGCACCCGGCCGGACTCATTGCCGCCCGGCTGCTGAACGACCCCGTTCCACACTGTCATATTGTAACCAGCACCACCCACAAGACACTGCGCGGACCACGCGGCGGTATCATTATGATGGGCAAGGATTTCGACAATCCGTGGGGACGTACCACCAAAAAGGGCGACCCGATCAAAATGTCGGCTATCCTCGACAGCGGTGTATTCCCGGGCATGCAGGGCGGTCCGCTGGAACATGTTATTGCCGCCAAGGCCGTTGCCTTCGGCGAGATACTGGATCCTTCGTTCAGGGAGTACGGACGACAGGTAATCAGCAATGCGCAGGCAATGGCTTCCGAGTTTGTTTCCAGAGGGTACGATATTATTTCAGGCGGCACCGACAACCACCTGATGCTCATTGACCTGCGCAGAAAAAATGTGACAGGAAAGGCAGCAGATCTGGCTCTCGGACTGGCCGATATCACCGTCAACAAAAATATGATTCCGTTCGATCCGCAGCCTCCGATGACCACTTCGGGCATCCGCGTGGGTGCAGCGGCCATTACCACCCGCGAACTGAAGGAGGACGATTGCCGTCAGGTAGTAGCCTGGATGGATGAAGTAATCACACACCACGATGACGCCTCTGTTCACGCGAAGGTGCGCGCTGAAGTGAACAACATGATGGCGCGGTTCCCGTTATACGGAGCATAAAAGAGAAAAACCGAAAACCGGAAGATGTTTCCAAAATACGATGTCATAGTCGTTGGCGCAGGGCATGCGGGCTGCGAAGCGGCCGTTGCGGCCGCCAACCTGGGCGCCAGGGTACTCCTGGCTACCATGAACATGCAGACTATCGCCCAGATGAGCTGCAATCCCGCTATGGGTGGAGTGGCCAAGGGGCAAATTGTGCGCGAGGTGGATGCACTCGGCGGATACTCGGGTATTGTAACCGACCACACTGCCGTGCAGTTCCGCATTCTGAATCGCTCCAAAGGCCCGGCGATGTGGAGCCCGCGAGCGCAGAGCGACCGGATGCTTTTCGCTGCCAAATGGCGCTCCATGCTCGAACAGCACCCGCTGATTGACTTCTGGCAGGAAATGGTGCGCGGCCTGATTGTAAAGGATGGGCGTGTCAGAGGAGTCGTGACGGGAATGGGACTCGAAATCGAATCGGAGGCGGTGGTACTGACCAACGGCACCTTCCTCAATGGCATCATACACATCGGTGAAAAACAGTTCGGGGGAGGTCGCGCAGGCGAGAGTGCCGCGCTCGGCATCACCGAGCAACTCGTGGAACTGGGCTTTGAGGCCGGCCGTATGAAAACCGGAACTCCTCCCCGCGTGGACGGCCGCTCGCTCAACTACGACCGCATGGAAGTACAGCCCGGCGATGAAAATCCGGGCAAATTCTCCTATACAGACACCCCGCCGCTGCAGCGTCAACTCTGCTGCTGGAGTACCTACACCAACAAACAGGTACACGATACCCTCCGCACGGGTTTCGACAAGTCGCCCATGTTCAACGGCCGCATCCGCGGGCTCGGACCGCGGTACTGCCCCAGTATTGAAGATAAAATTGACCGTTTCAGTGAAAAAGATGGTCACCAGCTTTTTGTGGAACCGGAAGGATGGGATACCGTGGAAATCTATGTAAACGGCTTTTCTTCTTCGCTGCCCGAAGATGTACAGTTCAAGGCACTGCGCCTTATCCCCGGCTTCGAAAATGTGAAAATGTTCCGTCCGGGCTACGCCATTGAATACGACTACTTCCCGCCCACTCAGCTCGACGTCACGCTCGAAACCAAGCTGGTAAAGAACCTGTTCTTCGCCGGACAAATCAACGGTACTACAGGCTACGAGGAGGCAGCTTGCCAGGGGCTCATGGCCGGCATCAACGCTGCGCTCGCCGTGAAGGAAGAGGAGCCGCTCATCCTGAAGCGGTCGGAAGCCTATATCGGGGTACTTATTGATGACCTCGTGAACAAAGGTACCGAAGAGCCCTATCGAATGTTTACCAGCCGCGCCGAATACCGCATTCTGCTCCGTCAGGACAATGCCGATATACGTCTGACCCCCATCGCCCATCGCCTCGGCGTCAGGGGCTCGGATGTGCGCATGGACCGCGTGCGCGCGAAGCAGCAGGCCGTAAAAGAAATTGAACATTACTTCAGAAATACCTCGGTAACGCCCGACGATATCAACAGTTATCTCTCGGCCGTGGACTCTGCCCCTATCAATCAGAAACAAAAGCTGCACAGCATACTGCTGCGGCCCCAGACTGACATCAGAGGCATGGCAGGTGCCTGGCCCGAACTGGCAGGTGTACTGAACAAGTACGAAGATGAATTCCTCGAACTGGCAGAAATTGCCATCAAATACGAGGGGTACATCAAAAAAGAAGAAGAATTGGTGGCTAAAGTGAGTCGCCTCGAAGATGTGAGTCTGGGTGAAAATCTGGATTACAGGAATATCACAGGACTCAGCATGGAGGCACGGCACAAACTGTCGGCCATCCGTCCGCGCACCAT
>CAIYFY010000316.1 GCA_903925535.1 uncultured Bacteroidota bacterium | reverse complement strand
CGCAAAAACTGACAAAAAATCAGCCTGTTTTTGCCAACGGCAGAGAATCCTGAACAAGCCCTTATAAGCGGAACCACTACTTTCACGAACAAAACAAATCTCGGTAAATGGCACACTTCAAACGCAACGCAAGCGCTGTATGGAACGGATCAGGCGCAGAAGGATCAGGAGAACTCAACGGCCCGTCGGGCGTACTCTCCGGAACTCCCTATTCGGCAGCCAAACGCTTTCAGAATGAAGACGGAAAAGCAGGCACCAATCCGGAAGAACTCATCGCTGCGGCACACGCCGGCTGCTACATCATGGCACTGAGCTTCAGACTATCGGGCGCCGGTTTCCCTCCTGCAACCCTGCGCTGCGACGCAACCATAGATATGGACAACAGCAGCGGTGGATGGGCTTTCGAAAAAATTACGCTCAACCTGGAGGCAGAAGTCCCCGGAATAGATCACAGTCAGTTCATGGAACTGGCTGAGGCCGCCAAATCCGGCTGCCCTGTCAGCAAGGCACTTTCTTCCGTGGCCATTGAACTCAATGCCACATTAATATAAACACTGAAATCACACAAACATGCCTAGAAATCACGAAATTGACTACAAAATCTTCGGCGAGGAAATGCAGGCCGTGGAAGTGGAACTGGATCCGACAGAAACCGTGATCGCGGAATCCGGCAGTTTCATGTACATGGACAACGGCATCGAAATGGCCACCGTTTTCGGCGACGGAAGTGGTCAGACCGACAGCTTTTTCGGAAAAATCATGACGGCGGGCAAGCGCCTGCTCACCGGCGAGAGCCTGTTCATGACTACTTACACCAATCACTCCAATGGCAAGCAGCGGGTCGCTTTCGCCGCACCTTATGCAGGAAAAATCGTCCCCCTGGACCTGGCTCAGCTAAACGGAAAGGTAATCTGCCAAAAGGATTCTTTCCTGTGTGCAGCAAAGGGAGTACAAATCGGAATCGAATTCCAGCGGAAACTGGGAACCGGCCTTTTTGGCGGCGAAGGTTTCATCATGCAGAAGCTGGAGGGCGACGGCATGGCCTTCGTACATGCGGGCGGGTACGTGCTCGAGCGCGAACTCGGTCCGGGAGAACTGCTTCGGGTTGACACAGGCTGCATCGTAGCATTCACAGAATCAGTTGATTATGATATTCAATTCGTAAAAGGCCTGAGAAATATGGTTTTTGGCGGAGAAGGTCTTTTCTTTGCGGTCCTGCGTGGCCCGGGCAAGGTCTGGTTACAGTCACTCCCGGTCAGTCGCCTGGCAGCCAAAATCATTTCCTATGGCGTAGGGCCAAGGAAAGAGGAAGGCAGCATACTGGGTGGCTTCGGAGATCTGCTCGACGGTCGTTAAAGCTCGCAAACTGCGGGCTCCGGCCTCCACTGGGGTCCGCAGTTTAATTTCTGAGCTATGGAAATCCGCAACATCGGCAAAAGCCGCCTTCTTTACGCATTCTTTCTCCCGGTAGTATCCTGGCAGTACAGAATTGTATTCAGGAACATCTTTGTCGAAAACAGAAAAAATGTTCAGGCAAACCAGCCGGTCCTGGTAGCCGCCAACCACCCCACAGCCTTCCTCGACCCCATCCTGCTGAGTATGGTAACCGATGGCCCTGTATACAATATCTCCAGGGCAGACTACTTTGCCAAACCATTCAATTCCTTTATGCTGCGCGGCTTTCAGATAGCCCCCATTTTCAGAAGCAGCGAAGGATTCAGCGGCCGCGACCGAAATGACGGCACCTTCGACTACATCGTCAACAAACTCAGGGATTACGTCACATTCTGTATTTTTGTAGAGGGCAAAACGCACCACGAAAAACAGGTACTGCCCCTCAAAAAGGGTATTGCACGCATCGCATTCAGTGCCTTCGAAGACAAGTCGCTGGAAAACCTGCAGATCGTACCGGTTGGATTCAACTACAGCGACGGACTGGCACTAAGATCGGAAGTCAAGGTGATAATGGGTACCCCGATATTTATCAAAGATTACTGGCAGGAATACCAGGAGAACCCGAATCAGGCCATACTGCGACTGATGAATGCCATCAAGGAGCAAATGATGCGCAACATCATTCACGTGGCCGACCTGGCTGATGAGCCCATGGTGGATCGCCTGCTCACCATGCTGAGGAATGATCATCCCAAACACTCCGTCCCGGTAATCCAGTACAATGCAGGCACCTACCATAAAGAAAAAGAACTGGTTGACAGCATCAATTCCATGCCGGCAGAAGAAAAGGAAGCACTCAACGAGCGGTCAAAACAATACTTCAGTGCATTAAAAAAAGCTGGTCTGGACGATGAAACGCTGGTTCAGCCCGGGCAAGGCAGCTGGAAGTGGATTCTCCTGTTCGTTGCAGGACTGCTTCCTGCCATATTTGGCGGGGTGCTGAGCTGGCCGGGGCGCTACATTGCGCAGCGTATTGTAAAAGCACGTATGAAGAAAAAGGAGTTCAGAACCAGCGTCTGGATGGCTGTAACTGCCGTGCTTAACATGTTTATTTATGTCGGAACCCTCATTACAGGGCTGGTGAAGGGCAATGCGACACTGGTTGCGCTGGCACTGATATTGCCCATTGTGTTCTGGTTCTACTGGTACTACACAGACAGGATGCGCAACTGGTGGTCGGCACGTAAAGCACTATCCCACCCAGACCGCGACAAGCTTCTGTCGCTCAGAAAATCAGTTTTCGGGCTGAAGCACTAAGTACTTGTTCAGGATTCTCTCACCGAGTCAAAAACGGCTCATTTTTCGCCTTTTTTCACCATTTTTCAGTTACGTAGCTCCGGCTATGCGCCTTCAAAAACT
>CAIYFY010000315.1 GCA_903925535.1 uncultured Bacteroidota bacterium | reverse complement strand
TTCAGCGAGCGGATACCGCCGCCCACCGGAGTGGTCAGCGGGCCCTTGATAGCCACTTTATACTCATCAATTACCTTCAGTGTTTCATCCGGAAGCCAGTTACCGGTCTGGTTAAAAGCTTTTTCACCAGCCAGCACTTCTTTCCAGAAAATCTTCTTTTTGCCCTTGTAGGCTTTTTCAACAGCAGCATCGAGTACACGAACCGATGCCGCCCAGATATCCGGACCCGTGCCGTCGCCTTCAATAAAAGGAATGACCGGATCGTTGGGAACTTTCAGTTTCCCCCTTTTAATAGTAATAGCAGAACCTTGCATTTTGCAGAAAATAGAATCGTTAGAGAAAGGTGGTCTTCAGGAGCCGCAAAATTAAAATGCAAATCATTACTATTAATTAAATTTATAGATGATTTGCAGCATAAATTGAACTTTAACTATATGATTTTAGTCATACAGCAGGTACTTCTGCCTGATCTGTCTGAAAATATCGAGATCCCATTGCCAGGACTGTCTGATTTCTGCCTCAGAGCATCCGTCCTGAATCATCAATCTGAGTTGATTTGAGCCTGAAAGTTTGTCGAGAAACTTGTCTTCCCTGAAAAATCCGTTTTTGTCGGGGAAGCGGTTCCACGCATCGAGCAGCCAGTCAATATGTATCTGTCTGCCCTGCCGGAGGCTGTCAATCGGGATATGCCTGAAGTCGCGGCCGCGGCATACCATCCCTTCGTACAGCGGAGATTTGTTGCCCTCGTTGGCCACGGGTATGAAAGAAAATGTATCGGCCACCGACTGCGGGTGGCCAATTACCTCGAAAGGCCAGTCTGTCCCCCTGCCAACGCTGAAAACAGTGCCTTCAAACAGGCACAGAGAAGGGTAGAGGAGTACGGATCTGGTGGAAACCAGGTTGGGCGAAGGCCTGACGGGCAGCTCCCGGGGTGTATCGTGCCGGTAGTTCAAACAAGTAATTACCTTCAGATCAAGCAGATATCCCTTGTTAATCCAGTTTTCACCCTTAAAGAGACGGGCCAGTTCGCCAATGGTACAACCGTGAACAATCGGAAGAGGGGCAATACCTACGAAGGAGGAAAACCTGGAATCGAGCACCGGACCGTCCACGTAGTGTCCGTTTGGATTGGGCCGGTCGAGAACAATCAGCGGCTTTCCATTTTCCGCACAGGTCTCCATGACATAGAACAGCGTGCTTATATAGGTGTAAAAACGGGCGCCCACATCCTGGATATCAAAAATGACGACATCCAGCCCTTCGAAATCTTCCGGAACAGGCTTTTTCCGCTTGCCATACAGCGAAATGACCGGTGCGCCGGTGCGCAAATCGGCACCATCGCGAATTTCCTCTCCGGCATCAGCCTTGCCTCTGAAACCGTGTTCGGGGGCAAATATCCTTGCTACGCATACTCCCAGACTGTTCAGGGTATCGCACAAGTGACTTTCGCCCGACAAGGAGGTATGATTTACCACCAACCCGGCCTGTTTGCCCGCCAGCAAGGGGAGCAGCACATCCAGTCGCTCAGCACCGACAATAACGCTTTGCTGCGCACCTGCAT
>CAIYFY010000314.1 GCA_903925535.1 uncultured Bacteroidota bacterium | reverse complement strand
GCCTCTTCCGAATCTGTAACACTACCACCGACATGGGAGTTTGAGCCTGTTCAGATTATCCCTGCAGACACTGACCTTCAACACCTTCGGCTTGTTCTGGGCTCACACGATGCCTCACTGCAGGAATACGCCAACCAGTTTCTCCCTGTTCAGGTATTCAATCTTTCGGTTACCCCCGGCGCCACCATTGACGCCACTCACGAACGGATGAAAAGCGCGTATCACCCCGACGGAGGCCGCTGGGACAGAAGCTACATGCCACGCACGATCATGATATTCGTGAGAGCTGATGCCGGGATGACGGAAGCTGAACAGGACATCGCCGCCACTGCAGAGGCCCGGGAGGCCATGATTGCCTACTGGCGCGCCATGGAAGGCACCGTGGATCAGGCCAAGGTGGAAAGTGGTATGGAGAATGCCGTTTACGGGTCTCCTGCCAGAGTAATCCGGATGCTGAAGGAGCGTTTTCACCCCGAAGACTGCCTCATGACCTGGTTTGATTTTAACACGAACGATGCAGATCTGGTGATTCACCGAATGCGTACTTTCATGGAAACCGTAGCACCGCACATCCAGTCCTGATTCTATGTCAAGTTCATCATCCACCCTCGTCATAACAGGCGGTGGGCTCGTGGGTATGGCCGCCGCCATCCTTTTCAGCCATCGTTTCGACCGGATACTGATATATGAAAAAAGATCCAATCCGCTCACCGACCAGAATTTTTCAAACCGATCTCTGCAACTGGTTATCTCTGCACGTGGATGGAGAACGCTCGATTTACTCGGTATTTCAGACAAAATCAAAGCACACACCCTGCAACTGAAAGGGCGTTACAAACACGAAAAAAACGGTTCTACTCATCATGAGCCTTATGCCAGCGACGGACAGGCGATTTGCTGTATTTGCAGGGAAACACTGTACAGACTGCTGACCAGTGAGGTGTTGACCCTCAGTAATACAACGGTATTTTTTGACACGGAAGTAACAGGACTGGATCCGGCTGCCCGTACTTATTGCTGGAAAAACAGCGAAATGTCTGACACCGGCCCGTACGATTTTATGATCGGTTCAGACGGTGTACACTCTATTGTATCCAGGGAACTCAACGGAGACAAAGGTATTCACCGGGTACTTGAATCAAACAGCTACCGGGAAATCAGGATTGCCAATGCACCCTGGGCCACCAATGGATTTCATTACTGGTTCTCCGAAAAAATGATGATGGGCTCTTTCCCCGTTTTTGAAGGTGGCTACAGCCTGTTCATGGTATTGGAAAGACAAGACATCGACCTGATTCTTGGTGATACCGACAGCACATATCTGCAAAATCATTTTCCTGAAATAACAGCACTCATCCCGGATGCCCGGCAGCGCTTCCTCAATGCCGCCGACGGGATTCTCGGTTCTGTCACCTGTGATTGCTGGCATGCCGGTAATCATACCGTTATCATCGGCGACGCAGCGCACGGCATCCTGCCTTTCATGGGTCAGGGACTTAATACAGGACTGGAAGATTTATTTGTATTGGACGGGTATTTATCGAAAAACGGACTGAAAACGGAGAAAAGTCTGTCAGACTTTGCTGCATCCCGTCGGCCCCAGTCAGATGCCATACGCGATATTTCCATGGAACAATTCAGGTATCTTACCGGTAAAATGACCCAAAGCGAACGCTCGGCAAGAAAAGAAGTGGAAAAACACCTGGAAGAGCACGGATTACCAGGTGTTTATGCATCCTGTGCCTTTACCACCGAGCCATTTGCCGATATTCAGGAGCGTATCCGGGTATTGAACAACCAGTACCGGTAATTACCACTACCGAACGCCAGCCAGCACAGAGTCTGGAGTCCGGACGCACTTGCAAAAGAACAGCGCACACCCTACCTTTGTCATTGCCTGTTTGCGCGCATGTATGTGATTCGAAGTTCGATCGCAGGGAGGCTCCCGTTTTCAGCACTCAACGCACTACCATGACGAAATATACTCTCGATATCAACGGAAAAAAGGTTCAGGTGGAAGCCGAACCAGACACACCGATGCTCTGGGTCATCCGCGATTACGCCGGACTCAAGGG
>CAIYFY010000313.1 GCA_903925535.1 uncultured Bacteroidota bacterium | reverse complement strand
GACTTTACCAATGAAGAACTATTTGCAGAATTCTTTCATGTTTACCATCAGATTGGGCCGAAAAGTCCACTATTGGTCATATTAGTGGATGAGTTTGGGAAGTTTCTTGAGTATGCTGCCAGGAATGCATCTGAGAAGGAACTTTACTTTATACAGCAGTTCGCCGAGTTCATCAATGATCCCAGACATAATATCATCCTTGTAACAACCCTGCACCAGAACTTCGATGCGTATGCCTTCTCTCTGAATAATGCACAGAGACTGGAGTGGTCAAAGGTTAAAGGGCGATTCAGAGAAATTACGTTTAACGAGCCTGTTGAACAACTTTTACTTCTAGCGGGGCAAAAGTTGAGCCGGGAACAAGGTTTTAAACCTGACAAAAAGGCTATTCGTTTCACAACAGAGCTCTTTGAACAGTCAGGATGCTTCAATATTGGCAAGGAGACGACCAGCTCGTTAAGTGTTCAACTTTTTCCCCTCGATCTCTTTTCTGCTAGCGTGGTTGCGTTATCCATGCAACGATACGGGCAGAATGAACGCTCTCTGTTTTCGTTTCTGGACTCGACGGGGTACCTTAGCCTGAGGAATATTGATTTCAGGGTCAATCCGTTCTTCAGTCTCTCCAATTTGTATGATTACCTCTTGTTCAACTACTACTCTTACCTGAGTTCCAAGTATAATCCGGACAACGGGCAGTGGTCAGCGATAAAAAACGCTATTGAACGAGTTGAAAGTACACTTGAAGGAGAAGTAGCTATTGATGCGGTCAGGCTGGTCAAGTCAATAGGTCTCCTGAATATCTTCGCTTCAAAGGGAGCTGTTCTCGATGACAGTTTCTGGATTAGTTATGCCAGAACGTGTATTGGCATTGAAAATCCGAAACTGGTAATTGAGAAACTATTTGATACAAGGGTGCTTCTTTTCCGAAAGTATGAGCGCCGTATCGTACTATCCGAGACGACTGATGTTGACATACAGTCCGAGTTGTTGCTGGCTGGTGACCAAATCGGAGAAATCAGAGATCTCGTTGGCCGGTTGAAAAAGTATTTCAACCTGTCACCACTGTTTGCCAAGTACCACTATTACGATACAGGTACACCGAGGGTCTTTGAATATGTACTGACTCAGGAGCCGGAGATAAACTTTGAGTATCAGGGCGATGTGGATGGCTACATCAACATTGTATTTAACGAAAGAATTGATTCAGAGGATGTCAGAGTTGCTTCAAAGAATAATCCTGAGGCCCCCGTTGTCTATGGGTATTTCAAAAATGTCAAGGTAATCAAGGAGCTTGTCAGAGAAATTGAAAAGACCAAGAAGACCAGAGAAAACATATCTAAGGACGACAAAATTGCCCACAAGGAGCTTCGTAATATCCAGTCTCATCAGGAGTCACTCCTAAACCACTATCTCCAGAATAGTATCCACAACCCACAGGATCAGATAGATTGGTATTTTAAGGGGCAGCTATTTGATATTCCGGGCAAAAAGTCATTCAATGTATTGCTGACACACGTAAGTAATGATATATATTATGGTGCGCCAGTATTCAAGAATGAACTTGTAAATCGTAGCAAGTTGTCTTCGCAGATTCAGACTGCCCGCAATGCTTATTTCAGGCATCTGATTGCCCACTTTAACGATCCTGATTTCGGATTTGATGGTGACAGGTTTCCGCCCGAGAGAACTATTTATCTGACACTGCTCAGGGAGAATAATCTTTTACCCGGCGAAAATGGTATTGTGGCTCCTCCTGAACAAAAATCGAACCTGCATTATCTGTGGCAACACTGTGAAGAGTTTCTTGACTCTGCCAAGAAGCACAAGCGACCGCTTTCCGAATTGGTTGAAGCATTAAGAAAGCCACCGTTTAAATTGAAACAGGGGCTGATTGAATTCTGGCTACCGACATATATCTTCCTGAAAAAGGATGAGCTTGCTTTGTTCAGCGAGGCAACATATATACCGTTTATCAATGAAGATGTGTTGGGGCTTCTGACTAAGAAACCACAACAGTTTACGGTCAAAAAATTTGATGTAGAGGGTATCCGGCTCGATTTTTTCAATGAATACCGAAAGTTTTTGAGTCTTTCCAACAAGGACCGTGTTGACAACCATACCTACGTAGAAACAATCAGGCCGTTTCTTACCTTTTACAGACAGCTCTCGGAATATGCAAAAGGTACCTCCCGGCTGAAGAAGGAAAGTATTGCGATAAGGACCGCGATTGCGAAGGCAACCGATCCCGAAAAGATATTTTTTGAGGATTTTCCTACTGCGCTGGGAGTCAATCTCACCGATCTTAGGAGGAATCCAGAAGTACTTTCCAGCTATATAGTTCGTTTACAGGAAGCGGTCAGAGAAATTCGGAGTTGTCTGGACGAACTGTTCAATCGTTTTGAGACGTTTCTGACCAGCGAAATTCTGTATGAAGAGGGTCTGGATTTCGAAGAGTATAAAGGTCGGCTTCAAAAGCGCTTCGGGGGAATAAAGACGCACAGGTTGCTACCCCATCAGAAGACGTTCATATTAAGGATCTCTTCAGCCCTCGATGACCGGAAGGCATGGCTCAGCTCAATAGCGCAGGCTGTAGTTGGCAAAACTTTGGAAAATCTGAAGGACGACGATGAGGCACTTTTGTTCGATAAAATGAAGGATCTGGTTCTTGAGTTGGACACACTTACCGAGATTACTTCCACATCAAAGGATGAAGACGAAGCTATCGGAATAGAAATTACTTCACCCGGATCGAGTCACCGTGGAATGTCACGTTATCCGGCACAAAAAAGCGGTGATGTAAAAAAACTCGCTGATTCAATCCGAGCACAACTCGGCAAGGACAAAAACCTTAATATTGCGGCTTTGGCAAACCTTTTGAAAGAAATGATGTAAACAACAATCCCTGAACACATGAAACCAAGACACGTATTAGGTATTTCCGGTGGAAAGGATAGCGCAGCACTCGCTATCTATCTCCGGACAAAATATCCGGAACTTGATCTGGAGTACTACACCTGTGATACCGGTAAGGAACTTGATGAGACATACCAGCTCATTGACAACCTCGAAGTATTTCTTGGGAAGAAAATACTCAAGCTCCGGGCCGTTGAAAACAGCCCGGAAGATCCATTTGATCACTACCTGAAGATTTATGGAGGCTATCTCCCGTCTTCCGGTTCGAGATGGTGTACTAAAAAACTGAAACTCGACCCCTTTGAGCAGTTCGTCGGCACGACTCCGGTAGTCTCGTATGTAGGTATTCGCGGTGACGAGGACAGGGAGGGCTATATCTCAAAAAAGACCAATATTCAGTCAATTTTCCCTTTCAGGAAGAATATCTGGAGTGAAGATGTTGTAACCAAGGCTTTGTCAAACACAAACCTGCCTAATATCCTTGATCTTTATAGCAGTATTGAACTGGAAGACAGGAGTAGTCGGTTTGAAAGCCTGCTCAGGCAGCCTGTTGACATGTCGTTCTTGCTCACGAAGAAACTGGACATGCTTCTGGATGTCCATACAAAAGACCTGAACAGGCTTGTTTTCTCGTGGTTGAAACAAACAAGCTACCCCCTTGCAGATGAGGAGTTTTTCCCTCTGATTGAAAACGATGAAATTTTGGTCAAGGCGGATATATTCAGGCTTCTGGAAGAAAGTGGTGTGGGAGTACCGGCCTACTACAAACAGATTGAATTTGAGGTAAAACAGTTGAAGGGAACCTACTCAAGAAGTCGGTCGGGCTGTTACTTTTGCTTTTTCCAGCAGAAAATTGAATGGGTATGGCTGTTTGAACAGCATCCGGACCGCTTTTGGAAGGCCGTCGAATACGAGAAAGATGGCTACACCTGGAATCAGGAGGAACGCCTCATTGACCTGATTGAACCTTCCCGTATGCAACGCATCAAGGAAGATTATCTCAAAAAAAGCACATCGAACAGTCCAAATTCTCCGTTCCTGCTGGATACTATTGGACAGGAGGAAGGGGTAGGATGTGCGGCATGTTTTATCTAACACTATACAAGTTAGCTCGGAGAGCTGAGTGGCCCCTTCTGGCTCATGGTATTTCAGCAAAACAATCTAAAACATTATGATAAACATTGAAAAGGCCTTCGTCACCGAAAACCGAAGCGTTTATGATTTCTTTCAGCAGCCTGGAGCAGGTTTTTATATTCCTTTGTATCAAAGAGAGTATTCATGGGATTCCGATAATATTGAACAGCTTTTAGATGATATTGCTCGCGGTATAGAAAGGATCGTTGAGGATGATGATGATGAAATCCGCTTCTTGGGTACAATAATAACTGTGGCAGAGAACAATAAAAATAATGTTCAGCCGCAGGATACGCAGGCTTTGCCTTCGAGGATTGAAAAATTAATTGATGGTCAACAAAGGTTATCCACTATAGCTGTTTTTTCAACTCTTTTGCACCAACGAATCTCAGAACTTGAGAAAAAAGCTGGACATTTTGGGGATAACAGTTCAGATTTCAAAGAAATTTGTCAAATATGGAAAGAGAAGCTCGTTGTAATATTCAGTTTGGATCTTGGCCGGGGCAATCCAAGGAGAAAACCCAAAATTATTCGTGGCCAACGCGATAAATGGGTGAGAGAAGACGTTACAAACCAGAGTTATACATCTCCAGTTGCAAATTACTTGGCTGCATATATAGACCATGTTTATTTGGAAAAAGAACTCAAAAAAGTCAGTCGAAACGATTTCACTTTCAATTTCGCCCAGAATATTAGGGTAATAGACTCTTGGTTAAGATCCAAGGTTGCAACAGCTCACTTCAAAAAAAATGATGATTTCCTACCTGCAGAGAGAATCATCACTAAAATTAAGGAAGAATACATTTGGTCATACGAAAGACCAAACTTCGTTCAGCAAGTGAAGGAATATTCACTTAGTGAACATGGTAGTAAAACGGCAAATCATATTCTCTGTGAACTTGTCCAAACGCTTGCAGTTTGTCATTATCTGCTTGAACGTTGTTGTTTTACTATAATACAGCCGAGTAATGATGATTGGGCATTTGATATGTTTCAGTCACTGAATGCGACAGGGACTCCTCTTACTGCAATCGAAACATTCAAACCTCTTGTTGTTAATAAAACGGAGATTGAAGAACAAGGTTTCAAAGACTCGGAGAATGAAAGATCATTTTCTAAGGTAGAAGACCTTTTCAAAAAAGTAAGTAATGCCAATCAGAAGAGTAAGCTGACGAATGATTTTCTCACCTCATTTGCGATTGCAAATAACGGATTTAAGCTTTCCAGCCATTTTAGTCACCAAAGAAAGCAACTTGAAAAATATTTCTATGAATGTAGTGACTACGTAGAGATAAAACAATTTATAAAATTTTTGGGTGATTATGCGCAATTTTATGACGCTTGCTGGAGTGGTCTTGATCCTAAAGATACATTTAGCGTGCCTATCATTAACAACTCTGAAGAGTGTGATTTGGCAAGACTATTATTGTCTTATCTGAAAGAGAGCAATCATAAGATGTCACTAACGGTGCTAGGGCATTTCTATAGAGACGTCATAAATGGCGAAGAGAACTCAATCAGAAATTTTACAGGGGCGATAAAATGTGTTGCTGCATTTTATACTATATGGAGATCTGCCAAGGGGAACGCTGGACTTGATGCAGTTTACAGAGATTTTTTTAAAGGTGAAGAGAACTCGTGGCGTAAGAGAAAACACATCTCTCTGAGTGAACTTAAAAGTCATCTCATCGGTGGGTTAGGTGAAGAACTATCAAACTATGAGACCTGGCGCAAGAAAGCTATGATTGAACTTCGGTATGATAGGTCTAAATATATTACCAAGTTTGCACTGTTCGTTTCAGCGCATGAAACTATCCCCGATACGGACAATCCGGGTCTAATGATTACTGCCAGACAAGGTGTTTCAAACTATCTATCTATGGAGAAATGGGTGAGCCCCGATCTGAAAAGTATAGAACATGTTGCCCCTGTGAGTATAAAAGAAGAACATTCATGGGATAAGGAGCTTTATGCAGTTGAAGATGAATTGTTCAATTGTATTGGAAACCTAACTCTTCTTCCTTCTGAAATTAATTCATCAGCAGGCAATAAAAGTTGGCTACACAAGTATATATACTATAGGCATTTAAGTGAAAAGGATAATACCAAGCTGCGAGAATTGGCAAATCTTGCCAGCTCAACGGGTGTAAATTTGAGTGAAGAGACTATCAGTATGCTGCAGAGAGCTAAATATAGTGAACACATGGAGTCAATTACTGCTCTTGCGCCAGAACATTCCTGGGATGCTGATTTTGTAAAAAAACGGTCAGAACGTATCATCGAGATATTGTGGCATCGGATAAGCCCTTGGCTATTTGAATAGAGTCATTCGATTGTAGGTTGATCTCCAACCACTCCTTTCCCCATACGACCGCTTGTTACTTTTTTTGAGACGAACACGAGGCTGTCTGTAATATTGTGTGACAATTGCTCACACAATATTACAGACACCTATGCCGCAACAGACGCTGAAAGACAGGAACAACAACACCATCGGCTATATTCAGACCGATTCGAAGGGGAAACAGACAATCAAGGACAAGAACCTTGTCGTGAAGGGGTATTACGACCCTGAAACGAACGTGACCAAGGACAGGAACCACCGGGTAATCGGCCGCGGTAACCTGCTGGCCACGCTGCTCTGACCGGGTATTTATCTCGGTGTAAAGAACTTCATTTTATAGTCGGGTCTGATTTTACCCAGCCTGATATCCTCCAGCTTCCGCTGTATGAGGCGTTTTTTGAGCGGTTTGAGGCGCTCCACAAAGAGAATTCCCTCAATATGATCGTATTCGTGCTGTATGACGCGGGCATTTATACCTGTGAATACCGCTTCGTGGTGTTCAAAGTTCTCATCCTGCCATTTCATCCGGATCTGATCGGGGCGCTCCACCTCTCCGTGTATGCGCGGGATACTGAGGCATCCCTCCTCATAACTCCAGGGTTTGCCGGTTTCTTCCAGAATTTGTGCATTGAAGAAGACCTTTTTAATGCCGGCGTCGGTAATTTCGGGTTTTTTCCGCTCTACCTGTTCGGTGTCCACCACAAACATCCGGATGGGCAGTCCAACTTGCGGAGCAGCCAGGCCGACCCCGTCGGCGTGGTACATGGTTTCCCACATATTTTCAATCAGCTCCTTCAGTTCGGGGTAACTGGCGTCAATGTCGGTGGCTTTCTTTTTCAGGACGGGTTGTCCGTAGGCGTAAATTGGCAGTATCATGAAACGTCGGTTTAGCCCCAGTGGTGGGCCTGCATGTATTGTTCGAGAATGAGTGCGGCGGCAATCCGGTCAACAAGGCCTTTTTCGCGGCGCTTGCTTTTTTTACTGACGCTCTGAATGATAATCCGGGAGGCTTCCCTCGACGTGTATCGCTCGTCCTCGTAAATAACCGGTTTGTCGGGAAATTGTTTTTTCAGTCTTTCCACAAATTTTTCAATTTCGGGAACAACCTGTGCCGGGTTGCCGTCTTCGTGCCGCGGGAATCCCACTATGAAGCACTCTACCGGCTCGGAAGCGCAGTATTTTGCCAGATAATCCAATAATTCGGGTGTTGGAACGGTATCCAGTGCGCTGGCGATAATGCGCAGCGGGTCGGTTACGGCCAATCCCGTCCGTTTGGTTCCATAGTCAATGGCAAGAATCCGGCTCATGCCGCAAAGGTAAGTAAACCTGCCGGAAAACAGGATTTTGCTACCGCTTCTCAGAAATTGGCACTCTTTTTGTCTTACAGGGAAAAGAATCATTTAATCATAATTTTTAATGTCTGAATTCCGGACGCGGTGCTTTTCCGGCACTGAAGAAATGATCAGGCATTTAATCACCCACCCACCCGATTTATGAATTTCAAGTTTTTTGCCATTGCCGCCATTGCTGCGGCTACTGCCTCCCCCGTTTCTGCCCAGTTTTCCTGTAAAATGGGCTTCACTTCCGGCGGAAATCACTCATCCCTTGAGTCCGGTCTCTTCCAGACGCTTTCAGGTCGCGCCAATGCCACGGCGGGATTCACTGTGCATCTCGGTTTTGGCGACAGGTTTGAACTGAACACGGACATTATGTATGTACAGAAGGGCGCCACGGTCAAGGTCGTGGAATTTCTTCCGGATTCGGCGCCCAGGCTGGGTTCCTACGATTTTTTTTACAACTCGTTTGAAACCGGACTGACCGGCGGCGTCAGGCCTGTGAAATCCATTCCGGTCTATTTGCAGACCGGCGGCTTTCTGGGTGCGCACTTCCACAATCTCGACCGCAGTCGCGACGAGTTGTATCTCGGCAACTACACGGATATCAACCAGGCCACTGAGGCCACCGACCTGAACGAGGCTTTCACCGGTATTGACTGCGGTGCTGTTTTCGGACTGGGCGTTGGCGATGGCAAGTTCCGGTTTTCTGCCCGGTATCATCTCGGTCTCAGGAATCTGAACAGGAACAGGGATTTCGTTGATACATCAGACAGGATAACATCCAGCTCTTGCCGGGCTACACTCACCTGGTTTTTCAGGTAGTCAGTTCCGGATTATTACCTCTTTCGCCTGCAGTCCGGCCCGTACCACATATACGCCGGATTGCAGGCCCGTCAGGTCGAGTATCGTTTCCCAGGTGTTTTCCGGCAATATCTTTTCCAGACACAGCTTTCCTTCTGTGTTGAATACGCGGATGTGAAAACGATCGCGATAGGCGACCACTTTCTTTCTGAAAACGACCATGCCGCTGCCGGGGTTGGGCGAAATATCCCAGGCAGATTCTGCCCACGGTACCGGCGGGGTGTCTCCCTCCAGAAAGCGCAGACTCCAGTTGGCGCTTTCGTCTCCGCCCAACCTGAAAACGGGCGAGATGCCTGCCGGCGAAAGCGGTGGTGCCGGTTCCGGATAGCCCGCATCCGGTGATGTACTGATTTGCAGCCGATAGCTTCCTGTCGGTACCGACCTGATGACAAATACCCCTTCCCCGTCAGTTGAGCCGGCACGTACAACTTCGCCGGTCAGGCTGTCTAGTAACAAAATGGTTGTCCGGGCCAATGGCAGATCGTGCTCACTGAATAATCCGTCGTTGTCGGTGTCGAGCCACACACTTCCCGTCACGGTATTTGGAATCAGGTGTTTCGGAGGGTGCAGCTGACAGGCTGGAATTACCTGTTTGGGCATAAGCAGGGTGCTCCACATCAGTTTTGCGGTGGCGCCGCCGCCCAGCTCCAGATACTCGAACCGAACAGGGTATCTCTTTCCGGCTTCCAGAAAAATACGTCCCTCATATTCGGTACTGCCCTGTGGCTGCCAGTGGTCAATGAGCAGGCTGTCGGCCACCCACAGTCGGGCGCCGTCATCGGTGAGTGTATAAAAAGTGTAATAATCTGTTTCATAAGGCGTGACGGAGCCAGTCCAGGCTGTAGTAAACCCGTCGAGGGGTACATAACCGGGAGCGGGAGATCCTTCCAGCCATTCGTAATTGATGAATGAGTCTATGCGGCTGAACAGGAGCGGCTCATCGAACCCCCAGGGCTGATAATTTTCCCGGTAATAATTTCCCAGAAGTCCGAAGCCGCCAGCTTTGGGTACTTTCTCATAGTCAACACGGACTGTAAATGAATCGGCATCCGGTGTCTGGAATTGCCAGAGCAATCCGGTTGATCCGTTCCACCATTTTTTGAATATCAGTACAGAATCTTCCCGTTCCAGAAACCCTGTGACGCGCAGGCTGCGCTTCAGTCCGGTTACACTTTTAAAGTAGTAAGGTGTATTTCCGAAAAATCCATCGGCATCAACGGGTATTCCCGGCTCGCCGGATACAGCTGCGATGACTGTTTTTTGCGGGTGAACATCCCGGTAAACAGATTGCGTGAGCCCGGCATTGTCTGTAGCCGAGAAATGAAATCTGTACCATACATTATCATCAGCTTCACCCACTGTCGGTACGAAAATAGTTTCTTCATCCAGTCCCGCCGTGGGGGTCATTACCGGATGCAGGTGTTCGTCGTGGTGCAAATCCACTTTCCAGGCAGTCATGGAGGCCGGCATGATCCCTGTTTCCGGATCGGTTGCTCTCCCCGAAAACGGAATTTCTGCTCCGGCTTTATACAGGAAGCTGGAGTCCGGCAGTATGATTTCCAGTTCGGGTCTTTTGTTTGTGGTTATCCGGAGCATGGCGATTCCTGATGTATCCGTACCAAGCGCATTGGATACCACGCACCTGTAAACAGCACCGCTGTCGGCCAGTGAGGTGGCTGTGATTGTGTAGTAGCTGGAATCGGGAGCCGGGAGGTCGAGGCCGTTTTTTTGCCAGCGGTAGTGAAGCGGAGCTCTTCCGAGTGCCTTCACGCTCAGGGAAAAAGGTTCACCCTCATGCAGCAGCGCGCCGTGCGGCTGCGTATAAACAAAAGGTGCCTCACTGCCGGTATAGACTACTTTCCAGAGGCTGCCGTTTTCACTTTCCGTGTTATCCTGATAGGAGCCGCCGCCGATACCGGCTCTTGCGAGGTAGTAGATCTCGCCGGAAGGGGTGACGGACAATGCCACGGGTCTGTTTATGGCTGTAGCGAAGGTCGAGATACCCGGATAAGGTATCGGGTCCATTGCCATGATGTAACCCTGGCAATAGTCGGCGAACAGGAAGCGCCCCCGAAACTGCGGAGGCAGGCTGGTCCCTGTGGCGGGAGTAAAAGCGGCGCCAATGATGGAGCATCCTGCGTTATGGTCGTAGGCGTGGAGTGGATCCTGATAATTGGACGGGACGTTCTGGGTTGTTTTTCTCCCTTCGAGGAGTGGCCATCCGTAGTTCTTGCCGGGCAGCAGTTCGTTTACTTCTTCCCAGAGTGCCCCGCCTACATCGCTGATAAATATACGTCCTGTGCCTGGCTGTACCGCCATCGAATAAGGGTTGCGGAGTCCGAGGGCATAAATTGCCCGGTATTTCCCCTGTACCTCGTTAAACCAGGGGTTATCGGCCGGAATGGATCCGTCGGAATTCAGGCGCAGCACCTTTCCCAGGTCGCTGTCGAGTGATTGTACTTTTTCAAAGCGGCCCTTGTCGCCGGTTGACAGGTACAACTTGCCATCGTTGCCGAAAACAATGTCGCCGCCGTGGTGGACCGTACCGAAGCTGAGATCACATTCGTACAGGATAATTTCACTGCCAGGTATGGCGAAGTTGCCGTTTGCGGTAATTCTGGAGAGCCGGTTGTGCGACAGGCCGCTGGAATCGGCCACCGTATAATAGACATAGATATAGGGCTGATCCGGAAATCCCGGGTGGAGGGCTATATGTCCGAGACCCTGTTCATTAAAAGACTCCACTTCCTGCAGAATGATAAACGGATCGGGGAGCAGCACCCCGTTCTGAACAATACGCACCAGTCCGTCTTTCTCTGTGATAAAAACCCGGCCGTCGGGTGACAGCGCCATGTCGGTAGGGTTCAGTCCGCCGGCTATTTCGTACTTGATGAATCCGGTCGGGAGTTGGGCATACGAGAATAATGCCCGGGCGCACAGGCTCAGGACAAGAATAAACCTCATGATTGTGTGTTTGTGTACGACGTGCCGGTACACTTTCCGGAGCGCAGCTGGTCCGTCGTATATGTGCTTTTGTGCCGGGATTACAGGCATATTGCGGGATTTCTGCCAGTGGCAAAAATCCCGCACCTGCCCTTGCTCTGTGCGCCACTATTGATGGCTCACAGAAAAGAGTTATGCTTAACGGACGACAGTTACATCACCGAAGTAAATTTCCTTCAGTCCGTCAATAAATTCAATTTCAGCCCACCACACGAATACGGCGGGGTTCATCGGTTCTCCGCGGAAGGTGCCGTCCCAGCCGGCATTTTCATCGCCGGCGGTGAGGCCATCGGCACGCCAGAGCAGATTGCCCCAGCGGTCGAAAATCTGAAGAGTCCGGATTTCCTTTACGCCCTTTCCGTAAATAACAAAACGTTCATTTTCGCCGTCATCGTTGGGTGAGAACACGTTCGGAGCGTAAATATTTCTCTGGCGGTTCACGCGCACCTGTACGCGTGCCTGGGCGGAGCAGTCGTTGACATCCCTGACGGTCAGCACATACTCCGTGGAAACGGTGGGTTTTGCCCATGGATTGCGGCAGTCGGTGCAGGAAAGATCGGCGGCTGGGCTCCATTCCCAGCTGGCTACCTGTCCCGTTGCGATATTGGTGGCTGGCTGCAGGCGTACCGAGTCGCCGAACTGAACCAGATCCACGGCGTCAATACTGAGTTCTGGCAGGAAAGGCGGGTTGATGGTAGCCGGTTTGGCAGCTGTACATCCGTAATCGTCTCTTACCACCAGTGAATAGGAGCCTGGCTGGATATCGTCCAGCTCCGTAGCACTCCCGAAAGTTTGTCCGCCATTGAAGGAATATTCAAACGGTGCTTTACCACCGGATACAGCGCTGAATTCGGCCACGCCTGTGGCAATTTTACAGGTTGGCTGGAAGAGCGTGACGGAAAATGACGGAGGTGGCACCTCCGTCAGCAGCACGTTATCGGAGGAGGTGCAGCCGTTTTGCGGATTAGTAACAGTCAGTACATACGTTCCGGGTTTATTGGCCTGGGCGGCAGCGCTGTTTGCGCCACTCACCAGATTCCCGTTGCCTGTTGACCATGCAAACTGCATGGTGCCGGGAGTGGAAGATGTTCCGTTCAGTGTCAGTACCGATTGATTGCAGTGCAGTTCGCCTCCGTTACCGGCCTCCGCATCGGGCGGGGTAATATTGCTGGTTACCTGCACCTGTGCCGAGGAGGTACAGCCATTCTGGGTGTTGGATACTGTCAGTATGTAGGTACCGGTTTTGTTGATAACGGGGGACAGAGAGTTTTGCCCGGAGACGATGTTGCCTCCGCCCTGCGTGTTCCAGGCTGCCGTGAAGGGAGTTCCGCTACTGGAGGAAGCGGCGTTCAGTGTTACGGAGTTGCGGGTACAGGTGAGTATTTCCGGCAGTGCGATGGCCGATACTGGCGGGGTGTTATTGAGCGAAACGCTGGTACTTGCCGAGGAAGTACATCCGTTGGCTGTATTCTCGATAGTCAGCGTGTAAGTTCCTGCGCTGCTGACAGTTGGAGAGGGTGTGCCGGCGCCCGAAACAATCGCACCGCCGTTGGAGGCCGTCCAGGAATAAGTGAATCCGGCACCTCCCGACGAACCGGTACTGCTCAGTTGTACACTTGTATTCTGGCAGGTGATTACTCCGCCGGGCGCTGCCACTACCGTTGGTTGCTGGATATTCTGGCTTACGGCGACCTGTCGGGTAGCCGAGCATCCGTTCTGTGTATTTTCAACTACAAGCTGATAAGTACCCGGAGAAGAGGTTGTGGTGTTGAGCACATTGGCCGGTCCGCCCAGTTGACCGGAGAGAGCTGTCCACAACGCACTCACCTGGCTGGCTGCCGGTTGCTGTATATTTCCTGTCAGCGGCACACTGGTTATGTCGCAGGTAAGAAGTGCCGGTGGCGCTATGGAGAAGAGTGGTGAAATAGTGTCAATCGCAATTTGCACTGCGTCACTGGCTGAGCATCCGTTGGAGGAGAGCGTGGCGGTGAGTGTGTAGGTTCCGGCGCGATTGATCTGGGGAGACAGCGTTCCGCCGCCACTGACAATATTGCCGCCGGATGTCTGCCAGCCATAGGTGGCATTTCCGCCCGAGCTGCTTCCGGAGAGTGTCAGACTGGTGATATCGCAGGTAAGCGTGTTACCCGGGCCGGCGTCTACCACCGGGGGTGCGATATTTTCAAGCGCTGTAACACTGCTGCTGCGAGTACATCCGTTGGTATTGTTGGTGACCACCAGTGTGTAGATACCCGGTTCATCAATAACAGGATTGAGCACGGTGTTACTGCCGAGTATATGTCCGCCGCCCGAGGCTGTCCAGTTGTAGGCAAAGTTGGCGCCCTGGCTGGCCGTGGCGCCGAGCGTCACCTGCGTGAGTGCGCATGTGAGCGTGGGTGCGGGGCCTGCATTTACCACCGGAATATTGGCATCGTTGAGGATTTCAACCACATCTGTATCTGTACAGCCATTTTCCGGGTTGGTCACGGTGAGTGTGTAGGTTCCCGGTGCGTTAATAACCGGGGTGGGTGTTCCTGCTCCGGAGAGAATAGAACCACCGTTGCCCGCTGTCCAGCTGAATTGCGGGTTGGAGCTGCTGGTATTCATATTTGTACCGGAGAGCGTCAGGGAGACGAGATTGCAGGTCAGGGTGGCGTCCGGACCGGCATTGGCAGCAGGGGGTGCTGTGTCAATAAATACAATCACCGAATCGAGGGCAGTACATCCGTTGCTGTTGTCGGTCACCTGAATCGTGTAAACACCCGGAGTGATGGCGGTGGCGGATATCCCGTTTGTGGCACCGGAGATATTTCCGCTCTGGGAGGCTGTCCACAGATAGGAGAATCCGGTTCCGGATGAAGAGCCCAGTCCGCTCACCAGCCGGGTGGTCTGAGCGCAGGTGATAGGACCAGCAACGCCGGCCTGAGCTGCGGGTGGCGTTACATTGGTTGAGACAGTTGTGCCGAAAATGGCAGTACAGCCATTTTGCAGGTCGGTTGCCACAACGGAGTAAGTCCCCGGGGCATTTACCTGTGGGGAGAGCGTATTGTCTCCTGACAGGATATTGCCTCCTCCGCTGGCAGTCCACTGATAGGAATAGTTACCTGATGCGCTGTTATTATGAGCGGAGAGGGCCACTTCGGGGTTGATGCAGGTAATAGCTGGCGGAGCATCAACCGTCAGTGTCGGGGGAGTGAGGTTTGTTTGCACCACGGCCAGATCGGTGCCCGCGCATCCGTTGGCGGTGTTGGTCATCAGCAGCTGGTATGTTCCAGGCTGGTCAACAACCGGATCCGGGGTATCTGCACCACTGACGATATTGCCGTCGGTGGTTGTCCACAGGTAAGAAATGGCCGCTCCCGAGCTGGAACCGTTTGAGTTCAGCGATACGATACCTACATTACAGGTAATCGGATCGGGTGCGTTGGCCACAACCTGAACCACGTTGGTATCGGCGGAAATGGTAGTTGAGGCCGACGAGAAACATCCGTTGATGCTGTCGAGTACGGTGAGGGTATATAATCCTGCAGAATTGACCACCGGTGTGAGGGTGTTTTCGCCGGAGACAATATTTCCGCCGTTGGAGGCCGTCCAGTGATAACCCAGGCCCGGACCGGCTGAACCGCCTGTCAGTGTTACGCTGGGCGACTGGCAGGTAATTTGTCCGGCAGGGTCCACCTGAGCGACAGGTGGTGTCAGATTGCTGAGCACATTCACGGAAGCACTGGAGAGACAACCGTTGGCCGGATTCAGCAGCGTGACGGAGTAAGTGCCTGCTGAATCAACCAGGGGGGTGGTTGAGTTTGCTCCGCTTGCGATATGTCCGCCATTGGAGGCTGTCCAGTTGATCACTGAATTGGAGGGCAACAGCGACAGTATTGATATGGCAACAGTATCGTGTGCGCATGTGACGGGCGCGGGCGGGGGGATGGAGAAGACCGGGCGCGCGAGATTGCCAATTACGGCAACCGTATCATATGCGACGCAGTTATTGGTGGTATTGGTTACTGCCAGTACGTATATTCCTGAAGTATCCACCAGGGCAGTTTCCGAGTTATTACCCGATACGATATTTCCGCTGATGGCGGACCACGAGTAAGATATACTGCTGCCTGTTGATGAACCGCTGGAGAGTACGGGTACTGTGCCGAGGAGGCAGGAAACCGTATCGGTAACCGAGGCGACAGCAACAGGCGGCGTTGTGGTGGAGGTTACAGTAACTTCCGTAGTGGCCGTACATCCGGTGAGCGTATTGGTGACAGTAAGCGTGTAAACTCCTTCCTCATCTACGCGGCAAATACGCTGATCCTGGCCCGAAACAATATTTCCGTCGGCAGTTTCCCAGAAATAGCTGGAGAAGCCCGACTGGCTTGAGTTTCCGATGAGTTGCGTGGTAGAACTGCCGCAGCCGAGGGGCAGCGGAGGGTTAATCCAGGTAAAGAGCTGGTTAGGGTTTAGAATCACACTGACAGTAGCTGATTTTTCGCATACAGTTCCATCGGGGGCATTGTAGGCAACCGTCAGGGTGTATGATCCCGGTGCATTTACCACCGGGGTCAGGGTATTCCCTCCGCTGACAATATTTCCATCGGATGTGTCCCAACTATAGGTTACATCCGGTCCGGTGGTCGAGCCTGTACCATTCAGGGTAATTTCTGCTCCGTCGCAGGGAATGGTTATTACAGAAGGGGAGGCTGCTGCGGCCACGGTGACGACATGTACTTTAACCGTATCGGTTACGTTGCAAACCGGAGCAAAAACGATATCGTCTAGCGCGAAGTCGTTACCACCCAGTGATGTGTTCTGGTTGACGATGCAGATAGTGGCCGAACTGTTAGTGCCGCTGTCCCATATCTGGAAAAATTGTTGCCAGAGACAGACTGGTCCGGCGCTGAATATGGGTCCTATAACCGAGCCATTGATACTGAACTGAAGCAGAGCCGGGGAAGACGGGTTCACCGAGGTGAGCCAGGCAGAGAGTACGTACTGAGCGTTCGGATTGACGGGTACCGTCTGGCACCACACATTCTGGTTGGGCGATCCGGCGCCGTTTACTACCATCATATTACCCGAACCGCTGGTATGGTCGTCGCAGGGAGCAAACCCGGAGTGCGAACTTTGCGGATTATCCAGGATATCGTACAGACCCTCGGGCCACAGGTTGCCCGGGCTGTAACCGTAATCGCTGTCGAAACCGCTGTTACCGCCCTCAAAATCGCCATTGGACACCAGGTTGTTATTCAGGTCGGCGGCGCCGGCCTTGAGTACGTATGTGGTTGTCTGGGAGACAGTAACTGTTGGTGAAAGGGTGTTGGATCCTGTCATTCCGGTTGTCGGAGACCACACGAAGTTGAGATAATCACCGTCAATACTCCCGTCGAGCTGCGTGGGAGTGGGGGGTGCGCACAGGTAAATATCGTCGCCGGCACTGACGGTAATTCCGCACTGCGAAAACAGCGGGAATCGCATTATCAATACTGTTATTACGGACAAGACGAGACGGACTGTATTGTGTACAGACATCGGCAGAGTTGGTGAAATGGTTTATTACTGAATGTGCAACAGGAGCATATCCGGGATTTTGTTGCTGATATTTTCATCGGCAGAAAATCCCGGGTGCGCTCTGAAGTACAAACCTACGTTAAAATTTGTAATATACCAGTTTTTCAAAAAAATGCTGCCTCAAATATCGGTCGGGGCCGACGCAGTAGCACCTGATAGAAGTAAAATCTGAATCGGGCAGTTGCACGGGTTGTCTTGTCTGACGGACAGCAGATGAGCGGGTGTTTTTTTGAGGGAGCGGCGTATTTTAAAATTAAACGGCAGGATAGGCATGTTGATAAAAAAACATTACAAATCATTAGAATTACGAATATATCTTTTTATACATTTGACCCGAGTCAAAGCCGGTTCATCCGTTTTTCTTTAATCCTGATCGTCCACATTTCCCGTATTTGCTTATGACTCAAGATTTACCCGCCTGTCCGGTGATTACACTGGATACTGTCAACGTTTGAGACAACAGCGGCGGTAACACTGAAAAGTGTTGCCGCCGCTTGTTTTTTCCGGGGGGGTTACTCTTTGGTTCTTCCCTGCTGGACGAACCGCACGAGTGATTCAGCACTGGCCGGGGCCACGAGTGCCAACTCTACCGTTTTGCCGTTAGGCATTTTGATTTTCGTATCCTTTTCTTTGAGAGATACCAGCAGGGAATTGAAGTCATCGCTGCTGGAGATCAGGTTCAGGTCAGCGCCGCCTTCATCGTTTGGCCGGTAATCAAAGAAATACCACAGGTCGGGTGCTGCTTTGAGGTAAAGCGAGAACCGGTCTTCCCCGTTGCCCGGCATTTTATAGGAAATATAGGCTGTCAGGTTCTTGTTGATGGGCAGTCCGGCGATGCTTACCAGCGGGAATTTATCGTCCATGGTGATGAAAGCTGTGTATTCGGAGTTCCATTTTACCGACTGCCTGCCGAAAACGAAAGTAAAGTTATCGTCTTTTTTAGGTAGCAGGATTGTGTTCGCCTTCAGGTTTGCTATCATTTCCTCCATATCCTTTTCATCACTGACGAACTCCCTGATAGTGGGTTGATAGTAGGGCAAGTTATATATGGCTACCGGTGCGTCGAAGGTAGCTGCCTTGATATCCTTGATCAGAAAATCGAGCAGTACTTTTGGCAGTGGCAGTTCCACGCCTGTCATCATTTCGCCGGTGAGTTCAAATTCGGTGGAGTCAGTGACGGTGTTGTAGTCTGATTTCAGGCGACCGGCGGCCTTGATGCGCATGCATTCAAGTCCCGGACACAAAGAGAGCGGGCCATCTCCCTGTATTGTTCCCACCCGGTTGTCAAAGATCATTCTTGCGCCTTTTTCCGATTTTCCGATTACTCTGAGCGAGTCGCCGAAAGTAAAACGATCCGTTTTAGGGTCATATATGTACACCTTTTTACAGTCGAGAACAGGGCGGTCTATACGCTGCAGAGCCGGGAGCATCACGCGCGGATAACCCTCGCCGGTTTCACGCGACAGGTAGAAGCCGGCCACGACCGGGTCGTCGTCGGCATTTTTGGAGTTTTCTATCCGGATAACCGGATTGTTTTTATCCACCACCGACTGGTGAGTAAACCACTGTATTGCCGGGAGTTTGTCGGCGTCGAGTTTGGCATACCCTTCAAAGCGCATATTCTGTTTGTTGGCTTCCAGAATCATTTGCCCTTTAAAGAGCGTTTTTACATCCATCCTGAACTGATCCTCCTCTTTGATATCGCCCGAGGCGGTGGTCATGATGGTGCGCTTGTAGTTTTTGTCGGTTTGCTTGTCGCCCTTGATGTTATTGAAAAACACCTCTTGCTGATAACCGGGGATGTCGTACTGGTAGTAGCCGGTGGCGGTATAAAGATCCCTGCCGAGGATGTTCACCTGCGCGCGCGTAATGGTGTGATACTTGCTTACGGTATCAGCTTCGATACGGGCATTGCTGATCTGCCTCATTTTTCCGCCGGGCAGGATGTAGATATCGGCTGTGTCCGGTGGATAAACGAAGGCATCAGCTGTTTTAATCACTTTCACGCCCCCTACCTTGAGCAGGTTGGTTTTAAGGTCATAAAGAGCTGTTTTCCCTTCAAAAGTGAGTGAATCCTGTCCGCGATCGGTGGATGTGAAACGGCCGGGCCGGTTGGGGTCAGATTTGAATTCAACCGTCTGCTTTTTCATATCCCACGTGAACTCGTTCATGGTGGTTTTGTACTGATCGTATGGCAGGGTTGTGTTGGCGTCGGGCGTATTGGCTTTGAACTGTCCGAAACGGGCATCGAAGTCCAGATTCCCGTTGACATTACGCGAGTCGAAGGCGATTCCCTTGCCGTCGAGCGACTTGATTTCGATATTTCCCGTATCGGCTTTGGCCTGGAAGGGGCCGTAAGAGATGAGTCGGGAAGTGAGTTTTCCTTCAGCCCATTCGAATTCTCCTTTTCCTTTCAGACCGGATGGCGTCAGAATGAGTGTTCCTTTGTGGGTGTAGCCTTCAGCCTTGAAGAGGTCGAAAGCTTTTGCCCGGCTTTCCACGTACATGGAATCTTTGAATGGCAGCCAGTTAACAGATACATTTTCACCTCTTGCCTGAGGAACCTTGACGGCGCTGGTTCTGTCTTCGGTCATAGAGAACCTTCTGGCGGTTCCGGTGGTCTGTTTGGGTTTGAAGAGCAGATCCTCCGATTCGATATCGGCGGTCAGGTATTCCAGCAGTCCTTTTCCTTTCAGTCCGCGGTTACTCAGGTCGAGCTCGCCGGTATAGTTGCCTTTTTTGGTGTAGGTGGGATATCCTGTCTGCGGAGTTCGGTGAATAAAGCCGAAAGATTTATCTTCATCGCGTACCACAATGGTTTCACGGAACTTCGGAAAGATTGTTGCCGGGAAGAGCTCTCCTTTAAACTGCAGTTGCTCCTTGGTATAGCTGTCGAGGCCGTTAAAAGAGAATGGATCGAGTTTAAAGTAAAATGAGTCGCGCGTGTAGGCGCCCGCCTGAATATCCTTCCGGTCGTAGAATACGTAGGAGTGTTTCTTGGATTGCAGCGACGGGAAGATACCCAGATCTTCTTTGCCGGATTTGTTGCCCGGTGCGTCCACCAGCAGTGCCCCGCTCACGTACTCAAGGTGCGAGTTCATTGCGTTGGCCACCGGCTGTTTATTCTGGTCGAGTTCGCCGGTGGGTACATAAAAATCGAGGTGACGTACCGAGTCGAATTCCACCTGAAATTTTTCGTAGTTGAAAAACATTTCCCGTCCCTGAAAGAGCGACATACCTGCATACAGGCGTCCGCCAAACCTCATGTCCCTGTTTTTGAGCAGGGTCAGTTCGCTTTCATCGGGAATAAGCGCCACCTTCTGTCGTTTGCTGAGGTCCACTTTCCGAACGTCATAAATTTCCGTCTCTTTGGTTTTCAGGTCGAGCCTGGCATTTGACTTGGAACTTTCGGATACTATATTGATGGCATCATAGTCTTTTTTGCCCTGACTGGCCAGTGCATAGTGTACCAGTTTGTCGCGCAGTTCTATCTGGTGACGGCTGAAATAATAGTTGATATATCCATCTTCCACCATCTGAGCCAGCAGGGTCTGGATACTGGAATAGTCAAATTTGGAGTTCAGTTTGAAGGCGAAGGCGTTGTCAGATACCAGTCTGCCGTTATCTTCCTTGTCCTGATCCGATTCGAGCCATACGATGTATAAAACGTTGATCGGGTTTTGCGATGCCAGCCCCTGCATGGCCTGATACTTGCTGGCGTCGTAGTAATTGCTGCTTTCGAAGCTTACTGTTTGTTTGGTGCCTCTTACGCCTATGTTCACCCCGATTTCGAGGGAGTCTTTGTTCAGATACCAGGAGATGCGGTCAGTGTTAAGGTTCATATTATAATAGGAGGAGAAAAAGGGATTCCTCTCTGAACCCTTGTCGCCCCTTGCCAGCGAGATGACCTGTTTGGGTATATCAATCCGGAAACTGGCAGCCGGGTGGAATAAACTGTCGGTGTCCATATACAGTTTGGCATCTACCCCTTGTGCTACCACACTGACTCCCCTTTTAATGATGAAAAGTTCTCCTTCTCCGTAAAATATACGCTGTCTCTTCTTGTTATAGATCGTCATTCTGGCTGGTTCGCCTGCTTTTCCGAAACCATAGAGCGAGTTGCCTTCCAGTCGGAAACCGCCGGTGTATTCAATGCCATCGCCCAGTTTGTTGACGCGCAGTCTTTTGTCAAAAGATTCAAACTTCGGGAAGTTGAAATCGGACAGGGAGTCGGGTTTTGATGTGGCTGATTTCGGTCTGATGACCACATTGTGCTCGAACCGGCCGGGGACGCCCGTCTGGTTGAAGTACAGTGGATAAAACAGGGTGGCAGTGTCGCAGGTGAACAGCGGTTTGTTCGTTTCAATTTTATAGTTTCCAAGCACGGCGTATATGGAGGAGTCCATGCCTGCTTCCGCCCACGAAACCCTGCCGCCTTTTCCGCGCCATACGTTATCGTAGGGCAGATAGGCTCCCGAGGTTTTCATGATGACTACGGAGTCCGTTTTCCGGGCGCCGATCAGGTCAACATCATTGCAGACAATACGTGGAATTTTGTCGCTGTATTCATAGTTCACCGATCCGCCCTTTATTTTCCAGGTCACAGAACCACCTTCCCCGCTTTTCAGTGCTCTCCCGTTCATGATATCCGATGAAAATTCGAGATACTGACCGATGGGTTTGGTACGACCCTTTTCAATGCCGGCGATGACAGTTTCCGAGAATGCGTGCCATCGGGTAAACAGGGCGGTATCGGGATCCGATTTTGCGCCTGTAACGGCATCAATATAGTTCTTGTAATAGGGGAATGGCGCCAGATTCTGGGTGCCGAGCATATTGGAAAGCCTGATAACTCGTTTGATGTCGTCATCCCTGAAAACCCCCGATTTGTACTGTTTGTTGAATACAGCGAAGGACTCCTCCATGTCGGGGCGCTTGTTTTGGGTCATGAACTCACCCAGTTTGACAACAAACTCGTTGGGGTTTTCGGGAAACTTCGCGGGTGCCTGTGCGCACAGGCGGGAAAAAAATCCTGGAATTACCCAAAAGGCGAGAATAATGGCGGCAGTAATATGTTTCATAGTAATCATTTCAATTCAAAACGTCTTTGGAACGAAATTGGTGTAGGTGAGGGTTACTGTAACTTTTCATTCCGGGCATGGCGTTCTGCATCGCGCCCGGTTTTCTTTTCGAGATTTTTTCTGAGGGCTTCTGTCAGGTCGGTACCGGTCTGATTGGCCAGACAGATTAGTACGAACAGCACATCGGCCATTTCGTCGGCCAGATCCTCTTTGGCAGTGGCTGCTTTCTCCGTGTTTTTAAAAGATTGTTCTCCGTATATTCGCGCCATCAGGCGTGCAACTTCCCCTACCTCTTCCATGAGAATGGCTGTATTGGTGAGCTCGGAGAAGTATCTGACCCCTATGGTGTGAATCCAGGTATCAACTGTTTCCTGTGCCTGCTGAATTGTCATTGGTCTGCGCTATTTTTTATTTATCCGGCGCAAACCTAATACTATAAACAAACGTATTCAACAATAACATCGAGATGGTGTTTTCAGGACATGTTTTCCTTCATGCGAATCTTCAAACGAAAGCAAGTTCACACGGATGTGTTTGATCGCCTTGAGCACGAGGCATCAGACGAGCTGGGCCTGCTTGTTGAACTGGGGCCACAGGGCTTTGGCACAGAGCACCTGCTGGAGCTGCATGCGCTGGTGTGTACCCGGATAATTTTACAGAAGCGGGCGCTCAGCCTGTCTGTTGCTGTTGGCGCTGCCGGAGCTGGCTGGATATTGCTTGGTGTTCTGGCCGCGTCCATGAATAGCAATATGATTTCAATGGCTTCCTTTGCCGCCGCCATCATTTGTATGCTGGTATTTGCCGGAATGATGGCGCACACCTACAGGAAGTTTGGCATACAGGGTCAGCTGGTACACACACGACTGAGCATTGAAGATGAATTGCGCAGTCGCCGTGAGCGGATGCGCCGTCAGCCGGAGGGCTGGTAGGCATTAGCGGAGAGATCCCAGTCCGGTTATTTCCCTTACTTCTTTCAGGGTTTTCTGTGCGCGCTTGCGTATTTCCGCGGAAGACGCCTGTATCTGCTCCTTGACGGCCTTTTTATCTGCCTGCAGGGCTGCGAGTTTTTCCCTGAACGGGTTTACGAGTCCTGTTACAGCGTTGGCCACCTCTTCCTTGAGGGCGGAATACTTGAGTTCGCCGGCGGTGTAGTCGGCCATGAGTGAGTTATATGCGTCGGTATGACCGCAGGCGCGCAGCAGTTCGAAGAGATTTTGAACGCCGGCGCTCATTTCTCCGGCGGGTGTGTCGCCGGTATCGGTGACTGCCGATTTGATTTGCTTGCGGACGCGGTCTTCTTCTCCGAAGAGATTGATGTAGTGTTTTTCACCGAGGCTCTTGCTCATCTTCCGGTTCGGGTCGGCTGGCGAGAGAATTTTGGGTGTTTCAGTGAAAAGAGGTTCGGGGTGGATGAAGTAGTCCTTTCCGAACTGGTGGTTGAAGCGCTGGGCGATATTGCGCGACAGCTCGAGGTGCTGCTCCTGGTCTTTGCCGACCGGTACATAATCGGCATGATAGATCAGGATGTCGGCTGCCTGAAGTACCGGGTATGCGAACAGGCCCAGACTGACGAAGGAGTCCTTGTCGGTTTCGCGGAGCTGGTCGGTTTTGTCCTTGAACTGCGTCATGCGGGTGAGTTCACCGTAGCTGGTGGTGCAGCCCAGAATCCAGGACAGTTCCACGTGTTCGGGCACGAGGCTCTGCACAAACACATTTTCCGGCTTGATACCGCAGGCGAGCAGATAGAACACCATTTTCCAGGTGTTTTCGCGGAGCTGCGCGGCATTGTACGGCATGGTCATGGAGTGGTAATCCACCACGCCATAGGTACAGTTATATTCATCCTGCAGCCGTACCCAGTTTTGTACGGCACCGAAGTAGTTTCCAAGGTGTAAGTCGCCGGTGGGCTGAATGCAGGAGAGAACGTTTTTCATGGAACTGAAAAATTAGACAGTAGCTATTACAGATATTTCAACATTTACAAAGCGCGGAAGTTCGGCCACCTGTACAAGTTCGCGTGCCGGTGCCCATTCCGGATTGAAATATTCGCCGTAAACAGCGTTGATGCGGCTGAACATATTCATATCCTTCACGAACACAGAGGCTTTCAGCACTTTCTCAAAACTGCTGCCGGCTGCTTCCAGAATTGCCTGAATATTTTGCAGTACCCGATGGGTCTCCGCTTCGATGTTCTCAAGTACCAGTTCGCCGGTTGCCGGGTCGAGCGCTATTTGACCGGAGACAAAAAGCATTCCGTTGAACAGGGTTGACTGATTGTACGGACCAATCGGAGCCGGGGCTGAAGGAGTATTGATAATCTGTTTCATCGCAAACGGATGTTAATGACGGTGAGTAAACCTGTCAGAATCAATTTTTTTAAAACAGGAAAAGCCCCATGACATCCCGGTAGGGACTGGAGCCTTCAAGTTCCTGAAAAGGCGATTACAGCGTGCGGAGTGCGAGATTACTCTTGCACGGCACCTGATTCCCTGGCTGGTACGAGTACGTGGCCACGGTAGTAGATAGCGCCTTCCACGCTGTATGCGCGGTGCAGACGGTGGGTTTCGCCCGTCGTCTTGCAGGAGCCGAGAGTTGGCATTTCAGCTTTGTCGTGTGTGCGGCGGGCGCGCTTGCGGCGTTTCGAGTGCCGCCATTTAGGATTTGGCATGACCTATTTTCGTTGTGGCTGTTATGACAGCCGCTTATGAATCAATTAATTTCCTTTCAACGGATTCAGCGCATCCCATACAGATGAGCCTTTATCATCATCTCCGTCCTGAGAGAGGCGTTTCAGTACCTCGAAATTACAGGGCGGTTCAGCGTCTTCCTGACAATCGTACACGTTCGTGATTGGCAATGACAATACAGCGAACTCGTACAGATAACTGGCGAGATTGAACTCGGAAGTATCGGGGTGAATAAAAACCACCTCGTCTTCTGTTTCTCCCTCGGCGTCTCCGAACTTCACAATCAGCTGCCGCTCGTCTTCGAGCGGCATATTGATGTCGGCAGTGCAACGGTCGCATTCGACCCTGACATACCCCGACATCCCGAAGTCGAAAAGCAGCATATCTGACCGCCTGTCGAGCTCCACGCTGAATTCCAGCGATGAATCGCCGATCGGGGAATCTTGAAAAAGAGCAAAGAAGGAGCCGTCAACTACAAAATTGAACGAGTGAAACCCTACTTTCAGGCCCTTGATAGGTATGGAGTACGGTGAAAGTGCGTTCATTTTGGCATCTGCTTTTAGAAACGGGCCGCAAAGGTAGCATTATTGGCGGTTTCTGCAAATAAATATTTCAAAAAGTCTGCTTTAAAAATCATTTCACTTGCAATAGTGTGGCAACACCTGTACTTTTCGGAAAAATAGCGGACGAGTCATCATGAAATCAGGCACTTTAAAGTACTTGCTGGTTTACGTCACACCGGTGGTGGTGTTTTTATCTGTCAGATCGGCTGATATATGGTCGTATTCTGCGGTGGCGCTGCTCTTTGGCGTTTTGCCTTTTCTGGAGCTGTTTTCCAGGGGGTCGGAGGCCAATCTGACCGAACAGGAGGAGGAGGTTGCCACGAAGAACCGCCTGTTCGATCTGATTATTTACGGCCTTTTGCCGGTGCAGTATCTGATTCTGGTTTATTTTCTTTTTCAGATCGGACAGGAGGGTCTGCCTTTGTACGCACGGGTGGGCATGACTATAGCATTTGGTCTTTCCTGTGGTGTGCTGGGTATCAACGCAGCCCATGAACTTGGGCATCGCAATACCCGTTATGAGCAGTTTATGAGCAAAATGCTGTTGCTTTCGACGCTTTACATGCACTTTTTCATTGAGCATAACCGCGGTCACCACAAGAACGTATCAACTGAGGAGGATCCGGCCACGAGTCGCTACGGAGAAACGCTGTACGGTTTTTACGTGCGCACCATCCGCGACAGCTGGTTGTCGGCCTGGCGTCTGGAGGCCGACCGGCTCGGGAAGGCCGGACTGCCGTTCTGGTCGTGGCAGAACGAGATGCTGCGGTTTCAGGTGATTCAACTGGCGTTTGTGGCTGCCATATACGTGATTTTCGGATTCTTCGTCCTGTGTCACTTTCTGGCGGGTGCCGCCCTTGGCGCCCTGCTGCTTGAAACAGTGAATTATATCGAGCATTACGGACTGATGCGCAAGAAGACAGGGAGCAGGTACGAGCGCACGCTGCCAGCCCATTCCTGGAACTCCAACCACCCTATCGGCCGGTTGATGCTGCTGGAACTTTCCCGACATTCCGATCACCACTTCATGGCCAGCAGGAAATATCAGGTGCTGCGCCACTTCGACGACAGTCCACAGATGCCAACAGGATATCCGGGCATGATGTTACTATCGCTGTTACCACCTTTGTGGTTTGCGGTTATGAATCGAAGGCTACAATCACTGAATTGAAGTAGCATTCATGTAAGAATGCAAACTGGATGGCAAGTTGATTCCCTGAGAAGTTTGATTGTTTTCTAACAACGCTGCCATAATTCTGGGCAACGCCAACGAACTTCCATTCAAGGTATGGGCTAATTGAGTCTTACCCTTATCGTCTTTAAATCGAAGCTTTAATCGATTGGCTTGAAAAGATTCAAAATTGCTCACCGAACTCACTTCAAGCCATTTCTGCTGAGCAGCACTATATACTTCAAAATCGTAAGTAAGTGCAGAAGCAAAACTCATATCTCCTCCGCATAAACGAAGAATGCGGTAAGGGAGCTCCAATGAAATCAAAAGCTTTTCTACATGTGCAACCATTTCATCCAGTATGGCATAACTCTGATCAGGAT